>NZ_JCACKI010000050.1:157504-319558 GCF_059505325.1 Tildeniella sp.
ACGCAATTTTATGACGCAAGGTTAACCAGCAGTTGAAAACCACAGCGGCAGAGACGAAACCTGGCTTCGCCGCATTGCAGAAGCGAACCGATCTTGAGACTCAGTTATACCATTTCACTAAACTGTGGCTACACAGGCAAGCTTCGGCTGGCGGTCAGCGGTCAGCGGTCAGCAGCAAAAACGAATCTGTAAGGCGATTTTATAGAATTGGTATTAGTCTTTGTTCCTCTAGCTGCACAAAGCATCTGGCATCTAAGAAATGCGCTAATGTTGCGTAGCATGATCCCATTTGCCAGGGCGTGATCGAAAACTATCGGTCTCTATACTGGCAAGATCATGCCTTCTCTCGCCAGTACGCTGTTAGGAAACACCGATCGCACCTGTGCTTCAACATCATCCAAAAAGTCGTCGCAGTGGTTTGGATCATGGTGGAAGATGACGGCTTTCTTCACGCCTGCTGCTTTTGCTAGCTTAATCGCTTCTTGCCAGGTCGAGTGTCCCCAGCCAACCTTGGGCGTTTTGGGGTCGTGGTACTCCTCGTCGGTGTAGCAGGCATCGTAAATCAAGACATCGGCTTCGCGGGCAAGATACAACAAATTTTCATCCAATCGATCGGGGTAATGTTCGGTGTCCGTAGCGTAAACAACCGTACGCCCTTGCCAGGTCACACGGTAGCCCATCGCCGTGTTGGGGTGGTTTAGCGGACCGGTTTCGATCGCAATCGCGCCCAATTCCATCGTTTCACCAGGCACCAGATCGTAAAACTTCAAATCAGACTGCATCACCTGAATGGGTACAGGAAAATTCGGATGCAGCATCTGATCGCTCAGCCGTTGCTGCATCGTGGCTCCGTTGGGAGCGATCGCCCCGTAAATATGAAAGCAGTTGCCCTTCACAAAGGCTGGCACAAAAAACGGAAACCCTTGAATATGATCCCAATGAGAATGGCTGAAGAACATATACGCTTCCACAGGCATTTCCTTGAGCAAATGTTTGCCCAACACACGCAGCCCTGTGCCACCGTCAAAGATGAGCCGTTTGCCGTCCACGCGCATCTCTACACAGGATGTGTTGCCACCATAGCGAACTGTCTTGCGCCCAGGAGCGGGAATGCTGCCTCGAACCCCCCAGAACTCAATCGTGAACTCTGAAGATGAAGGCACAGACTCGGTATCTGCACTTTGATCCTGGGGGTTGGACGCAGGTGAATCAGGGTTTGGCATGTTTGGGTCTGAAGTAGCTTCTAACAAGTCTAAAATGACAACAAGGCGGGTTGGAGCTAACTAAAAGGACGGCGATCGAAGTACACATTGCGAAGGGTTGAAGTCTAAACTGGGCGTTGAATACAGGGGGCGATCGATCAACTGACGCGACCACTGCCATTGTTGCTTCATCTAACGCGGCTGCAACCAATGCCATAAGCAGTGGCGATGGATTTCATTAATCTCATAGCCTTGAATCAGCTCAATACCGTGTTCTGATTCATAAGCCGTTTTTCTCAGTACATTTGTAAGATCCCACTTATGCTTATGCTACCCAGATCGTTAGCGTTGGCAGCAAGCAAAACGCAATGATGACTAGACGGCGGACAGAATTTCAATCAACCGCATTATGAGATTCTTTAGCAAAAGAACCAGATCAAGCAAGAATGTCAAAGAATAGCATTTTTGCTTGAGTAAATAGAACACACCTATTTCCTAAAACCAGGTGTCTTGAAGTAATCAGGACGATCTTTAATATGCCATGAGTATATGTATCTCTAGCAGGCTTAGAATCTGTTCCCTAAGCCTGTCCTATGTCAAAGCAGGTTCAATCTGCTCTTAGCCTTTACCGCTGCCTGCCTTGATACACTGCTCTACCAACGGCAAGACAAATTCAACATCTTTCCAACCAAGGATCTCTGTCACCTTTTTCTCCAGATTTTTGTAACTTCTGAAGAATTCAGCAATTTCATCCAGACGGTGAGGGGCAATGTCAGCAAGGCGCTTCACTTGAGCATAGCGGGGGTCTTTGTCGGGAACACACAAAATTTTCTCGTCACGATCGCCGCCGTCAATCATTTCTAGCATACCGATCGGACGTGCCGGAATGACGCAGCCAGGAAACGTTGGCTGATCCATCAGCACAATGCCATCCAGGGGATCGCCATCATCAGCCAGGGTATTGGGCACAAAGCCATAGTCATACGGATATTGCACCGATGAGTAGAGCACACGGTCTAAGGCAAACGCATTCAAGTCCTTATCGAACTCATACTTATTCTTACTCCCAGCGGGAATCTCGATCAGGACGTTTAGCAAACCGGGTTTTGGTTGGGCAGGTATACGGGACAGATCCACAGCAATTCTCCAAACGAGCGAGGGGATTTTGGGGAAAGTCTAAAGTCTAAAGGCTAAAGGCTAAGTTTTTTATCCTTTATCATTCAGCCTTTAGCCTTTCTAGTTGCTCTCCCCGATTAGCATTTTACGGGAAGACGGCAGCGTGGGGGTGCAAGGCTAAAGGCTAAAGGCTAAAGTTTGGCATTTATATACTTGCCTCACCACGACACAACGCCCCTCACCCTAGCCCTCTCCCAGCGGGAGAGGGAACAAGCTTAAACTTTACTTCCCTCTCCACTGGGAGAGGGGCTGGGGGTGAGGGCGGTAGAATTGGTGCGTTAGGTATATAAATACTTAACGTTTTTACCTTTCCTCAAGCGTTTAGCCTTCGTCCTTTATCGTTTAGCTTTTCTATTTGTGCTGCAACGTGTGCACGAGGGACAAAAAGGTAGGCACGAGTTCAGGTTGGCTGACAACCAGGGTTGGATAGGCGCGATCGCCGTAGTCTTTCCCTACCTGAAGCGGAAAGATTGGGTTTAGTTCCAGTGGAGTCCAAACGCCGCCTGCTGCTTGCACGATCGCCCAGGTTGCGGCAATATCCCAGATTTTGGGGGTTGCTTCAACTCCGCCGAGGGTGGCTCCGGCAGCAGTCGTCAGAAAGCTATAGGTTGTGGCTCCCAGCATCCGAATTTTGCAGGGAAAGGGGTTCTTGAGCAGGGCAGTGCTGCGGGTGCAGAGGTTGAAGAAATGGTTTGAGGTAAGAGTGTCGATGCTGGTGTGGATGGGGCGATCGTTCAAAAAAGCGCCCGTTGGTATCTCCAATCCAGAATCGCCACGCCAATAGCCATAAAAGGATTGTCCCAACGGCGGCAGAGCGATGTAGCCGAAAACGGGCGTACCTTTGTAGAGCAACCCTAGCGAAATGCCCCAGATCGGCAAGCCTCTGGCAAAGTTGGTGGTGCCGTCTAGCGGATCGACAATCCAGCACCAGTCATTTGCGGGAAAAATGTGTTCGACTTCTTCGCTGAGAACGCCGTGATCGGGAAAGGCTTGGGCGATCGCCCCTCTCAACGTCTCATCTGCCCAGCGATCGGATTGCGTGACAAGGCTTCCATCAGCTTTTTCTGCCGCCTGTTTTTCTGCTACCCAGACGTGTCCAAAGTCTTGCAGCAGTTGTGCGCCCACTTTTGCAGTCGTGGTTCGGGAAAAATCGAGCACCTGAGTCCAGAAGTCAGACATAGGATAAGTTCTTGGTTTTTGGTGGTTAGTTTTTAGAGGCATCTCTATCTAACAACCAGCAACCAACAACTAACAACTGCCTCAATCTAATTCGTTGCCCATGACGGTTGCGATCGCTGCCTTCGCATTGGACTGAAATTCTGCCACATTCACGCGGCTCAGCAGCCCTACCGCCACAAGCATACCCAAAGCCTGCACCGCAAACACGAGTCCGTAAGACAGGACAGGAGCCGTGAAAAGCTTAGTGCCAATATCCAAAACCGTTCCCCCTGCAACGGTTGATAGTGCTCGTGCCATTGCTTGCGCCAAGCCCCAAGCACCGATAAAGGTTCCGGCAGTTTCGGCTGCGGTGAGATCTAGCATCAGGCTCAACGCGCCTGTCGTCGTGATGCCAGAGGCTAAACCAAAGGCGAAGACAACTCCTTTAAGGGCGTTTTGGTTGGCAGTAAAGCCAGCGGCAATCAGTAGTAGAACGCAAGCTGCTACCAGAAGACAGCCCAATCTAGCGGTTTGTTGTTTGCCCAAACGCGGCACGACTAAAAAGCCTGCGCTACTGATGCCAATGAGTGTGCCAGTCCCCCAAAAAGCGTTC
Organism: Tildeniella sp.; assembly: GCF_059505325.1. Lineage (NCBI taxonomy): Bacteria > Bacillati > Cyanobacteriota > Cyanophyceae > Oculatellales > Oculatellaceae > Tildeniella > Tildeniella sp. The sequence goes on from NZ_JCACKI010000050.1 coordinate 161,654, forward strand.
AGCAACGTAGTTTTAGAGAACTCCATGCCAAAGACTTTGGCTCCGTAAGGTTCCAGGACGGCATCCTGCATGAAGAGGCTGATGGTCATCACCAGTAAAAAGGTGAAGAAGATTCCGGTTTGGCGACTGGCAGTTAAAACCCGTAGCGCTCTACCCAGCGTGATTTTGTCTTCCCGATCGGCTAATGACGATCGCGACGCATACAGCGAATATTTTTTCTCTACGCCAGCCGTTGCCAGGACTGCTAACCCAATGACGATCGCGGGCACAATCACAAACACACGGTTGATCGACGCTTGCAGCACATCCAGCGGTGTCTCCAGGGTCAACCGTTTGAGCAACACGCTAATCAAAATTGCGCCAACGACAATGCCTACCATGAGCATCGACCAGACCACGCCAATGAGCTTGGGGCGATTGGTCTCATCTGAAACATCAACGAGCAACGCGGCAAAAGGAGTCGAGCCAGCACTGAGCGCCATGCCATACAGCGCGAACACGCCTGCTAATGCGGCTGTCCAGAGGTACGTTTCACTATTCCAAACCCAGCCGCCTGCTGTCTGAACGGCTGCACCCAAGCGCCACATCACCTGTACAGCTAAGAACGAGGCGATCGCAAACAATACCGTGCCAGCCCAAACATAGCCCGTGCGATGGTAGCCTGCGATCGGTCTGCCGTCCGACAGTTGCCCAAACCAGACTCGTGCGGGTGCTACAAATTGATGCGCCGCGATCGCTCCTGCCGCGATCGTCGCTGGGATCGCCAGGTTGCCAATCATCGCCCGATTCAACACACCCAAAAACAGCACTGACATCATCCCCAGTCCCATCTGGTAGAGTCCCAACCGGAACATCGTCAGCAGACTGATTCTAGATCTGGGCGCAACATCTTGCGGCGATCGAAAGTCCTGTGAATCAGATAATTTGCTCGTTGCCATAGCCAATTCCTAAAGCGTCGTTAAATCACATTCAGCTTTCCTATCTAGATTAGGCTGAAATGCTACCGAGAGGTTAGGAGGCAGAAGGCAGAGGGCAGGAGGCAGAAGGGGAAGCAGAGGGAGCAGAGGAAGCGATTCCAAACTCGACACTCCCGACTCCCGACTCCCGACTCCCGACTCCCCACTCCTCTCCCTTCCCAAGCGATACACTAAGTATTAGAGACCTACAGAACAGGGAGCGATCGCGTGCAAACGGTAACGCTTGGCAAAGATGGTCCCGCCGTCACCGCCCTCGGCATTGGCACCTGGGCGTGGGGAGACAAGCTTTTCTGGAGCTACGGTAACGATTATGGGGCTGATCAGGTACGCGAAGCATTCGATGCCACTTTAGATACTGGCATTGACTTTTTTGATACGGCTGAAGTTTACGGTTTCGGCGAATCTGAACGACTGCTTGGGCAGTTCATGCGACAGACGGACAAACCCGTCCAGATTGCGACGAAGTTCTTTCCGCTGCCCTGGCGCTTCAATGCCCAATCGGTTTCTGATGCCCTGACTGCCAGTTTAGAACGACTGCAAGTGTCACAAGTCGCGCTCTATCAAGTGCATCAACCGTTTGACTTTCTGCTGGGCAAACGTGTGTTGATGAATGCACTGGCGGATGAGGTGCAGCAAGGCAGAATCGCTACCGTAGGAGTGAGCAATTACTCAGCCGAACAGATGCGGCAGGCACACAAGTTTTTGGCAGCTAGAGGCGTACCGCTGGCAGTCAATCAGGTGCGCTACTCGTTGCTGACTCGTCAAATCGAACGCAACGGCATTCTCGATACTGCCCGCGATTTGGGAATCACCATTCTGGCGTACAGTCCACTGGCACAGGGCTTGCTGACCGGGAAGTATACGGCTGAGTCGGCACGATCGCAAGGTCAATCGATCCAGGGTGCCCGCCGTCTCGATCCTCGCTTCAACCAAAGTGGGCTAGAGAAAATTGCGCCTGTGATCAGCGCTCTGCAAGCAATTGGTGACTCTCATCAGCGCACTCCCGCCCAGGTTGCGCTTAACTGGCTCATTGCTCAAGGGAATGTCATTCCCATCCCAGGTGCGAAAAATGCGGCACAGGCGAGACAAAACGCTGGAGCTTTGGGCTGGAGTTTGACACAGCAGGAGATTGAGACGCTCGATCGCGCCACACAAGCCTGGAAATGAGAAAGAAATCGGGTTCCTAAACACGACTTGGATGTGCAACAGTATGGCTCTGAAGAGAAATCCGATTTCTAGATTACTAAACTCGATCGCACCATGAAACTCTTCACCGATTGGGGCTTTAGCACGAATAGCTGGCAGGGTCAGCGGGGCGAGTACTGGGTGCTGGCACAGGCGATCGCCATCCTTAGCTTTATTGCGTTACCAGTCTATGCTCCCGCTTCGCTCCACCTGTCTCTAGCAGAACGCTATGGACTGTGGGGTATGGCGGCAGTGCTGGGACTTTCGGCGCTCACGCTGATTGTCAAAGGGTTGCTCGATTTAGGTCACAGCCTGACACCGTTACCGCATCCCAAAGATGATGGACAGTTGGTGCGATCGGGCGTTTACAGTCTGGTACGGCATCCTCTTTACAGCGGACTGGTTGCAGGTGCCTTTAGTTGGGCACTCTATCAAGTAAGCCTGAGTCACCTGATCGGCACCATCGTCTTGCTTGTATTTTTCAACGCCAAGGCGAACCGCGAAGAGCACTGGTTACTGCAAAAATACCCTGACTATGCTGACTATCAGCGGCAAGTGAAGCGCCTGATTCCCTGGCTGTATTGATCTGGTTGTATTGATTCGTTGTTTAGCTGAGTATTCTGACTGGTCGAACTGAAAGTTGCTACACCGTTTGAGTGAATGAATGTTCCTTCAAAAGCTGTCATCTGAACCGCCATGCTTCGGTGCCCGGAACAATCCATTTTGGGATGAATAAGACTACAGGATGCGCCTCTTCTTGATGCCGCCGACATCGATCGCAGTGCCGCTGCCGCCGCTTTAAAGGAGCATTGGTCTCAATGGCTGACGACTATTGGTTCTGCAAACACGTTAAACTATCGCAATTACGCCTTAAATAACTAAGCCGTTATGGAGTTATGACTACAGTTCTGATCGTAGACGATAGCCCCACTGTGCGGGAAATGGTCTCAGAGCAATTTAGAAAAAGCGGCTTTAGCGTCATTGAGGCGGTTGACGGTGAAGAGGCGATCGAGCACATCACGGTAAAGTCACCTGATGTCGTAGTCACGGATATTGTCATGCCGCGCAAAAACGGCTACGAACTCTGTCGCTGGATTAAGAATGATCCTAAAACAAAGCATATTCCTGTGATCATGTGTACCAGCAAGAGCGAAGAGTTTGATGTCTACTGGGGCATGAAGCAAGGCGCAGATGCTTATATCACTAAACCCTACCATCCGCCCGATTTGCTTGATGCTGTCAAGAAGCTGCTGCAACAGGCAAAAGGATGAGGGATGAGGGATGAAAGAAGGCTAAAAACGTTCTCAAAAACTGGCTTCTGACTCCTGACTCCTGATTCTTTCTAACAACCAACCAACAGCGCTTGAGTCTTAAGCTTTGTTAAGCTGGGGGCATTGCCCACTGTGCTGACTTGAGCTATGAACCGCACGATCGTCTGGTTTCGTCGGGATTTACGCATTGCGGATCATGCGCCGTTGTATCGTGCTGCCTTGCGGGGTGAGGTGATTCCGGTCTTTGTGTTCGATCGCGCTCTGTTGCACCATCCCGAAACAGGTTCGGCACGGGTTTCGTTTATGCTGGAGTGCTTGCGATCGCTGGATCAGGATTTGCGCGATCGGGGTGGACGATTGCTTTTGCGATCGGGCGATCCGGTTAACGTACTGCCTCAACTCATTCGTGAAACGCAGGCAGATGGCATTTATGCCCACATTGACTTTGAGCGGATCTACGGTCGGGTAAGAGATGCGCGTCTCAACCACGCCTTAGCGCAAGACGACCTTAAAATCCGCTGGTTTGAACCCCTTGCTACGACCGCTGAACTGATTCCCTATCCTCAGTATCGGGACTTGTGGTACGCCGACATGAATGCGGATATAGTACCGATCCCAGCTCATGTTCGTGTGCCAGATGACATTACCAGCGAACCGTTGCCAACGCTAACCGATGTCGGGCATTTGCCAGACAGCAAGCTCATTCCTCCTGCTGGCACACAAGCCGCCCGCAAGATGTTGCAAGAATTTCTAGATGAAAAAACGGAACGCTATTACTGGCAGCTTTCTTATCCCAGTGCCGAAGCGACCACAGGGCTGAGTCCCCACATTAAGTTTGGTGCGATTTCAATCCGGGAATGCTACAAAACCGCGCAGCAGATCAAGTCTTCACCCGATTTGCGAGTGCAGCGTAGCCGTAAGCAACTGATTGCCCGATTGCGTTGGGGTAGTGGTTTTGCTCAGCGATTTCGCTACCTGCCACAGTTGGAACTGCGATCGCTCTACAGCATTTTTGATGACGATGGCTGGTCATTTGACGAAGACCTGTATCGGGCATGGCAGGAAGGTGAAACGGGGTTTCCCATAGTCGATGCAGCCGCGCGATGCCTCCAGTCAACAGGCGGCTGGAAAGAACTCAACTTTCGTGTTCGCGCCCTGTACTCCAGCTTTTTGAGCAATTTGTTAGGCATGGATTGGCGCTATGGTGCCTTACATTTCATGCGGCATCTGATCGATGGCGATTGCCCGATCGACCATTATCAATGGGCAATGCAGTCTGGTGTCACCCATTGCGTCGATAAAACCTGGACGCGCATTTATAACCCAGAGCAGGTAGCGGTCGATCGCTGCGATCCCGATGGCATCTTCATCAAGCGCTGGCTACCAGAACTAAAGCATCTGCCGCCTAAATGTCTCGGCTCGCCGCTGCCGATGAAAGGCTATCCTGCCCCAATTCTCAATTACAAGCAAGCCCGCAAGCAGCGAGTCCAACAACTAGAACAACAGCGCCAGCGGTTTTTGGGGTTGGACAACGTTGTGCCGCACCTGTCGCGGATGCCAACAAGTTTGATGCCCTTTGGAGCAACGCGCTTTGATACCGAAGTGAGTTGGGCAGCCGCACCAGAACCTGACCTTTATCCGCCAGCCTTAGATCTAGAGGCGATCGACCTGGAACAGGCAAAAGCCTTGCGCACCTGGTTTGTTGCCCACGTCGATATCAAACCGCGTAAAGCACGTCGCAAGCCAACACCGGAACCTGACGACATTCAGCTCAGCCTGCTTTAGGTTTGAACGCGTGGGTGTCGATATATGTATTCCAGATAATTTCTGCGTAACAAAAAGCCATCTTGCAACAGCTCTGGGACGAGCCTCATAAGCCAAAATGGGGGATGGTAAATCTAGCTGCGGCGATCGCGTGGAGGTCAGGATCATGGGAGACAATACCAACCTGTTCTGGTTTGGTTTTTTGATCGAGTTCGTCTTCATTCTGGCGATCGTCAAGCTGGTAGACTTAGGCTCCAAAAGCAACGACAAGCTTGAGGCTGAACGCAGTCGCTTGCGGCGAGATTATGAGCGTCTCCAGCAAGAATTCCAACAAAAAGCAGAGCTAACGCAAGAGAGCCTCCGTCTGCAAGAACTACAGCGACGCAGCGAACAACTCGCTCAAGCGCATCCTCCCGTTCAACAGGCATCGCAGCAATCAGAAGCGTTAGCAAGTGAACACGTACAGCGTCAACAGGCACTAAAGCAAGAGAACGATCGACTCACGCAAGAATGCTCACAACTGCGGCAGGCATTACAGCACCAAGAGGCATCACTAACGACAACAGTGCGCCACTCGCTCTTCAAACAGCTACAAACGCTGTTCACACATTATCCAAGCATTAACAAAATCATTGAGGTAAAGCCAGATTTACCAGCCAAAAATATCACACCAATGTTTGTACCGCTAGAAAATCTGATGCAGAGCTGGGGCTACAGCCAAATTGGCACAGCATGGGAACAGGTCGCATACGATCCCAAACTCCATCAGCCCGATGCACCTGATATTGCTGTAGGTGAACTGGTTTATGTCCGCTTTGTCGGCTACCGCGATGGTGAGACGATTCTCTGCCCCGCTAAAGTCAGCCGCACGTTGACCAAGGCGATCGGTGCGTAGTTTTCTGGCGAGCGTTGGGTGGTCAGTGGTTAGCTATCAGCTATCAGCGGTTAGCGGTCAGCGTGAGCGCTACTATAGATTCCTGCTCCCTCGTGCCCAATGGCAACGCTTAACGGTTGGTATTGTCTTCAAACAGCTAGAAGCTGCTTAAGGTCTTGGGGTGCGAGATGCGGATGCACCACGGTACCGTCCTTAAACCAGATCACGCGATTAGTACGACGGGCAACATCGGCTTCGTGCGTCACCATCACAACGGTCATTCCACTCGCGTTTAGCTCAGTAAAGATATTGAGAATCTCGACAGTGGTGTGAGAATCTAGCGCACCTGTTGGCTCGTCTGCCAGCAGCATCACAGGACGATTAACGATCGCCCGTGCAATGGCAACCCGCTGCTGTTGCCCACCCGACAGTTCAAACGGTCTGTTTTTCATCCGATTTGCCAACCCCACGCGGGTCAGCGCATCAGCCGCCCGATCGTGCCGTTCCCGATCGGGGACATTTGCATACACCATCGGCAGCATCACGTTTTCGATCGCCGATAGCTGCGGCAATAGATGAAACTGCTGAAACACAAACCCTAGCTTGCGGTTGCGCACATGGGCAAGCGTTGTATCGTCCAACTGGGCAACATCTTCGCCATCCAGGTAGTAGCGCCCTCGTGTGGGGCGATCGAGACAACCAATCACGTTCATCATCGTCGATTTGCCCGAACCAGACGCACCCATAATGGCGCAATACTCGCCCTGTTCAACCACAAGGTTTACGCCTGCAAGCGCCTGTACTTCTGTTTCACCAGAACCGTAGATTTTATAAATGTCTTCGAGACGAATGATGGTGGAGGTAGGCATAGGAAAGGAAAGGATAAAGGATGAGGGATAAAGGATAAAAGTTTTGAGTCTGTCTGCTTCTGGCTCCTGACTTCTGGCTCCCGACTCTTGGCTCCGCTTTTTAGCCTTCAGCCTTTAGCCTTCCTCTACGTGCTTCTCAGCGCCACGATCGGATCAAGTTTCGCGGCTTGTCGGGCGGGAACAACGCCGAAGAATAAGCCGATGCCACCGGAGACACCGACGGCAAGGGCGATCGCAATCGGTGAAACGCTTGCCTTCAGTGGAGTGACGGCACCGACAGCAAGAATGCCACCAACGCCGATCGTGGTGCCTAGCAATCCTCCAGCCGCAGAGAGAATGACGGCTTCAATCATGAACTGAATCAGAATATCTTGCTGGGAGGCACCGATCGCCTTGCGTAAGCCAATTTCCTGAGTCCGTTCGGTGACAGAAACCAGCATGATGTTCATAATGCCGATGCCGCCGACGAGGAGAGAAATGCCTGCGATCGCGGCTAACATTGCTGTCAAGCCGCCCGTAATCGTGTCAACAATGGCTAACACGTCTTTTTGGGTTTGTACTTGAAAGTCGTCATCGTCCACAATTTTGTGACGTAACCGTAACAAGTTAGTGATTTGAAATTCAGCCGCACGAATATTGCTTTCGTTTTTCGCCGAGATCGAAATCACAGACACATCCAAGCCATAGGGAGACGTGCGTCCAGTCAGGCGAGCAGCATGAGTCGTAATCGGGACGTAAGCAGTATTATCCTGGTTGCTGCCCAAGAATGACCCTTTTGCCTGTAAAACACCAATCACCTGAAAGCTCACGCCTTTGATGCGGATTTGCTGACCGATCGGATCGCTATTGCCAAAGAAACGATTGGCTAAGTCTGCGCCCACAGCAACAACCTGGTTGTCACGTTTAAGATCCTGGTCGCTAAGAAAGCGCCCTTTTGCCATATCAAAACTGCGTACAGTCAGGAATTCGGGTGTGGTGCCAACTACCGACGTATTGGTGTTGAGATTTTTGTAGACGATCGTCAACTGGCTCTGCCGTTGCGGCGCGACTTCTTTAATGGAAGGTACTTGCACCGCGATCGCCTCAGCATCGTCGAGAACCAGCGTTCTGGGTATATCAGCCGTGCGTCCACGTCCCTCAGCGTTACCGGGCGAGACAAAGAGGACGTTTGGACCCAGCGACTCAAACTGTTCGGAAGCCAACTTTTGGGCACCCTGTCCGATACCCACCATCGCAATCACCGACGCATTGCCGATCACAATGCCCAGCATCGTCAGCGCACTGCGTAACTTGTTTGCAGTCAACGTTTTGACCGCCATTTTGCCACTTTCGAGTAAGTCCATTGGGTGAGGGGGAGAGGGGGAAGGAGTGAGCAGGGGAAGCAAGGGAAGCAGAGGAAGAGGGGGAAGGCGTTTTGAGTTTTGAATTAGCCTTGACTTCTGACTTCCAAAAACCATTAACTAACAACCAAAAACTATTTCTGGTTCACTCCCTTTGTAATGTTTTCCAACTTCTGACCTTCGGGCAGTTCGACGAAGACCTGATTGCCTGCCTGAATGCCGCTCAGGATTTGGGTTTCGTTGCCGATCGTGGAACCGACTGTAACCAGTTGAAATTTTGGCTTGTTCTGAGCATCGGGCACGAGTACGCCTGTTTGCCCTTTGTCGGTGACGATCGCCACTGTGGGTACAATCAGCGCCTGCTTCAATTGCTTGCCTAAGAAGGTTAGATCAATGTCCTTCATGCCCGATCGCAGCAGGTCTTTGCCCGTCTCAAGCTCTACCCATACAGCAAAGGTGACAACGCCTTTCTGTGTGGCATCTTCTTCTTCAGCTTTTGGAGAAATCCGTTTGACAACGCCTTTAAACGTCTGCTCTGGGTAAGCACCAGCGCGAATTTCAACCGTTTGCCCCAGCCGAATTTGAGCAATATCCACTTCTGGCACTTTGGCTTTCACTTCTAGATCGCTGGCGAGATTAGCGACATACGTTGCCGAAGACGTGCTGGAGGCAAAGCTGGTCGGTGCGACAAAGGCTCCTACTTCTGCGCCAGTCTGTGTAATCACACCGTCAAACGGGGCGCGAATGACTGCATCTTCTAGCTGCACATCGATCTTATCGAGGCTGGCTTGTGCGCCAGCGACTTGCGCGGCTGCCTGTTCCACTTCCTGAATGCGAGAACCATTTTTTTGCTGGTTGAGCTGCTGTGCGAGGTTATTGTAACCAGCTTTAGCCTGCTCAAGGTTGGCTCTGGCACTCTGTTCTTCATTCAGCACTTCATCGAGCGTATCCCGGCTGATGGCACCTTCTGCGGAGAGTGTACGGTTTCGCTGCGATCGCTGCAATGCCAGATTCAACCGGGTTTGCGCGGAAGCGATTTGTGCCTGTGCCTGATTCGCACTTGCCTGCGCCTGCGCGATCGCTTCAGGACGGTTGCCCGCACGCAGCAAGGATAGATTTGCCTGTGCTTTCGCCATTTCTGCCTGTGCCTGGGCGCGATCGGCTTGCAGTTCCCTGGTTTCCATCCGCGCAACAATTTGCCCTTGCTTGACGCGATCGCCCCGTTGCACCATGAGCGCTTCGAGTCGCCCCGCCGTCTTCGGGTTCAGGTTCAGTTCTTTCACTGCCTGCACTTCACCGCTGGCAATAATCCGCGTCGTGGTGTCTTTTACCTGCACAGGTACCGTCAGTTGACTGATGGATTGTTTCGGCGTAGCTGTACGAAGCAGCGGTATGGTAACTGCTGTTATGCCAACCAAACCAGCTGTGACCAACCCAATCATCCAGGGCTTTGTCTTGGTTACTTTGCCAACAAATGGGAGTTGCATGGGAGGAGAAAATAGTTAAAAGTGGTGCATGAAGGTTGAAACGTAGCCGATCGAGCTTGAGGACTGAGAGCAGCGCATGAGTGTCTAGATGATTAACTGAGTCGCCGCTGGCTCATTGACTGCTGTTGCTTGCAACCCTTGAGAGTGCTGCTCCCAGCGTGACATCATTAACGGCAGTTCCTGTTCCAGGAAAGCATGAACACCATGCATCTCTTCTAACCGTTGACGCAGATGTGGAGTCTCGCTGTCAATCAGCTTCAAGCCCTGTTCAGCAATTTCACGAAATGTCTTAATCTGCGTAATGCGTTGCTTGGTTAGCTCTGCCCAAGCATTGGGTTTAATGCGAAAGTAATCTCGTCGCTGACCAGGAAGGCTGGTGCGTTCAATCAATCCTAGCTGCGCTAACAGGCGTGTCATCGTGCTAATCGATCCTTTACTTGCTTGCAGTACGGCTGCCAGTTCACTGGGTGATTGGTGCGGCGGGTTAGAAATCAGCAGCCAGCCTAAGATCCGCCCTGCCATGCGTGGCAACCCAACCATCTCAAACGAGAGTCCGACTGTTTCAACAAATTGCTGGTGTTCGAGCTGCGGAACCTGCTTCATCAGAATGGGTCAGTGTCTAGCGGGGATGTTACACTCACACTTCGAGAGTAACACAATTAGTTCAGTAATTACTGAACTTTAAGAAAAGCTTGAAACTTCATAAAGCATTCTGTTCGCATCGTTACATATTGCAAGGACTGAGGACACACGCTCCTCTTGCTGGTGCTTTCATCGTTGCCTGAGCGTGTTCAGCCGATCGTGTTTGGGTATGATAGGGCTATTGATCTTGCTGTCCGCCGATCGCCCATGTTAAGACTGAGTTCTGAACGTTGGAGGCTTTCGCACTGGAGGCTTTCAACATAAGCCTGCTATAAACAACAGCGTTCATTCATATTCTTTTTTTGTAAACATTGCGCAAACCTTGCGGATTAGTCCACAGCTTCGATGCATTCAGTACAATATGCTGACCGATGCCATCGTGCGCTCAGACCAAGTTAACGCCTATGAGTCCTTCGCCTGACCGCTTCTCCCCATCCTCCAAGCCCCCCTTGCCCGACGATAATTCCCCTATGACAGAACAGCCCTCTGCTGCTTCTGATGCGACTCCAACGGATGCATCCCCTGCTCAAGAAGCAGCCCTTGATCGACCTTCTGATAGCACCACTGAAGGTATCGCTTCAGTCGAAGCAGCACCCTTAGTGCCGAAGCGTCCGCTGATGCGTCCCATTAGTCGTCCTCAGCCACCCACGCCACCACCTGTTGTGCCCGAACCTGTAGAAGTGGTGTCTAAGCCGCCGAAGCCCGAAGTGGTGCCACCTCAAGCTGCAGAGAGCAATCTTCCCACGGAGACCGCTGACGCTGCTTCTGGTCAGGCGCTCATTCGGCAGCAGCCCATTCCACCACCGAGTGAGCCAAAACAATACCGCGCGATCGGGCTTGTGCGGGGTCGGTATACGCCCTCTGAAGAGCAATTTACGCGTGGTGCCATGATCACCAACGAGGGTACGGAAGTCGAAGCGGTGCTGCTTGGGCGAGTGATGAGCCTGGTACGGAACCATCTGGATCTGACGCAAGAGCATCTGTGGGTTGTGTATCCTCGCACTCGTGAGATGAGACAGGATTTGCATGTGCAAATTGTCGGTGTCTGGGAGCCAGAAAAGCTGAGCAAAAATGCTGAAGATATGATGCAGTCGGACGCTGAGGCAGATGCATCTTCAGCGGTGGACGCTCCTATTGACGCGTCACCCACTCATCCCGCTGAGGATTCAGGCTTTGATGAAAACTACTTCTCGATTCGAGGCGAAGTAGTCTTTTACTCGGCTGAAGAGGGGCAGATTGTCGTCAAAATTCAGCAAGCTCCCCGTAAAACGGCTGACCGCGATAAAGCGTTCAAGCTTCGGTTGGACGGCACTCTGAATAGCCCCAAGGCATTGGGATACTTTTGGGATCTCCAGGTTGAGCGCCGTAGCGCCGCTCTAGTCGTCACCAGTGGTACTGCGATCGGGCTAGTACCGCCCAAGAAAAAGACAGCAAGTGCTGGCTTGAAGCGTGGCGGTGGCGATCGTCGTCCTCCCCAGCGTAAAGCCCGTCCTGTGGGTGCTAGAAGCGCTGCGCCAACGAGCACACCCCGCCGTGAACCATTGCCCAAACCCGTCAAGCGGACTGAGCAAGCAAGCGATAGTTAACGCATTCGTTGAAGTTTAGACCCAAGGCATGACCATCAGACAGCAGGTTGACAGGTCATGCCTCCATTTGTGCGACAGAACTGTTCAAATCCCGACATCTAAACCTCAGTTAATCGAAATTTGCGATCCCCAAGCATCTTGAGGGCGAAACACTTGATCAGCAGGAATGGGTGCGACAAACTCGGTTAAGGTAAACGTGCCTGCTTCAATCCACTGCTTCAGCTCGATCGCCACTTGACGCGAAAGAAAGAGGCTGGCAAGTGGAGCAACCCTGACGCTTTTGCCGTCGATCGCAATCCGTCCTGACTTTAGTTGGGCGTAGCTGACCAGCCCAAAGGTTGGACGCACCCGACGAGGAATAGAGAAGTCAACGACTGGCGCGACCAAGTCTTGATCCTGAACCGTACACCGTGCGATCGCCTCTTCATGCAAAACTGGGAAGGGCACACCGACTCCCAGCATCAGCGACGGACCATAGCTTTTGAAGTAGCAGCCGCGTACCCACCGAGCATCCATCTGCTTTGCATCACCGATCAGCGCCAGAGTTGCCGCAGGACCGATCGGTGTGCGGTTGGGCAATCGTCTTTGCAATGGGAAATGCTGGGTGCCCTCCCACGCGACATACCCGATGCCGCCACCTAGAAAAATGCGGGTGCCAATCCCCACGAGCTGTAGGTCTGGATCGTTCAATAAAGGAGCGATCGCACCAGGGTTAGAGTAAACGGCGTTGCCTAAGCGGGGCTGGAGTGGACCAAGATAAGTAAAGAGGGGGCGATCGCCCCCATTCACTCCAACAATAAAGTTCTGATAAAGATTACGTGGGTTGAACAAGTAAAACTGGTTGATGGTATCGCGCGTAATGGTGGTTTCAAACGAGCTGCGCGGGTAGCAATCGGTGACTTGCCCCAGCGCCCGTAGTTGAACAGATTTTCCCGCAACTAAGTCCTCAATGACATACCCACCGCCCTTCTCGCGCATTTCTTCGCCATCGGCAGCTTCTCCAGTTTGCGTCGCACCCAAGTAAAGATCAACCGCGCCAAACCCGGCATAGGCAGGCACACCATCGAGCCAGCATTGACGAATATTGATTGGCGGATCGGTGTGACCCAGATTGATGATTGCTCCAGACGATTCCATCGGTTCAAACGTACCAGTGGTAATCACGTCCACCGTTTTTGCCGCTTGCGTCACGCCAATCTCAGCCACCCGTGCTTTCAGCTCTTCCACCGTCCACACAACGGCACGTTGCTGGCTAATTTTGTCATTAATCTCGGCGATCGTTCGCATAGGGTCAACGTTGTCTTTTGCTACACCCTACACCCTACACCTCAAACTCTGTTCCTTGCGATGTTGGCTACGACTGGAGCACGACCGACCAGTCCTGTCATCAGCTGTAGGGCAAGGCGCTTGGCTGGCTGGACAGTGCGTAAAATCCATAGACCCATGCGACGCACGACAACTAGCGGCAGAACATTGTTCGAGAAGACGCGGTTGAGGGTATCAGTAAAGCCTAAAATCATGAGGTTCTCCAGCTTGCGCCAGCGTTCGTATGACTTCAGCACACGCCGATCGCCAATGTCTTTGCCTTGCTGGTGAGCCGTCTGGAGGATCTGTGCCAGCGCTGCTGCATCACGGATACCGAGGTTGACACCCTGCCCACCAACTGGATGACAGCAGTGTGCTGCGTCACCAATCAGCGCTAACCGAGGGAGCACATAGCGATCGCTCTGCATCAGCTGAACTGGAAACACGTAGCGTTCTCCAACCAGCGACAAGACACCCATTTGATCGCCGTAGCGCTGTTTTAGTGCTGTGAGAAACGCCTCATCATCCAGAGCCATAATTGCCTCTGCTTCTGCTTTAGGAGCCGTCCAAACAATGCGACAGAGATTGTTTGGCAAGGGCAGAATGGCAAAGGGACCATCAGGATGGAAGCGCTCGTAGGCAATGTTAGCGTGGGGCTTTTCTGGTTGGATGAAGGCGACCACGCAGGCTTGCCAGTACTGCCAACCGCGAGTGCGGATGCCTGCTTGCTGTCGGAGGGACGATCGCGAACCATCTGCCGCTACCAGTAAGCGTGTCCGAAGCGTCTTTGTCGCTCCAGCTTGCAGCACTTCTAGCGTCACACCCTCTGCGTCTGCGATCGTCTTCACCAAAGCCGCTGGACACAGGTACGTAACATTCGCACACTCGCTCTGAGCGTTTCGTAACGCCTCCAGCAACACGCGATGCTCTGCTACATAACCCAAGACTTCAGTGCCTAAGTCCTGTGGCACTAACTGCACTATTGGCGTATGGTCTGCATCCGAAAGCTGGATTTGCGCGATCGGACTCACTCCAGAACGCATGTGTTGCCAGACATCTAGCCCATCAAAAATACGGCTAGACAGCAAGTTGATGTGATAAGCCTGCCCTCTAGCCACTGCCTCAGACTGAGGTTTTGCCTCAAGCAGCGCCACCTGTAAACCAGAGTCTTTCAGCGCGCAAGCCAGGGTTGCACCCACTAGCCCGCCACCGACAATCACGACATCGTAGTCAATGTGTTTAACCGTTGGTTCCCACCGTTCTGCTGCGGGTGCTTGAGAGGCGCTCAATGGCACGGTCTTGTCTAGCTGCTCCAGCGTCATCTTAGGAAGGCTTTGTAAAGCGAGGTTAAGGGCTTCGTTACACTCCTTCATTGTGGCGTGAATTATAACAGTGAGCAAGCTAACACCCAATGTCTAAAGCGACTCTCACTTCTGACCGCTAGTCGCGGGCTGCTTTTCTAATCTGGAGACGCGATTTTCTAAAGCCGTGAGCCGATCCTTGGCTTCGATCGCCAGCACTGCCAGTCGATCAATGATCTGAGGATCAGATGGATCAGTCGGGCTGCGCGGGGCTTTGCTGGACAGACCGGGGCGAACAGTAGAAGGACTCTGCCGACTGAGTTGAGTGACCTGAGCGCGAAGTTGGTTGACTTGCGATCGCAGCTGAAAAATGTCAGCCTGTAAATTTGCTGCCGACTGAGCAGACGTAAGTCCCTGCAACAGCAGAACTGTCAAGATGGCGGTGGCAAGAATTAATCCCAAACGGCGTAACATCATCAATCTCAGGTCGTTTCGTGACCAAACAAACTACGAATGAATGTCCAAAACGTCCAAACAAACACAGAAATGAGGGTAAACAGCATCAGTATTGCCAGCGCTGAGAAGGGAGACACGATCGCCAGCAATAGCAATACAAGCAATAGCAGTGTCCAAAGTGGGCTTTTCATCTTGCCTTGTTCAGTTAATCGTTCCACGTCATCTTAACGAGCAATGCTGTACCAACCCTCTAGCGCTAGCAGGATAACCGAACTGTGCGCTGAACTGCTTACTTAGCGGTGCTTGCATCAGTAACGGTCAAATCGTTGACTAGCGTAGGGTAGGGCAGTGTTGCCGCAACCAAGCCAACGACTGCAAAGCAAATTAGTGTGGGTAGAAGCCTGGGTTTAGATAGTTTCATAATAGCGATGGGAAAAAACGAGCAAAACGTCACGGTCTGTAATGATCGACAGTCAGCTTCAAACTGTTCATAGACACACAACTACATACGCTTCAATTTGAGCTTCAGATCTTAAATTCCAGATCTCAGAAGCAAGACCGCAGATACATTCCAGACAAGGAGCTTCAAACTATGAACATCATTTAGAGTGTCTGCCTGTTCCGCAGATAAAACCAGACTCCTTGTGACGGTTTGTTAAACGATCGTAACATTCTTTTACAGACACCTTCATCAGTGGAGCGACCACAAGGACAACAGGCTACAAAACTGCCTTCAGCCCTTGTACCAATCGCTCAATGCCTGCGATCGCCGTTTCTGGCTGAAGGGAACCGTAGGCAACGCGCAGATGGCAGCCGTCTTTCAGCCCAAACGTTGTACCCGGAATTGCTGCCACTTTATGTTCTCGAATCAGCCGTTCTACCAGTTCTAGAGCGCTGAGTTTCGTCTGAACGTTGAGCAACACGTATAAGGCACCATTGCTCGGTGGAACCGTGCAGCGATCGCGGACAGCCAGCAATTGATGGAGCAGTTGTTGACGCACTGCCGCGATCGCGCCCAATTTTTCTTTGCAATAACCCACGCCAGCTTGCAATGCCCCGATCGCGGCATACTGAGAAATCACAGCCGGACAAATCACGTTCGTATCCTGAATTTTCATCACCGCTGCCAGAAGGTGCGCTGGTATGACCATGTAACCAATGCGCCAACTGGCAAAGCCATACGCCTTTGAGAGTGAATAGAGCGAAATGGTGTGTCCGCTGCTGTCGGCGATCGACCCTGGTGAGAAGTGCTGGGCACCGTCGTAAGTAAAGTACTCGTATGCCTCATCAGTGATGTGATAGATGCCACGATCGCGGCAAAGATTGTTCACTTGCCTCAAAGCCGCTTCTGAGTAAACAACGCCAGTGGGATTATTGGGGGAAATGGTGACAATCGCCCGTGTACAGTCAGTGATTGACTGCGCGATCGCCTCCGGGCGTAACTGATACTGCTCATCGGTTGCCACCAGCACGGGACGACAGCCTGCGATCGTGACTGCCATCTCGTGATTGAAGTAGTAAGGCGTTTGCAGGATGATTTCATCGCCAGGACTGGTAAGCGCCAGCACTGCATTCAGAAAGCCCATGTTGCTACCAGCAGTGACGACAATTTGACGCTGTGCGTCGATCGTCGTCCCATTTTCGGCTTTTAGCTTGACAGCAATTTGCTCAACCAGTGGTGCAATGCCCTCGACTGCCTGATACTTATGATGGTCTGGATCTGCTAGAAACGCCGTAATTTGAGCGATCGCTTCGGGTGGCGGTGGATAATACACGACACCTTGCCCCAATGAAATGGTTCCTGGATGCTGCTGAATCAGGGCAGCGACCGTTGGTATGATAGGCGACTGCACGCTGGACATGCGGGATGGTTGATTGGTCACTCAGGTTTGCTGTTGCTTTTTTGGGTTACCTTCTTAGCTTAAAGTGAACGTCACAGACCTTTGTTTCAGTCTTGAACAGAACTTACGCACTTGAAGCTCGAAACCTCGATCCCCCCTTTCCCCCTTAAAAAGAGGGGAATTCTGAAAGCCCCCTTTTTAAGGGGGTGAGGGGGATCTCTTCTGTGTAAGTCTTGTTAAGCTGTGCTGCCAGGTTAACGCTAGTTAGATTACCCGTTGGTAGAAGCCAATGCCGATTCGATCGTACAAAGCTGCTTTATGGATTGCCCTTGCCGTCTTTGTGCTGGCAGTGATTTGCCTGTACACGCCAGTCAACTTGCTGTTTAACCAGGCGTTTCTGGTGATGGAACTCAATGGACTGGGCAACTACGCCGCATTGATGTTTGTGCTGTGCTTTGCGATCGCCACCACCTTTGGCTTTCCTGGAAATGTAGCGACGATCGCGGGTGGTGCAGTTTTTGGCTTGTACTGGGGCACGCTGTGGTCGCTGATTGGTGCCACGTTGGGAGCGATCGGTGCTTTTTTGTTGACGCGGTATCTCGTTTACGATTGGGCAACACGGCGCTTTGGACAGCAGGCACTGTTTCAGCGCATCAATCAGGCGATCGTGCACAAGCCCATGAATTTTATGCTGGCGGTGCGCTTTACGCCCTTGTCTCCCTTCAGTCTGGTCAATTTTCTGTTTGGTCTCACGCCTGTCGATTTCAAGACGTATACGATCGGTACATTTGTGGGCATCATGCCGCTGACGATCGCCTATACATGGCTGGGTGTGACGGGCAAACAGGCGCTCAGCGGCGGTGATCACTTACCGTTCTTCTTGGCGTTGGGAGCATTGACCGTGCTCTCGCTGTTGCCGCTACTGGTGCGACAAAAACCTGTGGTGGTGCAAGCCACGAGTCCTACCCACAGAGTGCGTCGGCGCTTATTTAAGTAGCGTAGAACGTTAAACGTTAGGGAGTCAGGAATGACGAATTTGGTTGACTGTCACATCTTTCAGCCGTTACCTGCCCCACCCTGTGCTGGAAGTGCGGGCTAACAGAACGAAGTCCTCTCAAGAGGACTGCAAAGGTTTTTTAACCCGTTTCAACGGGTTTCCTGCCGTTAGCCCGGGTTTTAATCATGGGCGGATGGCAGCTAAGCAAGCAGCCTTTCAGGACTTTTGTCAGTCAATCAGGGAAAAGACTGTCGTGGGAAAGATTCTATAACGTTATTACATCTGTGGAACTTAAAATCGTGTTTCTCAGCCGCTGGATTTTCTTAAAAAAAGAGATAACGAATCTAGCCAAAAATCCGCTAAGTCATCACAGTCTGTCGAAGCATTTCACTTGCAGTCTTCACCGAGTGTTTGCCTTTGATTTAACGATTCGGTATTTAATCAGTCTGTAAACCTCACCGAAGGCAATCTGACAACTGAGAGGCAGTCGGAAGACAGAAGACAGAATCTCAGATGGTTTTCAGACTGCGTTAGCACCTTCGTAGACCACGGTATGTCTGCTGTGCCAATGGGCGCGATCGCTAAATGTTGGTGTATAAGAATCAGGACTGTTTGATCAATTGGGCTATTACCGAAATTCAGTTCAGACCAATCTGCTTACACGAAAACCGGAAGAATAAAGCAAAAGATTAATAGTAAAAACCGCAAAAAAAATATTGTTAGGTTTGAGGGATTTAAGGCTATATTTTCTATAGCGCCAGATTACTGGTTTGACCCTACTTCATCACCCTGGAGTTCTCAGGATAGAGAGATGACTGATACTGCAACGACTCCACTGACTGGAAAAGCATTACTTCAAAAAGTAAAAGAACTTTCGCACTTGCCGCGCCGAGAAACAGCAAAGCGCTGCGGGTACTACACAGTAACGAAAAACAACCAGACCCGCGTTAATTTGACCGATTTTTATGACGCTGTACTGGGTGCTAGAGGCATTCCCTTAAGCCCTGAAGGAACGAAGGATGGTCGTGGTCGAGAGCCAACCTATCGAGTGAGCGTTCACAAAAATGGTCAAATTGTCATTGGTGCCGCCTACACGCAAGCGATGGGCTTAAAGCCTGGGGATGAGTTTGAGATTAAGCTTGGCTACAAGCACATTCATCTCATTCAGTTGGATGCTGGCAAGGGCGAGAGCAACGGTTCTCATGCCGAAGCTTAGTTAAACCTGGAAGCTTTCTAGTTGCTCGATAAACGGAATTATTGGATTCGCTCTGAAAAATTAGTGCGTTGACATTTTTTGGCATAAGCCCAAGTACCCTACTAGCCAATGCATTGGCAGGTGTTAGGCAGCTATGTCTTCCCCTGACGAGCAATCAGGAATTTTTGGGTTGTATGTGTAGTAAATTTTTGTCTCTTAGGGCATTGTTTTTGTACATTCTCTGGATCAACAGAGCGAGAAACTCCATCGATCCAGAGAATTGTTATGATTTATAGTGCTTACAGCGCTGGTTGCCTGTTAGGAACTCATAATTGGACGGTTTTGCTGTCTAAACTATGCGTTTTAGCGAGCTGTTTGAGTCAGTCTGCTCACACTTGATCTCGATCTTTTCAAGGGTTTAGATTCAAGGATTTAGAACATCTGGCTGCGATAGCCTTGCGGTTGTGCCTGCTTGCAGATTCTTATGATCTCAGAACGCCTGCATGTTTTCATGGAATTCATCGCCAGCAGTTCATCGGTGGTGAAGGTCATCGTCTTCTTTCTAGCGTGGCTAATGGTCTGGCTACCAGTGGCGCTCCCCTTAGCGATCGCCCTCCAATGGCACCCATCAAAACCGCTGGCGATCGGTCAGAAAATCCCGCTCGTTTTATCACTTTATGCATTAGCACCACTGGTTTTGTGGGGTTTTGCTCAAATTGAAGGAAAGGCATTTGCGACGTATGGCTTAACGCTGAGTCGCTCAACGTTCATCTCGCTTTTGTCAGGGCTTGCATTGGGCGTTTTAGGCATTGGGCTACTCTTTACCCTCGAACGTTGGGCAGGCTGGATTGAGTTAAATCAGGCTAACCAGCGTCAGTTTTTTGCGGCTCTACTGCCAACCTTAGCGATCGGGCTAGTCGTTAGCCTGGTTGAGGAGCTAGTCTTTCGCGGTTTTTTGCTCAATCAATTACAGCATGACTATGCCACCTGGATTGCGGCGGCTGGCTCAAGTCTTATTTTTGCTTTGCTGCATCTAGTCTGGGAAGGCACTGAGATTTCGCCCCAACTACCTGGGCTTTGGCTCATGGGGATCGTCCTGGTCATCGCACGTCGGGCAGATGGCGGCAGCCTCGGACTTGCGTGTGGTCTTCACGCTGGTTGGGTATGGGGCATCGCCAGCCTGGATACCGCTCAACTGATTCATTACACCGATCGTGGCTCTGAATGGATGACCGGACTAAAAAAGCAGCCGCTTGCGGGTGGCATGGGGCTGCTTCTGATGGGAGCAACAGGGGTTGTGCTCTGGATAGCAGGCAATTAATAAGTGCCCGTCGCCTTTAGCAATACGATGAGATGTCTGCGCCGCAATCGTCTGCCAAGTACGACAAGGCTCGAAAGCGCAAGCCGACGAGTTGATCGTAGAGGGGGTTGAGCTTGCACAGCGGTGGAATGTGCGCGATCGTGCGACCAAAGAGATTGATGTCGCGCTCAAATGGGCACTGAGATGGGATCATCTTACAAAGAAAATGTGCAATCTTAGGGTCTTGCACGTCCATTTTATCCAGCCAATCCCGCACTGGTTGCAGCACTGTGGGCTGGGGTTGCAGATTAACGTAAGAGTGCATCGGTCGTTCAACGCTAGACACAAGCATCGGCTGAACAGGTTGCTCAGACTCAGGCTTGGTCTCTGGCTCATAAAGCCTGGTGCGTAAGACTTCCAATACTTCTGTCTTAAGTCCGAGCGATTGGCAGTAGCAAAAGAGTATCTCGTCTTCAGAGGACGAGTAAACGCCGTCAGCAATGGCTACCATCACAGCCATCCTCATGAAATTTTCGGCTAGAGCAGAATTGTGTTCAAATGCCGCTGCAAGTTCAGCGGGTGAAACAGGCTCTAATGCCGTTGAGGTTTCGGTGGCAGTTAGTTCCTGATTGATGAGTGAAGTAATCAGATGTTGCTCCTCTGGATCGAAATGACCATCAGCCCAAGCGATTGTTAAAAGCCCGCGTAGCCAGACAGATAGCTGCTGGCTGGTATAGGAAGATTGAAGCGTACTAGTCATGCTCGTTATCATCATTGCGACTAGATTCCGCATTGATTCTAGCTCGTTCTTTACTGAGAGTGGGTGTAGTCTAGATAACCAAACGCCTGAAATGCCTTCTCTAAGCCTTGAGCGAATGTGTCTTCTGCTAGCAGACCACTTGCCACGATCGCATCCCGCAAGCAGCAAAGCCGATTTTATGATAGTTAGCCTATACGTTAGAACCGTTCTTTACCCGTCTATAGTGATGAGGGGACAGAAAAAGTGATGAGGGGACAGAAAAAAGTTAACGTTTGCAATCCAACGTCCCCTCTCTGACCTCATCGCCCAATGTTTAGCTCATAGGAGACAGGTATGTTTGGTCTTGGCTGGCCCGAAGTTGTCATCATTCTCATTGCGGCAGTCCTCATCTTTGGTCCTAAAAAGATTCCAGAACTGGGCAGTACGCTAGGCAAAACGCTGCGAGGCTTCAAAGAAGGAGTAACTCAAGCAGAGGCAGAACAAGACGAGCCAGATGAAGATTACCGCAGCTAAAGTACCGTGGCTAAAGTAATGTTGCTGAATGCTGATACGTCGAGCGATCGCGTCTTTTGGTGACGCAACAGATGCTGATGCAACAGATCCCTTACCTTAGAGCAGTTTTTCTAAGCCATAGACCAATGTTTTGAGTGGAATGACTTTACGGATAGCTAATAGAACTCCCGGCATGTAGCAAGCGCGATCGCTCGTGTCGTGGCGTAAGGTATAAACTTGCCCAGGTGCACCAAAAATAACTTCTTGATGAGCGATTAAGCCAGGGAGGCGGATGCTGTGAATCCGAATATCTGCATCCGACAGGCTGCCGCGTGCGCCCGGAAGCTTCTCGGTTTCTTGAACGCTTGGATGATTAAACGTTTTACCCAATTCCGCCAGCATTTGAGCCGTTTGCAATGCGGTACCACTGGGAGCATCTGCCTTCTGGTTATGATGCAACTCAATGATTTCGACGTGATCAAAGTGCTGAGATGCTTGTATGGCTGCCTGCTGTAACAGCACCATGCCGATCGAAAAGTTTGGAATGATTAAACATCCCGTGCTAGCTTTATCCGCAAACTCTGCTAAGTCTTGTAACTGCTCAGGACTCAAACCTGTAGTTCCTACCACAGGGCGAATGCCATAGGCGATCGCCGATCGGATATTGCTGTACACCGAATCGGGATGGGTAAAATCCACCATGACACCCAACTGCTTTTCCTGGGCAAGCATTGCCAGCATTGGCTCAAACTGGTCTGTCACAGGTACCTCAAGCGCCCCACAGCCAGCCAATTCCCCAATATCCTGCCCTTGAAACTCAGGGCTACGATCGACCGCTCCGATCAAGGTCAGGTCGGTTGTTTGGGCGATCGCTTTAACCACTTCGCGACCCATCTTGCCTGCCGCACCATTCACTAACACCGGGATGGGAAGCTGACTGGTCATAGTTTCATTCGCAACCAATTAACCTAAGTATTCTAAACCGAGATGCTGCAAGCAAGAGGAAAGACATATGAGGGCGATCAAACATAAGACGGTTGTAAGTTTAGATCTAAACGATCGACTATTACTTCCGCCTCCTACCTTCTGCCCTCTGCCCTCTGCCCTCTGCCCTCTGCCCTCTGCCCTCTGCCCTCTGCCTTCTCCTCAAACAATCGTCATCCAACACAACAACAGCGCTTCCGTCCACTCGACTACCGCACCATAGGTATCACCTGTATGTCCGCCAAGCTGATAGTTGAACCAGGCTCCAGTAAAAAACGCGATCGCGCCTCCGCCCACAATTGTTAAACCCGCTGTGAGCAAAGGTGTTGGACTAAACCATCCTTGCAGACCGCTGAATGCCAGCAACAGTACTAAGGTTGGCGCAGCATCCCACAAGGATCGTAGTGCTGCTTTATGGAAGGCTCCCTTCCCTTCAGCTTTGAGATAGGGGTAACGGACGATCGCCACCACTTGTCCCCATCGTCCCCAACCAGCCACTAGCATCAGCACGAGCCAGCGATCGGAGGCTACATCAGTCAGGGCTGCGACTTTGAGCAGAAGGATGATGACGACTGCCATCGCGCCAAACGCCCCCGTGCGGCTGTCTGCCATCACCTGGAGTCGGCGCTGTGGGTCTAAAACTGCCAGCCCATCAGCGGCATCCATCGCGCCATCAAGGTGCAGACCTCCTGTAAGCGCCACCCAAACAGCAATGACGATAGCGCTGCGAGTGAGTACGGGCATTGACAGCGCCGCTAGACCGAGGTCAAGCAGTCCGAGCAAGCCGCCGATCGCCAAGCCCACAAGCGGTGCCCACCGTGCAATACCGCTAAAGGTGAGTAGCCAGCGCTGAGGAACGGGAAGACACGTGTAGAAGGCGATCGCACCAAGAAACGTTGAAAGTTGCTTTACCATCGCTCTCAGTTTGGTTGAAATCCGTTGACACCACCGAACGCGCTTGAATGCTGTCTGCGGGTCGCTGGGTCAGTACGTGTGTTATGAAATCTTGATGTTTCCGTGGTCTGGCTGACGCGATCGACTGTGGTTTGTAGACATAATTGAAAGACCTGTCTCGCTTTAGTGTCGCTCAATGAGGGAGCATTCCTCGTCAATTCAGTACATTTCATCAGGAGCGAGCCGAAAAACTTAGGATAGAATTGTTCCATACACTACTAAACCATCGTCCCTCGACACTCACTGCCCCCACGGAATCTACATTTGAGCTAAGCCCCGGCTTTAAAATCACGTCTACAGAAGCCTGTTAACGCAGCCCTATACAGTCCTCGGTTATTCATCCTTTCCTGAGCTGAACAGCATTGCTGGCTAGATCTGGTTTTTGCCGTCTAATCTAGCCATCAACACTGTAGTTTTTCAAGATCTAACTTTTTCAAGCTTCGTTCTGTTGTTACACATTCGCTATCTGAGCCATCGGCTCACCTAGACCAGAGGCGTTCTCTTTATGAGTCACGATCAGTTTTTTCGCAGTGAACAGTTGCCTGCTCCCTGCATTGTTGACACTGGAACCATTGTTAATAAGCAGGATATGCTGCGTCTGCTAGCAGATTTGAGCCGCGTCCGCTATGTTCACATGCAGGATGGCATCCTCACCAGCGAAGGAGAAGGGCATGTGCTGGAAGTTTTCGCTGACCCGCAACGGTCTACCCTCATTGCGAATCACGCTCTATATCTGAACGTCTATAGTTTTGACTATTTGGAGCTAGGGAAGTCAGCTGAACAAGAACCCTGGTTTAGTCTGATCCAGGACGATCGCCAACTCCGCCTCATTCCACTCTCTAACCCAATGGTGGAGCAGAATCATCACCGTCTCAACGTCGCCGCCTTAGAAGCTGTAGTCGCAGAAGTGCTGTCAGCCAACTGGGACGTTCAAATTGACGATGAAGAGCACTTTTCGTTCTAAGTACTGATACGCGTAGCGGCTAGTCAGCTTGTGGCTCAAGAGCGAGTAGCCCATTGCTCGTCAGCGACACACTGATTGATTACCCTCTCTCTACGCGTCAGTGGTTCGTAATCGGCTTTTTCTCTAATTTTCGATTCTTCTACATTCACTAACTCTTGATTACTGGCTTTTCGTTTACGTGCCAAGCGCTGTGCCGAGAGACTAAAGCACGAGCAGGACTCTTTGCAACGCCGCACGGGTTAGTGGAAACACCACGCTTTATGCCCGTCGGTACGCTGGCAAATGTTAAAACAGTCACACCTGACCAGTTACGGGCAACTGGGGCACAGCTCGTGTTGGCGAACACCTATCATTTGCATCTCCAGCCTGGAGAAAGCATCGTGGCGCGGGCTGGCGGACTGCATCGCTTTATGGCGTGGGATGGACCGATCTTGACAGATTCTGGTGGGTTTCAGGTGTTTAGCTTGAGCGAGATGCGAACGATCGCCGAAGAGGGTGTAACCTTTCGATCGCCCCGTGATGGACAGATGATTCATTTAACACCTGAACGCTCGATCGCCATCCAGAATGCGCTGGGAGCAGATGTGATTATGGCGTTTGACGAATGTCCGCCTTATCCAGCCAGCTATGATGACGTGATGGAGTCTACAGAGCGTACCTATCGCTGGCTCAACCGCTGTATGGCAGCACACGAACGCTCTGATCAGGCGCTGTTTGGGATCGTGCAGGGTGGTGTGTATCCCGATCTGCGGCGAAAGGCAGCAGCACAACTGGCACAGCTTGATTTGCCAGGGTACGCGATCGGAGGCGTGAGCGTTGGGGAACCAGCCGAGCTGATCGAAGCCATTGTGCAGGCAACAACGCCCTTGCTGCCACCAGATAAGCCCCGCTATCTGATGGGTGTTGGCACCTATCGAGAAATGGTACAGGCGATCGCGGCGGGCGTTGATCTGTTTGACTGTGTCATCCCAACCCGATTGGCACGACATGGAAATGCACTGGTGCAGGGCGATCGCTGGAACTTGCGTAACGCTAAATTTCGTGAAGATTTTACGGCTCTGGATGCGTCCTGCGCGTGTTACACCTGCCAAAACTTTAGCCGTGCCTACCTCAGTCACCTGTTGCGATCGCAGGAGTTGCTGGCATACACGCTGCTTTCGATTCACAATATTACCGAGCTGGTGCAATTTACCCAAACGATTCGCCGCGCCATTTTCAGCGGCAGTTTTACGGCAGAGTTTGGACACTGGCTATCAGGAAGAAAACGTTAGGCTGTCGATCGAGGACGCTTCGATACACATTCCATACCATGTTAAAATCAGAAGAAATTCTGAACTTGCTGAAGAGGTCATACATAACATGGAAGCAGCATTGCTCTTAGCAAAATTGCCTGAGGCTTACGCCATTTTCGATCCGCTGGTGAATGTTTTACCCGTGATTCCAGTTTTCTTCCTGCTTCTGGCATTTGTCTGGCAGGCAGCAGTCGGTTTTAGATAATTGCACAAAGCAAAACGACATCAAGAGGTTTTTTGAAGGCAGGCTATTGACCTGCCTTTTTTGATGGCTTGGCTTTAATGCGCTTGCAGCCTGTAGGATGTTTTTACTACAGACTGCTCTTGAGTCAGTAGGAAAACCCACAGAGCATCTACGATAGACATTAACGCTTTTTTGCTCCTCAGTATGAGCTACTGCCTCAACCCTTACTGTCATGTACCTCAGAACCCTGATACAGCTAAGTTCTGCTCGACTTGTGGCTTTAAACTGCTGCTGGGCGATCGCTATCGGGCACTACAGTTGATCGGACGGGGTGGTTTTGGCAGAACATTCTTAGCTGTCGATGAGTACAAGCCGTCACGACCATCGTGCGTTATCAAGCAATTTTTTCCGCAAACCTATAGAGTTCGCGATCCCGAACACGCGCGTGAGCTGTTTCGACGTGAAGCAGTACAGTTAGAGGCATTGGGCGAACATCCTCAAATTCCGCAGTTGCTCGCGCATTTTGAGCAGGAAGAGTATCAGTATTTGGTGCAAGAGTTTATTGATGGTCCTAATCTTTTGCAGGAAACTCTAAAAAAGGGTGCCTTTAGCGAAGAACAAGTTTGGCAGTTGCTAAACGATCTGCTGCCTGTAATCACTTTTATTCATAATCATCAAGTCATTCACCGAGATATCAAACCGCAGAATATTATTCGTCGTGCTGCCACGCGGCAGTTTGTGCTGGTTGACTTTGGTGCGGCTAAAACCATGAGTGATGCTGATGCATCGCAAACTGGAACGAGTATTGGTAGTCCTGTGTTTGCGGCACCAGAACAGGCGATCGGTCGGGCAATCTTTGCCAGCGACCTCTACAGCTTGGGTGTAACCTGCATTTATCTGCTAACTCAGGTACCACCAGCCGATTTGTTTGATACCGAAGAAGGCGGTTGGCAATGGCAGCAACACCTCAAGCGCCCAGTGAGTCGGGCATTGGGCAATATTCTGGATAAACTGCTGCAAGGTGCGGTGAAACGGCGCTATCAAGCAGCAGCCGATGTGCTGCGCGATCTCAATTCGCCAGTCGTGATGAGTGCACTGAATCTATCAACGGATGGCTATCACTTACCGACGCAAACGGCTCAAGGTTTTAATCGTGAAGGGGTGGCGCGATCGTCCAACCAACCAGCGCACCCTCCAGTACCGCTTGAAACATCAGCCCCTCTAACTCAAGCCGCTCAGCGCAAAACGTCTACAAACTGGGTTTGCACCCAAACATTGACAGATCACGCAAGCTGGGTGCGATCGGTCGTCATTCATCCTGATGCAACGACCATTGCCAGCGGTAGCGGCGATCGCACCATTAAAATCTGGAATCTGGCAACGGGAACCCTTCTGCATACACTAGCCGCCAATGCAGGCTGGGTTCGTGCGATCGCGGTTAGCCCGCATGGTGATACTCTCGCTAGCTGTAATAATGATCGACGGGTTGTGCTCTGGCGCTGGGAAACGGGCGATCGCCTGCAAACGCTTGATGGGCACTCTGATTGGGCACGTGCGGTCTGCTTCAGCCCCAATGGTCAACTCCTCGCCAGCGGTAGCCAGGACAAAACGATCCGACTGTGGCATTTGCCAGCCGGAGGTGTGAAGCAAGTCCTTGTAGGACATACGCACTGGGTCATTACCGTCGCCTTTAGCCCCGATGGTCAGACGATAGCGAGCGGTAGTCGAGACAAAACCGTTCGCCTCTGGAACACTAACACAGGCAATCTAGTACACCTGCTGGAAGGTCATCAAGATGCCGTCAACGCGATCGTCATCAGCCCTGATGGGCAGACACTCGCCAGTGCCAGCGACGATCGCACCATTCGACTATGGGATTTGCCAAGCGGAAAACTTAAACGTGTCCTTTCTGATCATGAAGGGGCGGTTAACGCTCTGGCGATCGACTCCAACGGCAAAATGCTAGTCAGCGGTAGTCAGGACACCACCATTAAGCTCTGGTCTTTGGACGGAACGCTGTTGGACTCTCTTGCAGGACACACAAACTGGGTCTGGTCAGTGGCGATAAGTTCAGGTCGTTCGCTGAAAGCCAACGCTACACCAGGAGCAGTCATTGTCAGCGGCAGTTGGGATGCTACGGTGAAAATCTGGCAGCAGCAAGGCTGAACGTTGAAGCTTGGCTTTCAGTGAGGAAAGTCACTACTGCCGTCTACCTTTTCTTGATCGTTTACAGAACAGCAGCGATCGCGCTGCAAATGGGCTGCACGGTGTAATCTCGTCCCGGAGCAACCTCGCTATAGTAGCTTGTCGCCTTTTCAGCCGCCGTCAGCGATCGATAAACCAATGCAGCCGACGGTGTAAGAGACAATGTTAGCCAGCCTCTCCAAATACCAACAAGCCAGTCTTGCTCATTCACTTGAATGACGTACATCACGTTAACCTTCGCTCGACTTTCGCTAGAATCTTCTGAAACCGATCATAGCTTAGGGCGCGTCATCAATCAGCTCCAAAATCTTGCGGTATCAGCCTGATCGCGCCCGCTCCAACACACCAGGCTAGGGGCGGGAACCCTTGCTGCAAGTCATGTGTAGTTGTCATTGATGACAGCCCCTAGTGCAAGATAGCTACGCCTGAATACGCTCAACCATTGCAATTGCAACCTTAACGCGCTCAAGTATTGCCGCTACAGTCTATAAACGCAGTGTTGAGTGTAGAAGGATTTGTTCTTACTGGTTCACACGCTCGGTGTAGCCAGCTTTAACCCAACCCTCACGACCACTGTCTTCTAATCTGACGCGCTGCCATTCGCGATCGGGGCTTTCCTCAAGCACCGTGACGCGCGTGTTGCTGGTAACACCACCAATCCGTGTAGCATCTCTGCTAGGGCTTTCACGCAAATTCAGACCCTGCGCCAGAGTGATGCGTGCGCGGTAGCCAACCGTTTCGCTGGGTTTAGGCGAGGGCTTTGGGGTAGCGCTAGGTTTAGGCGAAGGCTGTGTAGCCACGGGAGCGATCGAAGGCTTTGGTTGAGGCTTTGGTCTGGCAGTCGCACTGTCGTTGGGAAATGTTGGTCTGGGAGGGGGAGCCGTGAACTGAGCGATGACATACTGGGCAGCGAAGAAACAACCGCCGACGATCAGGGCGATCGCCAGGAAAACCCCACTGAGTATTTTAATCAAATGTGCCCAACTCATTGCTCGCAAACCTTCAGTGCTGGCAGCATTGTACCGTCTCTCAATCGGGTTGGTGCATCTGTCGCTGAATGCGGTTACTCAAGCTACTATGTTTCGACGCAAGACGTGCCTTTCCCGCTGCCGCCCACTCCTGCAAAAACTGAATTTGCTCCTGAGCGGTGCGTGCAAGTGGTACTATCTGGCTTGCTGCCTCTAAAATATCGTCGGTATTAAAATCCCGATTCTGGCTAAACCCAAGATGCATTGCTTCAATTAGCGTCTGTTCAATTTCAGCGCCAGAGAAGTCAGGGGTTTCATACGCTAAACGCTCCAGATCATACTGCTTCAGATTGTGCGGGCGCAGCCGTGACAAATGAACCGAAAAGATTTCCTCCCGCTCTTCCTGGCTGGGCAAACCCACAAAAAAGATCTCGTCAAACCGACCTTTGCGGAGCATTTCGGCAGGCAGCGACTGGATGTTATTGGCGGTGGCAACGACAAAAACAGGGGTCGTCTTTTCGGCAAGCCAGGTAATGAACGTGCCAAACACACGACTGGTTGTGCCTGCATCGCCTCGACCATCAACACCAGAAAACGCTTTATCAATCTCGTCAATCCACAAAATGCAGGGAGCAAGTGCTTCGGCGAGTTGAATCATCTGACGAGTGCGGGACTCGGATTCACCGACTAAGCCAGCAAACAGCCGTCCTACATCCAGTCGCAGCAGGGGCAAGTGCCAGTGGTGCGCGATCGCCTTGGCGGTGAGCGACTTGCCCGTACCCTGAATGCCAACCAGCAGCAGACCTCTAGGATGGGGTAAGCCATACTGCCGCGCCCGTTCCGAAAAGGCACCCCCCCGCCGCAGCAACCAGTCCTTCAAATTGTCCAGTCCGCCAATATCAGCAATATTCGCTGTGGTCGGATAAAAGTCGAGAATCTGGGTTTGGCGAATGGTTTGTCGCTTTTCTTCTAGAATCAGGTCTACGTCTTCGGGTCGCAGTTCGCCATGTGTTGCGATCGCCCGTGCCAGTACCCGACGAATTCGCTCCATTGACAAGCCCTGGCAGGAGCGCACCAACTCGTCCAGTACACGATTCTCCAGCGATCGCCCCGTAGCGACTAGCAGTCGCTCCACCTCAAGCCGAATTTCGGCAGCGGCGGGCAGCGGAAATTCTAGAATGGTCAATGCCTCACTCAGCTCATCGGGAATAGCGACTTGAGAGGACAGAATCACAATATTCTTGGGCTGTGCCTTCAGCGATCGCGCCAAATTACGTAGCTTGCGCGAAATAGCTACGTCTTCTAGAAATCGCTGAAAGTCGCGCAGGATGAAAATGGCGGCGGCGGCGGCTGGAAGTTTCTCAACAAACTCTAGAGCTTGCAGCGGATTGCGTTTGCCAAAACCTGCATCGTTCGGATTGCCTTGATAGCCATCGACAAAATCCCAGATGTAAACTGCCCGACTACCTTGTTGTCTAGCCGATTGGGCGATCGCTGCTTCAAGACGCTCTTCTTCACGAGTGGGAATGTAAAGCAGCGGATAACGTGCCCGTAGCAACAACTCAAACTCATCGCTGAAGCTCATGGCAGACAAACTCAAAAGGGCAGATTTAAAGCACGGTCATAGTCTAATTACGAAGCTGATCTTTGAATGTTTCCAGAGAAGCCCAACGGCGATCGATCGTTGGAACAGTCGTATCGGTGGTCGTTATTTCAATGCCTTTGCAGTCTGGATCGCACAACTGCCGTTGAGGAATTTCCAGACATAGCTGCTCGTAGAGCCAGGTCGTAGGGTCAAAGTAGCCTTTTGGTGGCAGGGTTTCGATGAGATCTTCTGGGGCAATGTCTCGGTCTAACAGCACAGGCTCAACCTGCTCCGTTGTTTCGTCAAGCCAAATCAGTTCAGAGGGCGCGATCGACAGACGATAGTTGTACTGCTGTAGGCACCGATGACACATGAGCGTCACGATCGTCTCGGCTCTAGCTGACACGTCAAGATAGCTGCCCTGATGGGTGACCTTTAGCTGCCCTTGAACAGGGGTCAGGGTTTCAAGCCCTGGAACTAATTCGCTAAAGTTGATCACCTCAGTCTGTTGAGGTGCCCTGGTCAATTGCGGAATATGAATCGTGTCCATTGGTTTACTTCTCCTCTAACCAGTGGGTGCCCCTGGGTTAGTCGCGGTGCTCTCAACCACAAAGCGCCCGTGTGTCGATGGTTTAAAGCAGTGGTTGCTCGATCGTCATGATGTTGACGAAGCGCAAGACTAGCTTTGCAACGGGCGGATGACCAGACGGCGATCGGGTTCCTGCCCACGACTAAACGTTTCCAGATCACCGTATTCCTTCAACATCGTGTGTACCTGACGGCGCTCGGCAGATGACAGCGACTTCAGCTCATGCTCTGCGCTCGTCTCTCGCACTTCAGCCGCTGCCTGCTCAGCAATTTCTTTGAGTTCAGCGTAGCGACGCAGCCGATAGCCTGCCAACTCAACCGTAAACGCCTTCTGCTGTTCACGCTCCTGGCTCAGATTCAAAATCGCGTTGGTCAAATATTGAATCGAGTCCAGCACAGAACCACTGGGTCCTGTAATCAGTTCGATCTGTTCAGGGAGTAGCGTTGTCTCATCGATCGTGAGCCAGCAACTCTCCTCCGCAAAACTTGAGTTCATCTCAACTGTGACCGTTGAGTTCCAACCAGACAGTCGCAAAAGTGATTCTAACCACTGCTGTCCGCGCTGCATTTGATTGATGTCCATATACGGAACCTCACGCTTCTTTTTCGGAGTGTTCAGCTAACGGCAGGCTCTCTTCAATGTCGTCAACGGCGGCACTTTTGAGTTCCGCCGTTGGCTCCGCATGGTCTACCTTAGACGTTTGCGCGGACTCAGTGACGACATCAGCTTTGGCTTCCTTCGGTTTCACGTCTCTTGCTTTAGGCTCTCTCGCTTTGGTCTCTTTTGCCTTGGCTTTTGCTTCAGAACCCTTTTTGGACGACTTAGCATCCGTGTCTTTCTTGGTTCGACCTGGCTCAAACGGTAAGACGGTCGCTTTGACTTCGATCGCTTTCTCCTCCGCTTCAACCAGTTTCTGAATCTCTTCCGGTAGAGGCTCACGCGATAGAACGAAGGTTTGAGCTGTTTGGAACATATTCGCGATCGTCATGTACATCAGCACCCCAGCAGGCAGGGGGAACCAGAAGAACATACCCGAAAACAGGATGGGTGTAATTTTATTGATAGTTTCTTGCTGCGGGTTGGCGTTAGCGCTCTTGCCTTGCCCCGAAAGCAATTGGTTGACATAAAGGCTCAAACCAAAGAACACAATCATGCCGACAATATCCCAATGGATTACCCCATCCGGATCCATCGCGCCTACCCGTCCCAGTTTGTCGATGAACAAAAAGCCTTTATCGGCTGCAAGACCAGGAAGAACACTCTTAAGGGTTACGTCACCCGGTTGCAATGCCTCGATCGTGCCATCATCGTTCAGCTTGACTCGCTCTGCACCGCTTGCCACCTCAAAGCGAGGAGCTAGCTTTGTCTCAGGATATTCGTCCAGAAGCGTCTGTAACGGCTTCCCTTCAACCGTTTGAAAATCGACCTTTGTCGTTTCACCCACTGCCAGCTTGTTGCCGCCTGGAAGTACCGCGGTCACTGGCGCGTGAACGCCTTCTGAGACGTAGATGTTTTGCGGTGCCGTCGTAAATGCCTGAGGCTGAATCTGCTCCAGTTGCTCTTTCGGTAAAATCTGTAGATTAATCGAATAAGGCACATCCGAAAACGGCGAACCCCGTAGAGTGGCAAACAGCGCAAACAGAATCGGCATCTGGAACAGGAGTGGAAGGCATCCAGCAAGGGGATTGCCAAATTCCTTCATGACCTTGCCCATCTCTTCTTGCTGCTTGGCAGGGTCGTCTTTGTAGCGATCGCGAATTTCCTGCTGTCGCTTCTGCATCACAGGCTGCACAACCTTCATGCGGCGCATACTACGAATAGAGCCTGCACTCAAAGGGTAGAGTGCGAAACGGATGACTAACGTCAACGCGACAATTGCCAGCCCATAGCTCGGCACGATCCCGTAGAAAAAATCCAGGATCGGCAGCATTACATTGTTGGAAATAAACCCAATACCGAAGTCCATGCGCCGAATGTCGCCTCTCGTACGTTGTGCAGTTTGAATTTAGCAGTTTCAAGCCAGGTATAGCCAACTTAATCCAGCTTTTATGCATCCAGCATACAGGTAAGCAGTGAGCCGTGTGCAAGTAGGGATAGTACACCAGTGGGCGCGTCGCTCAAGCTCTTTCCGTCGACTGCACCTGCCTAGCCCTGACCACCCAGCGAACCACTGACAGATTGCGCTCTAGGGGTTAGCTTATCGTTGATGTAGTCGTAAGTAGCGCGGAAGTTTGGGAGCGATCGCAATTCCAGGCGACTACCATCTTTGAGCGTAATCACCATATCGCCCCAAAGACCCAATCCACGAGGAACGGTAACGACTTTGGCAATTTCAGAGTAAATAATATCAGCACGATCGCGCCCCATCCAGCCGCCAATCACAGAAATGCGCCGACTGGTAATGCGATAGCGTAGCCAAAGCGCTCTGACCACTGCGGCAACAGTGAGCGGCAAGCAGATCACCGTGAAGCCCAAAAGTAGATTAAAGATCAGGTCTCCCACATGTGGACCACCTTCGTAATAAATGTCTTCGCTAATCCCCATCGCATACCTCAGCATTTATCAGCAACTGCTTTAATTCTTGCAGAAATTGTCGGTAATCGCACTGCGTTGCCTCTGGATGAACGATTACTATGAGATCCCATCCAGTTGAAAACTTGGGCAACAGTGAGTGCGCTGCCACCTTCAGCCGTCGCTTAATGCGGTTGCGGATGACAGCGCGCTTACTGACCTTCTGGCTAATGGAAATGCCCACTCGCGTTGGCTTAGCTATTTGCTCCGCGCTGTCGCTACTCTGCTTGGAAGAACCGATGGACGATCGCCGCAGCACAACTACCGTCAGGTACGTAGACTTCCGTCGTCTACCTTTGCGATAAACAGCGTTAAAGTCTTGTCTAGACCTGAGGCGATTTGCTTTGGATAGTGCCACGTCCTCTAAAGTGCAGCGAATCAGACTTAAGCGACAGCCAGACGAAAGCGACCTTTAGTTCTGCGTGCCTGAATTACTCGGCGACCAGTTGCAGTCCGCATACGAGCACGAAACCCAGAGGTTCGCTTACGTTTGCGACTGGTACCGCCCAAAGTTCGTTTTGTCATTGTTCACGTCTCCCGCAGTTCCCCATCAGAGGCTCCGAAAAGCCACAGCTTTCAACTATACCATTCCTTCTGCTGAATAGACACATTTGTGCCTGACCTTTGACGCGATCGTCAGCAGAGCGTAGGCGGCACTCAAATTAACTGTTGTCGATGGAGATCACCCAGGTGCCGACATACCGCAGGAGCGGAGTATCGCCGGGCGAAAGCACCTGACAGTTGAAATAGTACACACCTGAATTAGGGTTACGCACGTTGGCAAGCTGAATTTCGACGTTGCTGCCGGCTGGAATGGGATTGGTGGGAAAAATCTCAAGAAAGTTGTTCTCTTTATTCCAGTTCACTTCCTGAAGCGGCACTGACTTATCCTTCACGATTACTTCTACGCCTTTAGAGTCGAACTCTCCCTTGAAGTAATCGGGATAGGCGATCGAAAACTGAGAGACTGCCAGCTTCATTTTTTTGGCAGGAATTCTCAGTCGATAGCGCTCACCTGCGACGTTCGCTCTGCCACCAAAATCCAGGCGATAGTTCAAATTGTCTTCGCCTTTGACACCACCAAAAATGGTGAGTCCAGGTAGCCCCTGGGCAAAGCTCAACAGTGGCAGTCCTGCGACCAATACGCCTGCGATCGCAAGTCCAGACAAGGCACGTTTAACAGAAATTGTAGGAAACATAAGCGGATTACTCAATTGGCAGAGATTAGGAAACGTTCGTTAATCGTCACGCTACACAGACTGTATCAGGATCGGTGAGTTAGATCACTCATGGCACGATCAGCGTCAATGAGGTTGACTCTAGATTCTAGAACCTAAAATCCTCGTAGAGAAGAGGTAAACGGTTCGCTACGACAGCGATATATAGGGACTGGCAAAGGCAGCCTCTGCCGCCTGCTTGCTATCTACGTTAACCCTCCTTAGCACCTGTCGTAGTCAACGAACAACTATAGACATCAAGCTAACGGACGCTGAAAACAAACAAAAGTGCCGCTCAGGCGATCGAATGGCAGGTTTCCTTAATTTTCAGAGCAGTTGGATGCGTCGGTTAAGGCAAGGTTTAGTGCGCCATCTAGCTTGATGTAAGCCCTTAACTGGTCATAACTGAAAAAATATCTGCCAGAGGGTTCCAGCGCCAGCATGACATGGGGGAAGCCAAAGTCGTAGAGAAAAGTGATGCCTTTGTCGCTGACGGTAAAACTATTCAGATGTTTGATCTGAAAGCGTTGACGACTGAGCTGCTCACGCAGATCGGCACCCTCTTTGTCACCGTTTGCGATCGCCTGTTTCATTTCAGCCTGCATCACCTTGTTAACCATGACCGCGATCGTGCCCACCGACTCCCGCTTGAACACGTCTGCTGCGTTGACTATCTTGCCTGTCTTCAGATTCACCAACCGATGTTTGTCATACGTACTGGGGTAGGCACCCACGCCGCTAATGGTGAACGTCAGATCCAGCAGTGCCCTCTGGTTATAGTGCACCGTATAGTCAATTTCGCTTAACCACCAGCTTTTCTGAAACTCCGCCCGCAACTCCGCTAGTGACTGTCCAAACACACTTTTGAGACTGGTGGCTGCCTGCACATGCCGCAAGACTGCCTGATCGGACAGCCCCGTCACCTGCGGATATTTGACGATCGCTTCTTTATAATTTGGGTATGCCTCTCCTTTCTTGCCACGGGTAACCGTCACCGTTTTGGTTTCCACTAGAACGCGATCGTTGTTAGCGAACGCAGAGGTCGCTGTCGGAGAGCACTGATTACGGCTTTCTCCCAGTTTCGTTTCAGCCAGTGTTAAAGGGGTAAGCGCTTGAGCGATTGATGGTAAGGCACCATCTGTAAGTACCTGGCAGCCAGCGACCAGCAATGCAAAGAGAATGGAAAACTTCATAAACCCCCAAATTGGTAATCACTCGATCACGCTTCGTCAATGTAACTACTGCTCAACGTAACTACTGCTCGACAGAATAGCGACTTTCAGGAGAAATTGTGAGCAGCAGGCGATCGCTCAGGTAATCTTTAGGGCATTCTGAAGCAAGCTCCCTTTTCAAGCAGTCATAGCCTTTTCGATGACTGTCTTCGCCCCATGAACCAAGCCTGGATTCAGTTCTTGCCGTCATCGCTCCGTTCTAAACTGGACGGACGCTACACGTTACAAAAAATTCTTAGCAACGCAGGATGGCTGTTTGCTGATCGCATATTGCGGATGGGCATTGGGCTATTTGTTGGCGTTTGGGTTGCCCGCTATTTGGGACCAGAACAGTTCGGCTTATTTAATTATGCGATCGCCTTTGTTGTACTACTGACTCCCTTTGCCACATTGGGGCTAGACAACATCGTTGTGCGGGATCTTGTCTGTAACCCCGACTGCCGAGCCGTCACGCTAGGTACAGCATTTGTCCTTAAACTATGCGGCGCAACAATTACCGCTCTGGTGACATTAGGCGCGATCACGTTGTTACGTCCTGATCACAGCCTGGATCAATGGTTGGTTGGTATCATCGCAGCGGGACTGCTCTTTCAGGCGTTTGACGCGATCGACTTTTGGTTTCAGTCGCAGATGCAGTCGAAGTACACAGTCTACGCTAAGAACTTAGCATTTGTGCTCTTTGCGGTCGTCAGAATCACTTTGATTCAAGCTCATGCTCCCTTAATTGCCTTCGCCTGGGCAGGACTCACGGAAACAGCGATCGGCGCAGTCGGTCTTGTAATCGGCTATCGTGCTACTGGTAATGATTTGGGAGACTGGAAAATCAGTATTTTCCGTGTAAAGTCTCTTCTTCAAGATAGCTGGGCACTTATCCTCTCAAGTATCGCTATCCTAATCTACATGAAAATTGACCAAATCATGCTTGGAGAAATGCTAGGTAATAAGGCAGTTGGTATTTATGCTGCGGCGACTAAAATATCAGAAGTCTGGTACTTCATACCGATGGCGATCGCTTCTTCTGTTTCGCCCGCAATTATGGGTGCCAAAGCAATTGGTCAAGATGCTTATATGCAGAAATTGCAAAGCACCTTTGATTTAATGGTCGTTCTAGCTTTCGTTGTCTCTTTGCCAATCAGCTTTCTCTCGCCAGTAATTATCTCGATCTTGTACGGGGAGGGTTATTCTAGTTCCAGTCAGGTTTTATCAATACATATCTGGGCATCACTATTTGTCTTTCTAGGAGTTGGAAGAGAGATATGGATTGTTTCAGAAGGAATGATGCTTATTTCTTTCTTAACAACTCTTTTGGGCGCGATCGTCAACGTTACGTTGAATCTTTTTTTGATTCCCATTTATCAAGAGATTGGTGCAGCAATCGCTACTTTAGTTGCCTATGCCATACCTGGATATCTAATTTGCTTAGCCTATACTCCACTCCAGGGTATCGGTAGACTCATGACAAATGCTCTGCTCCTAAAATGGCTGTACAAAAAAAATCTAAACCACTAGAAAACTTTATTTTGAGCATGAGTAATGAGATTGATAAAAACGGCTATTATCAATAGCGTTGTCTTCATTTACAGGCGAATCTTCATTAGAAAAGTTGCATTCAGATTGAATCACCTGCTTTTTGAATTAAGTGCAAATGGTCTGGGAGTTCTCAATCATCAAAACAACAAAGTATCTGGCGAGGATTTTTTCTTAAAGCAAATTTCTGCCATTCTAAATAATGCTGTAGTTTTGGATGTCGGCGCGCATATTGGCAATTATGCAAATAAAGTAAGAAGCTTATCAATAAGTGCAACAATCTACGCGTGCGAGCCACATCCGAAAACATTCCAGCAACTTGAGTATCAAGCTTGTCAGAAAAACTATCTAGCACTGAACTTAGCTTGTAGCGATACCGAAGGCAAATTAAACCTCTATGACTACAGCGGCGAACAGTCAGCCTCACAACACGCCTCTTTATATCAGGATGTTATTACAGTTTTGCATCAAGGTTCAGCACAAAGCTGGGAGGTCAATGTGAAGACAGTTGATCAACTGATTGAGCGTTACGAAATCGAGAGCATTAGACTCTTAAAAATTGATACAGAAGGCAACGAGTTGAAAGTTTTGCTAGGAGCAAAACAAGCTATCAGTAAGAATTTAGTTGATATAATTCAGTTTGAGTTTAACGAAATGAATGTTGTTAGCAGAGTGTTCTTTAAAGACTTTTACGATCTACTAAAGAATTACGCGTTTTTCAGGCTGCTCCCTGACGGTTTAATTCCGTTGGGTGAGTATAATCCCTTTATCTGTGAAATATTCGCATACCAAAACATCATAGCGATCAATAGAAAGTATCTTCCGATCGTTAGGGATTATCTAGATGTCTGAACATTCATTAGATACGCCAGTCGCTCTATTCATTTTTAATCGTCCCCATTTAACTCAAAAAGTCTTTAATGCCATTCGTCAGGCGAAACCATCAAGGCTTTTAGTCATAGCGGATGGTCCTCGTTCCGATCGAGTAAGTGAAGCCGAATTATGCATTCAATCTCGCGCTGTTATCGAACAGGTTGATTGGCAATGTCAGATTTTAACTAACTTTTCAGAGACAAATATGGGTTGTAAACGTCGTATATCTAGTGGATTAAACTGGGTATTCGACACAGTTGAAGAAGCAATTATCTTAGAAGATGATTGTCTGCCACACCCGACTTTTTTTCCATTCTGCGAAGCGTTGTTAAATTATTACAGGGACGACACGCGGATTATGGTCATTTCAGGCGGTAACTTTCAGTTTGGACACAAGCGAACCAACGACAGCTATTATTTCTCGCGCTACAACCACTGCTGGGGTTGGGCATCTTGGCGACGGGCATGGCGCTACTATGATGTCGATATGTCGCTCTGGTCAACAGTAAAACAGGGCAGTTGGCTTCACGACTTGTTAGGAGATGATCGTACCGTCCAATACTGGACAGAAATGCTTGAGGCAGTGTCTTGCAATCGCATCGACACCTGGGACTATCAGTGGACGTTTGCCTGTTGGATTCAGCATGGATTATCGATACTGCCAAATGTCAATTTAGTCTCCAACATTGGTTTTGGTACAAACGCAACCCATACAACAGAAATTAATCAGTTTAGCAATTTGGTAACAGCAGCAATGCAGTTTCCCTTAAAGCATCCGGCTTTTGTCATTCAAGATGTCAAAGCAGATAATCTGACTCATCAAAGAATTGATCGAGAAAACCGATTGGCAAAACTCAATGCAGCAATAAAGCACACAATCAAGAGGTTGGCATAATGAAGCAATGCCCAATTTGTTTTGGCAATCAACACCCCTGCTTTCAAGAGACTATATTGAGAAAATATCGTATTGATTACTTTTATTGTGATCTCTGTGGTCTTTTACAGACTGAAGATCCATATTGGCTCAATGAAGCTTATAAAAGTGCAGTTTCCAGTGCTGATACAGGATTGATACAGCGCAACATTTTGTTATCCAAGCTATTAAGCTGTGTACTCTTTTTCTTGTGTGATCGACAGGGTAAATATCTAGATATTGGTGGCGGTTATGGTATTTTAACACGCCTCTTGCGCGATGTTGGGTTTGATGCCTACTGGTCTGATCCCCACTGTGAAAATCTCTTTGCTCAAGGGTTTGAAGCCTCTGCCGTAAGCGCTCCTTATGATGCCGTTACTGCATTTGAAGTTTTGGAACACATTCACAACCCATTGGAATTTGTCCAAGAATCAATAAAAGAGACAAGCACATCAACAATTATTTTTTCTACCGAGCTATTCGATACATCTCCACCAAAACCTGATTCCTGGTATTACTATGCATTCAACACTGGGCAACACATTTCTTTTTATCAGCACAAAACGCTTGTATATTTAGCAAAAACGCTATCGCTATCTCTCTTGTCGTGTGGTAGCTTTCATATTCTGACTGCTCAAGAAATGTCTCCATTTTTTTTTAGACTCATAAACAGCCGTTTTATAAAATTACTTGAACACTATGTTAGAAAAAAGATGACATCAAAAACATTGATGGATCATGAAAAGCTGATTCAATTTATGTAAATTCACATGACTCCATAAAGCATTATTATGAAAGCGACGATCGTATATGACTATCAAGCATTTTTGCTTCAAGAGTATGGTGGCATCTCACGGTACTTTTATGAGTTAGCAAGTCGTATTTCACAAGCAGAACACTTTAGCACTAGAGTTATTGCACCCGCATACATTAATCAATATTTAAATAATCTTAACCCTCATTATTTGACGGGCTTTTTAGTGCCGCCAATCCGTAGGACAGTAAGAATTAGATCTACTATCAATCGAGAGGTAACAAGGTTTGCACTGAGCTTGATTCGCCCAGACTTAGTTCATGAAACTTATTATGCCTCCGAGAGATTAGCAGCTAAGAAGACCAAAATTATTACTACCATCCATGACATGATTCCTGAAAAATTCAGTGAATTATTTCCCCCTAGTCATCCAATACCCTTGCTGAAAAAAAAATCAATTATTCGTGCTGATTGCATTATCTGCGTCTCTGAAAATACTCGAAAAGATGTATTAGAACGATTTAATGTTGACCCTCAAAATGTGTTCGTCACTCACTTAGGCTGCTCTCTCAATCCTCTTCCTCAGAAAGCAGTCAAAACAGAACAAGTTTTCCGCCCATATATTCTCTATGTAGGACATCGAGAAGGGTACAAGAATTTTTCTGGCTTCCTGAAAGCCTTCACACGTTCTAAGCTCCTTAAGAAGGACTTTAAAATAATTTGCTTTGGCGCTACTCCTTTTTCCCAAGCCGAGATGCATCAGTTCTCTTCATATAATCTGTCGGTGGCTCAAATTCAGCATCTTAGCGGTGACGATACAGTGCTAGCTTCCTTGTATGCCAATGCTTCTGCACTTGTGTACCCTTCACTCTACGAAGGTTTTGGCATTCCTCCTTTAGAAGCGATGTCTTACAACTGCCCTGTGGTGTGTAGCGATAGTAGTTCTATTCCTGAAGTTGTAGGCAATGCAGCAGAGCTTTTCAACCCTTACGAACCTGAAAGTATTACAAATGCGCTAGAACGAGTTTTGTATGTATCAGACCGAACGCAAGCATTAATCCGATTGGGAACGGAGAGAGTTAAGCAGTTTACTTGGGAAAACTGTGTTGAAAAGACCTGCGCGATTTATGCTTCGTTGCTCTAGTTCAAACTGCAACTTTGTCACAACAGTCAGCCATCTACATCCTGATTTAAGTATGACTCAACCAGAGTCGATTTATATCCTCATTCCGGTTCACGATCGCAAAGCGATTACTCTTGCCTGCTTAGAGCAACTTGACCAGCAGGAAAATTTGCAGCGCTACAG
Source organism: Tildeniella sp. (assembly GCF_059505325.1). Lineage (NCBI taxonomy): Bacteria > Bacillati > Cyanobacteriota > Cyanophyceae > Oculatellales > Oculatellaceae > Tildeniella > Tildeniella sp. Next base: position 203,414 of record NZ_JCACKI010000050.1, read on the forward strand.
GGTTGTTGTCATTGATGATGGTTCTACAGATGGGACAGCAGAAGCCATCCAGAGGCTTTACCCAACAGTGTTTTTGTTGCAGGGTGATGGTAATTTATGGTGGACTGGAGCGATTAAAAAAGGGATGGAATATGCTTATGAACAGGGTGCTGATTTTTTTATCTGGCTTAATGATGATACGCTCCCTTCTTCGGGATGCATTCCAGCGATCGTCAATGAATGTGTTCAATCCTCCAACAAAATCGTTGCTGCTCAATGTTATGCTTCATCCAATTTTGAGATGCCAACCTACGGGGGGCAAAAGAAACGGTTTCTCTCAGTTGAGCTTTTCCATACACCTCGTAATCAGGCGATCGCATGTGATTGCATGAGCGGAAACCTGGTGTGTCTACCTCGTTCTATTGTAGATAAAATTGGTTATCCTCCTAGCGATCGCTTACCCCATTGCCTTGCAGATATTGTCTACACATGGGAAGCCAAAAAAGCTGGATATGAGTTGAAAGTTTTAGGAAATGCAACCGCAACTTGTGCCTTCAATCCTTTGGAAGAAGGTTGGGCATCCAGTGCAATCTCAATGGAGAAGCGTTGGAGATTGATCACCTCTCCAAAATCAAACTTGTATCCATCCGCGTACTGGAATTACTGCAAAAGTTTCTATGGCAGTCTGGCTTTCATTCCATTCATCCAGGTTTATTTTCGTTTGGTTTTATTTACGATCGCCCGCTGGGTACTGCCGCTTTCCTGGCTCAAAACGATGAAAGCACTGAAGCAAAGGATTCTATCTTAATCATCCTTAAATATGACTTTGAAGCAATCTGTTTTTATTACTATTCCAGCTTACAACCGCAAGACAATTACTCTAGCGTGTTTAAAAACGCTGGAGGAAAACGGCGACCTGGAACGCTATCAGGCTGTAGTAATAGATGATGGATCTATCGATGGTACAGGACAAGCAATTCGGGCTATCTACCCAGAAGTAACGGTTTTGGAAGGGGATGGCACTTTGTGGTGGACAGGAGCGATCGTGCAGGGAATGAAGTATGCCTGTCAACAAGGGGCAGCATTGATTATTTGGTTGAATGATGACTGCACGCCTGCTCCCGATGCGCTCTCTCAGTTGGTTGAGTTTTGGCAACATCACCCCCAGGCAATTGCGGGAGCAGCCTGCTATGACTTAGAAAGCAATGCACTCCATGCTACAGGCGCACAGGGACGTAAACGCATGGCGGCAAAGCCAGGGGAGACGATCGCGGTTGATGAAATGAGCGGTCATTGTGTGGGCATTCCGATCGCGGTTATAAAGCAAATTGGCTTGCCCGATGTGCGTCACTTTCCTCACTATCACGGCGATAGTATGTACGTCTTAAAAGCAACCCGTGCTGGCTTTCTAGCTTACATTTTGGGAGATGCCAGAATTGCTCATGCAGGTGTGATTAAAACAAAATTGGAGGATTTTCTTGGTGCACCAGATGCACATCGATCGTGGCTACAACAATCCAATACAGTTTTCTTTAATAAAAAATCGTTTTACTTCTTGCCTACCCAATACTTTTACTACCAGCAAAAGTACGGCACGTTTGTTGGTACTTTGATTTTCTTCACAAAAATAGTGCGATGGTCGATTCGATTCATCCAATTGGGTTCACGGTAAATGATTCTAACTATCTAATGCAATGAAATTGCTTCATACCATAACTGCTTATCCTCCTAGCGTTGGGGGTGCCCAAATCCATCAGCACTATCTGGCGCAGGAGTTGCAGTTGCGGCATTCGGTTCAAGTGGTGAGTCATTGGGATGCCAACCGCACTGACTGGCTGTTAGGAACGACCCTTAAAGCGCCTAGCGCCAGCCATGACTATTTAGTCGATAAGATCCCTGTTCACCGCTTGGGCTTGTCGCTAAAGGAAAAACTGCGATTGGCTCCGTTTGTGCCGCTGTATTATCCGTTAATGGATGTGGCGTTACCACCGATCGCCCATTTGCTAGAGCAGCACATCGCTCCCTATACTGCAAATGCTGATCTCATCCATAACATTCGTATTGGGCGTGAGGGCTTGAGTTATGCATCCTATCAAGCCGCACGACGACGAGATCTGCCGTTTGTGCTGACTCCAGTCCACCATCCCCGCTGGGTCGGCTGGCGCTACCGAGCCTATCTTCGGCTGTATCAGATGGCAGATGCGGTGTTAGCGCTCACGCAGGCAGAAAAGCGCATCTTGGTGGGGCTTGGTGTGCGCGAGGAATGCATTACGGTGACTGGCGTTGGAGCGGTGTTAGCGTCAACGGCTGACCCAAACGCTTTCCTGAAGCAGTATGGACTGGCGGCACCGATCGTGCTCTTCCTGGGGCAGCATTATCCTTACAAAGGCTATCAGCAACTGCTACAGGCGGCTCCTTTGGTGTGGCAAAAGGTGCCAGAGGTGCAGTTTGTCTTCATTGGTCCGCCTGTTGCTGATTCAGAACAGGCATTTGCTCAGGTGAGCGATCGGCGCATTCATCGCCTGGGGAATGTAGACTTGCAAACTAAAACCGATGCTCTGGCTGCGTGTACGCTTCTCTGTGTTCCTTCTAGTCAGGAAAGCTTTGGCGGTGTTTATACAGAAGCCTGGCACTTTGGGAAACCTGTGGTTGGTTGCAATATTCCAGCCATTGCAGAGGTGATTAGCGATGGCAGCGATGGTTTTCTGGTTGATCAAACGGCTAAACAAATTGCCGATCGCCTGCTTGATTTGTTACTAAATCCAATTCAGGCTACCGCAATGGGCACTGCTGGCAAGCATAAAGTTGAATCACGCTTCACCTGGGAGAAAATTGCAGAGCAGGTGGAAGGAGTGTATCGGGGCGTGGTGGAAGGCAAGCGGTAAAAGGCTAAAGGCTAAGGAAGTTGTACAGATATAACAGCATAGTCTGTAGCTGTCAGCCGTCAGCCGTCAGCCGTCAGCCGTCAGCGAAAAGCTGATAGCTGATAGCTGATAGCTGCTCCAAAAGTGTGCAGTTATTTTTTAGCAAGCTCTAAGGGATGAAGGGTAAATTAAAGGCTAAAGGCTAAAGGATAAAAATGGGAAATGACTAACTTCATACTTTAGCCTTCATCCTTCGTCAGCCTTCATCCTTCGTCGCCTCTCCTCACGCCTCCCTCCCCATGTGCCCTACACTCTCCCGCTTCATTTTGAACACTCGGATTGACGCAACAAGTTATGAGGATGCGTGCGATCGCATTCAGGCTTGGGTCGCGGCGAAAACCCCTTGCTACGTTGTGGCAGCAAACGTCCATGTGGTGATGACCGCCTACTGGTCGCGATCGTTTCAGCGCGTGATTAACGGCGCAGCGCTGGTTACACCGGATGGCATGCCACTCGTTGTGGGCTTGCGTTTATTAGGAGTCAAGCATCAAGCGCGCGTGTATGGTCCTGATTTGATGCTGGCGTGGTGCGATCGTGCGGCGCAGGCAGGCATCCCAATTTATCTTTACGGCGGCACAACGTCGATGCTAGAAGCGCTTCAGCAAACGCTAGAAACGCGCTTTCCAGGCTTGGCGATCGCAGGCAAGCATGCGCCACCGTTTCGCCTTTTGACGGCAGAAGAAGAGGAGGCGGATCGCGATCGCATTCATGCGTCTGGTGCTGCTGTCGTCTTTGTCGGCTTGGGCTGTCCCAAGCAGGAAGAATGGATGGCACGGCAACAAGAAAAATTACAGGCTGTCCTGATCGGTGTGGGAGCGGCATTCAGCTTTCACAGTGGCGAAGTCTCTCAAGCACCGCGCTGGCTGATGGCATGGGGCTTGGAATGGCTGTATCGCCTGATCATGGAGCCGAGACGGCTATGGCAGCGCTATTTAATTAACAATCCAGCATTCTTAATGCTCTTTTTCTGGCAATTACTAAGCGCATGGCGATCGCGCCCCGATCGCACGGTTTAAAGTCGCACTGCCTAAAGACATGCGCGTTGGCGATAACTTTTGGTGTCATTTGCGGAATACTCAACGTATTGCCCCGCAAGTTTGCTGCTGACGTGCTTTACAGTGCAGAGACTTGCCTTTTCAGGAGCCTCACCGTCATGGATCAGATCCCTGGTGTAGCGTGTCAAAAAGCGACCGATATCCGTGCCCCGTATCGACTGGACTGGCACAAACTGTTTTGCTGGCGCTGGCATCAGGCGATCGCCCTGCTTATGTGCGATCTGGCAGCGCTGGCGATCGCGGGTCGCATAGCCGCTCACCTTAATCAGTTCTATGCACCGCTACCACCGCCGCTTGTTTTGGGCACCTGGCTGGGACTACCAGGATTATTCTGGATTTTAATGACGGTAACGCTGTTGCTCTTTGCCCACAGTGGACTATACAGCACCTCTAGTCGGTGGAAATATGTGCGATCGGGGCAACAGGTGAGCGCCATCTACCTTTCAGCGCTGCTCCTGGGCTATTTTTATGACCCCAAACTGGCACCACCGCGATCGCTGTTTATCACCGCCTGGTTGGGTAGCGTTGCCCTAGTGATTGGGTTTCGGCTAGTGGCAAGCCTGGTACTGAAGCAGTTTGAACACGCGCAAACGCATATCTTTTTACTGGCGCGGGCAGAACGACTCTCGACGTTAGCGCAGGTATTGCAGCGGCGATCGCGCTATCACGTCGTCGGCATGGCGTTTGCCTCCACCATCAGCACGACTGCAACGATTCAAGCCATCCTAAGCTCTGGCGCACAGGAAGTGTTGGCAGAAAGCTTGCCCCAGACCGAACTAGCATCGGGACTCTATTGGCAGCTACGTCGCGCTGGCATCACGCTACGGCTGATTCCCTCTAGCGTGGAAATGCTGCATCGACGCGGTGTGCCAGAGGTTATCGCTGGTATTCCCACTCTACGCATGGAAGCCGCTTTGTTCGGCGGGTGGGACTATCGCCTGAAGTGCTGGTTTGATTGGGTGGGTGCCTTGCTTGGCTTGATTTTGCTCTCGCCGCTCTTTTTGGTAGTGGCGATCGCCATCAAACTTTCATCTCCCGGCGCAATTTTCTTCTGTCAGGAACGGATGGGGCTTCACGGTCGCGTCTTTCAGATGTGGAAGTTTCGCACCATGATTCCAGATGCTGAGACATTGCAGGCAGCGCTCGAACAGCACAATGAAGCGGGTGATGGCGTGATGTTCAAAATTAGGCGCGATCCACGCGTGACCGCGATCGGGCAGTTCCTACGTCAGACCAGCATTGATGAATTGCCACAACTGTTTAATGTGCTGCTAGGGCAAATGAGCTTAGTCGGTCCGCGTCCCTTGCCCTTGCGCGATGTCGAACGGTTTGATCCGTGGCATCACACTCGTCATCAAGTTTTACCGGGCATTACGGGGCTTTGGCAAGTCTCTGGGCGATCGTCCCTTGATGCCTTCAATGATGCTGCCCGTCTCGACTTGTACTACATCGACAACTGGTCGCTCAACTTGGACCTGGAAATTTTGCTAGAGACCGTCAAAATTGTCGCTTGTGGCAAAGGCGCTTATTAGACAAAAAAATGGCTGCTAGCTTAACCAGAACGGTTACCTTAGCAGCCACTTTTTTGAGATGGGCGGGGCGAGACTCGAACTCGCAAGCCTTTCGGCGCCGCATTTTGAGTGCGGTGCGTCTACCAATTCCGCCATCCGCCCATGCTTTTGTCTCACTATTATACTAGATTGGGCGGCGCTGGTATGTCGATTTCTTCACTCGGCTCTCTGTTAGATGAGCGGTTGAACCGAGCTGATGTAAATTGGGTCAAGCATCAGAAAACTTTCTTCAGTAAACCCTCAGTCGTCTATCAGCTCAAGAGTATCTGGACTGACAGACGACCTCGACAACCAATTGATGCACTTTGACGCTTCTAATTCAGTCGGACATCGCAAACGAATCAGTGTGCGTTAATCTCACTCAATAGCAATGCTTTAGTTACCAAAAGCATCTTTGATGTTGTCAACAGCACTTTCAACTGCGTTCTTTGTTTTATCGATCGCGGTTTGGGTGCGAGCCGAATCTTTGTCAGCTTTGCGCTCGATTCTAGCGGCATCTTTCTTAGCTTTGCGTCCGATCGGGCTGTCGTTATCGGTTGCGCGATCGACCTTAGCAGCGTTGGTTCGTGCCGTCTGCTTGAGCTTATCGGTCGTGTCACGAACGAAGCCTTTGGTGCGTCCAGCATCTTTACTTGCCTTGCCTTGAACTTCACTGCCTGCATCCGCTGCGGCGATTAAATTTGTAGCAGGAGCAGCCATTGCTGTGACGTTTGAAACGAAAGAACCTTGCCAAACGAAGGCGATCGCCGAGACACAAAGTAACGCTGTCGTCAGCCAACGTCCAATAGCCGATAACCGTTTTGCGAAATAGTTCAGTTGCATAGAATACAGTCTCCAAGAATTTAGTATCCTATTTCTACTGCATCTGATGGATGAACTATATCGCCCCCCAGACAGACGTTCTTGTCAGTGGCTAATTAGGTAATGTAACTGATGCAGGCATCACCAATTCCGCCAGCCGCCCACAACTTTTGCGTCTTTGCGCTGCTGCGTTGGGCGAGTTTGGAGCAGCGATTGATATTCTTGACTGCTTGCCCAGCGATCGATTTCGCGCGCCCGTAACACGGGTACCGGATGAGTCAGTTGTGCCGTCATTGCCTGCTTCAGCAGTTCGCCCAGTTGGTCGTTGCTGATGTCATCGTAGGCGCGTGCTTGCGTCAGAAACGCCTCCAAATTTAGCTGCCCCGAAAGAGTCGGCGAACCACCTGCCAGCTTCATGAGTACGGAACTCACCACTTTGGGATTTTGAATCGCCAGAAGAGCGGCTCGATCGCACGTAAATTCGGCACAGCGCACCCACTCTAAAATTTGTGCTTGCAAGCTTTGGGCGATCGCGCCCCCTAACGTGGGCAATTGCCCTGCTGCCAGCACAAGAATATTTGCCAGCGTCAGGTAAACCCCGTGTTCGCACTTGAGATGCCCCAATTCGTGGGCAATGACTGCCTGAATCTCTTCGGGAGTGAGCAAATCAAGCAGTGATGTATGCACCACAATAAAGGGTTGCTTGCCGCGCATCGCAAAGGTGTAGGCGTTGGGAACGGGGTGCTGCCGGATGTAAAGTTGGGGCGGTTCTAAATCCAGCACTTTGCAGGCATCCAGCAACAGCGTGTGCAAATCAGGCAACTGCTGCTCACCGACTAAAACGCTGGACGCGATATTTTCCAGGTAAAAAAACTGTTCGGCGATCGGTCCCAGCAAGTTCCGAATCACGACATCCAGACCGGGCAATTGCTTCAGGTTTGCCGTTGCCTCGAAGTCTAGGGGATGCCGAAAGTGATCGGCTCTTAAGCCAATCAGGGGTGTTTTGAGAAAAGACATGGTGTGCAAAGAAGACCAGGAATAGGGCGAGGAGCAACAGCTACCAGAGACAAGGCAAAGCTAGAAACCACCGTTGTGTACTGCTGATTGACATTCTAAGAGCAATACTGCTGTACGTCGTTCATCGACAGTATAGCGAGAACTGCTTCTACCTTGCGTCTGTGATCACGCTCTGATATCATGCTGTGCTTTCGCGCTCCGATATCATGCTGTGCTTTCGCACTGTGCAGCGCTGCGTCCCCCCCCATCAGGTCTTAACCTTGTTCGGTTACGGGAATAGCGATCGCTGTATCGGGCAGCAGCAGAGGATTCTCTACATCGACTCCAAACTGAGTTCGCTGTAGATTAGCTCCAAGTTTTTGCAGCTTGGCGGTCAAATTTTCGTAGCCGCGATCGAGATGATGCAAGCCCTGAACCGTTGTCTTACCATGAGCCGCTAGACCTGCCAATACCAGAGACGCAGACGCACGAAGATCGGTTGCAACCACAGGAGCACCGGACAACATGGGTACGCCACGGACGATCGCGTGAGTACCTTTGACACGGATGTCGGCTCCCATGCGGGTCAGCTCTGGCACGTGACCAAAACGGTTTTCAAAGACGGTTTCAGTCATCACGCTATCGCCGTCACTGAGAGTCAGCAATGCCATAAACGGTGCCTGCATATCGGTCGGAAATCCAGGATAGGGCAGCGTTTCAATATCGGTGGCAAGGTGACGCTGACCGGGAACAATGCGAAGGCGATTGGGCGCGTCTTCAATGACCTGTGCGCCGATCGCGTGGAGCTTGGCAATCACCGCTGTTAAATGGTCTGGCACTACTGGAGAGAGGCTGATTTCAGAGTGGGTGATCGCTCCGGCAACCAGAAAAGTGCCCGCTTCTACACGATCGGGGACAATGGCGTAGTCGGTAGTATGCAAGCTGGGTACACCCACGATCGTAATCGTATTGGTGCCCGCACCACGAATTTTGGCACCCATCGCCCGACAGAAATTAGCTAAATCGGCAACCTCTGGTTCTTGAGCGGCGTTTTCGATCGTCGTTTCGCCCTCTGCTAGAGTGGCTGCCATCATCAGCGTTTCAGTCGCCCCCACGCTGGGATAATCCAGATAAATTTTTGCGCCCTGAAGACGCTTCTTTCTGCCGCTCAGATAGGCATTCACGATGCCGTGATCAATTTGCACGTTTGCACCCATCGCTTGCAAACCGCGCACGTGCAGATCAACGGGTCGAGCACCGATCGCGCAGCCACCAGGCAAGGGAATTCTGGCAACGCCTAGACGAGCAAGGAGAGGACCAATGACAAAAAAGCTGGCGCGGAGTTGACTGACCAACTCGTACGGTGCTTTCGACTGAGCAATATGAGAGGCATTGACCAACAAGCTATCTCCCTGCCGCTCTAGTTTTACTCCCAGGGCGGAGAGAATTTCGCCCATGCGGGTCACATCCGCCAGAGCCGGAACATTGCGGATGCGGCAGTCTTGCGAGCAAAGCAGTGCTCCAGCCATGATGACGAGCGCCGAATTCTTAGCGCCGCTGATAGCAACATGACCGTGCAAAGAAGCACCGCCCACGATTTGCAGGACGGCTTTATCTTCTTCCGCTGAAGAATGTGTATTGGAGAGGCTAGTCGAGAGAGTAATTGGTCTGTCCTCCGATAAATATTGGGTGACGCATCAACGTGAAGCGTCAGTTTTGCAAGCCATAGTTTTTGAGGGCTTTAAAAAAACTGACATCGAAATCTTACCGGAAAGATGCAAAATGTACAGTTTTTCATCGCCAACGCGATCGCCCAACAGCTTTGGGGCATCACAGAAGTATGCTCTATTTCTGGTCAAAAGTGATTGACAGATGTCGCCAATTAATCGATGATTGTGAATCACGGCTGTCGCTGCACACGTGCGGAACTGGCGGAATTGGTAGACGCGCTAGATTCAGGTTCTAGTGTTCGCAAGGACTTCCGGGTTCAAGTCCCGGGTTCCGCATTTAGACTGAGCCAGATGGGAGAAACAACTTAAGTAGCCGAGGTATCACATTAGCTCCGTGCATCCCTCAGATTTGCTTATCTTTGTAACGATGTTTGTAACAAAATTTTAATTGATCAAACTTAAGTGCTGACCAGCCTTCAGAACCCTTTAGTAAAACAGATACGAAAACTTCATCAGACAAAGGAGCGGCGGCAGCAGCAGCTTTTTTTGCTAGAAGGTACCCACTTATTAGAAGCAGCACTGATCGCCGATCGCCCATTGGAAACCCTCTGCCATACGATCGCGTGGCAAACAAGGTATCCTTTGCTGTGGGAGCAGGCACAGCGTCTCTCACAGCGGATTGAACTCGTTAGCGCCGATGTACTACGCGCGATCGCCACGACGGTTGAACCGGACGGCGTTGTTGCCACTGTTGAACGTACATCCACGCCTGCTCCGGTCTTTGCTAGTCTTGGCTTGGTTTTAGAAACGGTGCAAGATCCCGGCAACTTGGGCACGATGATTCGCACGGCGGCGGCGGCGGGTGCCGATGGCTTGTTGCTCAGTGCTGACAGCGTTGATTTTGACCATCCCAAAGTGTTGCGATCGTCTGCCGGACAATGGTTTCAGCTACCAATGGCGGCGAGTTCTAATCTGCAAGCAGAGCTGACTCACTGTCAGCAACAGGGGATGCAGATCGTTGCCACTTTACCAGCCGCAACCTTGACGTACTGGGAGGTTGATTTGCGACAGCCAACGCTGATTCTCATGGGCAATGAGGGTGGAGGACTCTCGCCAGAGCTTGCGGCGATCGCCAATCGCCAAGTCACCATTCCCTTAAGTCCCGGCGTGGAGTCGTTGAATGTGGCGATCGCCGCAGCGCTCATTTTATACGAAGCCAAGCGGCAACGGGTGAGGAGTGAGGAGTGAGGAGTGAGGAGTAAGTGATTCTGCGCCATACTCCTGGCTGTTAGTTCTGATCGACTCCCCACTCCCGACTCCCTACTCCGACTCCCTACTCCGACTCCCTACTCCCCTCCCCATCCTGCTGCCGCTTCTGAATAAATTCCTCAATATCTGCCACTGCCTGCTCAAAGCTATTCAAGTCAAACTGCTCGGTGAGAGATGCATTGATGTTTCTCTGTTGGTTCGGCTCAGGTAGAGGTGGCGGTAAGGTCTGGTCAGCGGGTTGAAGCGTCTCTTGCAGTTGGTCAAGCGATTCTATAAACGCCCTAGCTGCTGCGTACCGTAGGTTTTGCTGACGCTGATTCATAAGTGCTGACTCCACAATCAAGGATCAAAAAACCGGACTGCTTGGGAGAGTGACGGGATGAACTGTCCGTTTGAACGTGAGAACTGAGTTTGTAAGCGGCGATCGACCGTAAGTGGCACTCTGGCTGAACGGTCAGTATTAAGGTTCCCAATTTAGAGTCGGGTTACGTCAAGCAACCAAATTAGCAACCCTCACAATAGCGTCAAGGGTTACTTGAGTCAGTTGCAAGTGGTCAGTTTCGCTAAATTAGCGCGATCGACCACTGCTTTTCGTTTTAGCTAGACTCCTCCATCTCGCGCAAAATCTGCTCCACTAGCGCTGGTTCTGCTGACGAGACTAATGTTGAGGGATAAACCGCCTGTCCCCACATGGGATGAATCACGATCGAGCAGCCGTCGCTACCAGCAATGCGATAGCCCAACGCGGCGTGTACAATTGCTACGTCATCTAACTTAAGCTCTCCAGGGCGAGCAAGCAGGGGTAAGCCAGTGCGAGGATCAAAGAGGGCAGCAGTATATCCCCTACGGTTGATCTGTACCGCGATCGCATAGCCAAGTTTGAGAAACCGCCGACGCAGTTTGCGTTTCTGCACTTCGGCAGTGGGCGATCGCTCTAACAAGTCGCAGTCACATGGTTGGAGCACAATCAGCATTGATCGCGCTGGGCATAACCAATCAGGTAGCAGTTTGTCCTGATAATGAGAGACAAACTGACTGGGTGGATGGACGGAGTATTGAGTTTGCGCCAGTTCGATAGCTCCATTCACACATTTTCGGGCGATCGTTTTCCCCATTTTACGCAGGAGTATGTGCCATGCAAGCGAGGACTTTAGTAGTGCCCTTCGTTACGACCTTTCTCCCAGACCAATACAGACGCTGGTCTCAGGGCAGTCTTTCGTAAAGCTTCTAAGAGGATGTTTTACAAGTTCTCCCATTCGTAGCAAAAACCTAGATCCCCCTTAATCCCCCTTAAAAAGGGGGAGTTCAAGGCTATTTCGGTTCTTACGCACTTTTGGTGAAGCTTCGGCAGACTGGAGATAGAGGAACATTTTTCAGGAGGGTATCCACTTCGTCCATCATCTCATCCGCCAACTTCTACCTAATTCAACGCATCTCAGCTTGGAGGAGGCTGTAGAAGCAAACACAGGGCGTATTACTCTCAATCTCACTTCAACCCAGCCCCATGCCGCTTGCCCAGTCTGTCAACAGTTGAGCCAGCGAGTTCATAGCTGCTATGAACGAAGATTGAGGGATCTGAACTGGGCTGAATGTTCAGTTACTTTGGAAATTACAGTTCGTAAACTGTTCTGCGACAATCAGAGCTGTCAACGTCGGATTTTCGGCGAACGCTTGCCTCAATTAACTGCACCTTGGTCGCGGCGCACCAATCGCATGACTCAACAAATCCAAGACACTGGAGTTGCTTTAGGGGGAACAGCCAGTGTAGAGCGAAGGAATTAGTGTCACAACCGAAGGAATAAATGTCACAACCGTCCTTCGCCTCAAAGTCCTACAGAATAAAGCTTTGAGGTTTTTTAGCGCTCAATTTTTCAAGAAAACCCAACCGAAGGATTATGTGTCATTTCGTGGGGCTACCGAAGAAATAAATGTCACTTCGTCAGTCATTGTTTGAAACCCTTGTCCTGGAACGATTTCATCGTTCTTCGGCGATCGCCGAAGAATTTCATGTCACTTTGTTGGCTTAAAAGCTGAAACCTTTACGTATTAACAGTTTCAAGTCTTACTAGGTTTACCGAAGGATTATGTGTCATATCGTGAGGCTACCGAAGAAATAAGTGTCACTTCGTTAGTTTAGAAGCTGAAACCTATACACATGAGTAGTTTCAAGCTCTACTAAATTTACCGAAGGATTACGTGTCATTTCGTTGGAGCAGTTTTCCTTCATCCTGCGGGGGCTTCACTGTTGCCGAAGGCGATCGCCTACCAACTATAGGAAAACTTCACTCAGAGATTATTGAATAGGTTGCTGTGTTCTTAGAAGCGACCCCTATAAGATCAGTGTAACTGCACGATGGCTATCCTCCTCAAGAGGCTCCCGGTAGAATATAAGGTATTAAGGAGATAAACTTGTTGTCCTCGTATGACTGCAACTGTCACACTGCAACTTCCAGATCCTATCTATCAGCGATTGGTCAATACGGCGACCGCAACAGGGCGATCGCTTGAAGCGGTCATGCTCCATGCCCTGAAAGTCGGTAGTCCTCCAGATTGGGAAGATGCACCCGATGAGTTTCAGGCAGATTTAGCCGCTCTTGACCGTTTGGAAGATGAGGCTCTATGGAAGGTTGCCACAGGTCACAAGACTGAGGAGGATATGGCACGGCATTTCGAGTTGTTGGAGCGCAACAAAGAACACACTCTTACCTCAGCAGAACAGGTGGAGTTGGCAGAACTGCGATCGTAGGCGGATCTTTTCATATTACGGAAAGCCCATGCTGCTGCTCTTTTACATTGGCGTGGTCATCGTGTTCCCCATTCCTGATCGCTTGTGTCTGCCTATATTCCTGAATCTTTAAAGACCCAAATTCGAGAGTGCGATCGCCATGGCTGCTGCTACTGCTTGACCAGCGAAGCCAATAGCGGTCTGCCAATGAGCTTTGACCACATTCACCCCCAGTCCAAAGGCGGGAACACTTCCTTTGAAAATGTTTGCTTGGCTTGTCGCTCCTGCAATGAGTACAAATCCGACTTGACCGAAGCCCAAGATCCGCTCACTGGGGAAATCGTTCCCTTGTTTAATCCGAGGGCACAGCAGTGGTCAGAATACTTCGCTTGGAGCTTGGATGCAACACGAGTGGAGGGGCAAACGCCAGTCGGACGAGCCATGATTGCTGCATTACGGATGAATAATCCGGTCATCTTGGCTACTCGTTCGCGTTGGGTGATCAGTGGTTGGCATCCTCCTACAATTCAGTGAAAGTTTTTTCCTGCCTGCCATCGACAAATTCACACACTCTACGACAACTCTCATCTGGTACTGCACCTGAGTACTCTGGAGAAGCCAAAGCAAGACCCACAGCGACAAAAATTCCTTGCTTGGGTTTCACAAGTAAGACCCAAATAAGAGAGGGCAGATGGGTTCGAAAGCGCTGAACCTGGGCTGAAGCAGGTACAATCAGTTCCAGATTGGCAATCTGTTGCGGGTGAACTGGAGTTGTAGGTTTCGCTGCTTCAGTTCACCTAATTGTGATTTGGAACAAGTGATGGGATGGAGCAATATGAATCAGCAGTTGCCCCAGTTCATTCATCATCTTGTCGATCGCTTGCAGTTGGTTGAGGGAATTGTGGCGATCGCGTTAGGTGGCTCAAGGGCAAGAGGCAACCATACACCCAAGTCAGATGTAGATCTGGGGCTTTATTACCAGCCAGAGAACCCGCCTGATCTCCTTGCTCTGAATCGCCTTGCCTCTGAACTAGATGACAGCCACCGTACAAACCTGATCACCCCAATCGGTGAGTGGGGAAAGTGGATTAATGGTGGGGGATGGCTCAAAGTGGAAGGCATTCCAGTCGATTTTCTCTATCGGGATGTGGCTCAGGTGAATCAGGTCATCAATGACTGCCATGCTGGAAAAATTGCGATTGACTACCAACCCGGACATCCTCACGGCTTCGTATCCTCGATCTATATGGGTGAAGTTGCCCTTTGCCTACCGCTTCACGATCCAAATGTCGTTTTGGAGTAATCTGGCATCTACACCACGAACCGCAGGTAGGAGTCTAGTATTATTTCTCCATACCAAAAGCTGCTTACGTTAGTAAGTTAGAATAACGCAAACACTAGCTGTCAGGAGAGCAATGTAAATTTATGTAGGTAAGAGCGGCTATCTGTAACAAAGCTAATAAGCCCTAGGGTCTTAACCAATTCGAGTTGGAAGTATCTATGGAATACTACTTCAATGAACTAGATGCAATAAAATTTCAAAGGCTAGTCAACAGTATTCTTGATGCCAAATTTGGCGTAGATACTCGTCTAACTCCTCTGTATGGTTCAGATGGAGGGAGAGATGCAGAGACTGCCCCACGAAATCCGTATTTTGAATACCAGGTAGATGATGTTAAACCGCCAGTTAATAGAGCTGTTGGGAAATAATTACAGGTTAGGTTGAGATTCTGACCTTCCTGGTTTGGAATGTCTTTCTCAGGCAGCCATCAAGTAGAAGTTCCATAAGCCAGCCGCAGTCAGCATCAAGTGATCATCAAACGCCTCAATCCGATTCCGATAAATGCTACTGACTGCGCCATAGCGCTTCACTCCAGCGAAGGCATGCTCACAGATCACCCGTGATTGGCTCAACGCTCGATTCTCAGCCTTCTGCTCCGCGCTCAGTTTCCCACCTCTCGGTTTCTTATGTGGGATGCGGATGTTGTCATACTGCTGGTGGACACTATACAATCACGAACTCTTTGTCGCGTTTCACGAATTCGTAATTGTACATCAGAAGGCGGCACTCGGATTTGAACCGAGGGTGAGGATTTTGCAGACCCTTGCCTTACCACTTGGCTATGCCGCCGAAACCGTGAATGATTTCTAGAAACTTGACTATACCAAATTTTATTCGCTACTGATCTATCAGAATGCTTCTGAATTGCTGTTCAAGGAAGCGTAATGAAGTGAAAGTACCTGTAGCAGCGCGATCGCCTTGTTTCGTTTTCAGCGCAGACTGGCACAAATGATTGGCGATTAAGCATAAAAGCAGTATCGATTTTTGGTCTTTAGCTTTCTCCTACCACGGGTTGCCGATCATGGTAAAGGCTGCCCAATAATACGGATGGGAGAGTTGACGATCGCGGACGGCAAGGCTAGCTGGTGGCAAGGGAATTCCTTCGCCTGCTTCAATACCTTGCAGACGACCATTTTGAAGGAAGACCCGTCCTTGTGCCATGTCGAGCTGTGCTTTTCGGAGTGCTTCGGCTTTGATGCGGGCAGTGCGGAGATCTTTGTAGAAGCCAGTCATAAGAGCGGTCGTGGCGGCATCGCTAACGTACCACAGGCTGGCAACGGCGGTTTTAACGCCTGTTTGCACTGCCAGACCGCCAAAGCCCAGTTCGGCTTCGCGATCGCCCAGAGCCGTGGCACAGGCGCTTAGCACAAGGAGTTCGATTTGTGGATCGTTCCAGCCGAGTTGACGGACTTGATCGAGCCGTAGTTTATCGTTCCAGAGTTGGATGTAGGAGTTGTCGATCGAACCAGGGGAAAAGTCAGCGTGAGTTGCCAGATGAATGATGCCAAAGGGCTGCTCTTGACGAAACGCTTTGAGGTTGGCGAGGGTGACGTTGTTGTTAAAGGCAAGCCGTCCAGACCAGAGTTGGTTTACCAGAAGGGACACTTCAACGGGTACAGATGGTAGGGGGGGCTGATCTTGAGTACTTTCTGAGATGCCTAGCCCCAACACCTTGACATCTCGAATATTGCGGTAGCGGGTGTCCGTGAGGTTCAGGCTGGGCATGACACCAATGCTGTATTTTTCGATGAGAAAGCCTTGACCATCGTTGAGCGCGGCAACGGGGAGCGATCGCAAGCCTGTATCTAGCAGAAACACCAGATTATCAATGCCTCTGGTTTGCAGATCAGCGGCGATCGGTGCGATCATCCACTGATAAAGCTGGCGGCTCATACCGAGATACGTTGTAGCGCGTGTCTTACGGGGATCTGAGATTTCAGTGCGGAACCGTTGCGCCAGCGGCAGCACGAGAGCGCGAGTTGCTTCTGGAATACGTTTACGAATGGCTTCACCGTTTGCGGTAACCACGACGAGTTCGAGTTGATCCGTGCTGCGTTGACTCGTCTGAGCGAAGCTTGTATCGACAGTATCATCCCGAAGTTGCTTGGTTTGGGTCACCGCTGCTTCGAGTGAGGCAGGCACAAAACTGACGTAAATGAAGGCAGGCTTGGCACCAGTATCTTTCTCAATGCGTTGAGCCACTTCTCTGGGTTCTTCGCGGGACTTCTCACGGGTATCTGCCAGCCCAAGATACGCCTCAAACGTGCGAGTGAAGCGATCGTCTGGAGTATCGGGTGCCAATTGAAAAGCAGGCAGCGGATTCCCGATCGGTTTCAGGTCTGTTCGAGAGCAGCTTGTTAACGCACAGAGATCTGGCACCGTGATGGTTTCTGGGGTTGGGTTGTTGACACCAGGATCCTGGACATTTACTTGCACCTGTACTGGATTGGAAGTCGAGACACCATCGGTAGCCCTGAGCGTAAAGGCATTGAGTAGTCCAATCGCGTCTGCTGGGGGTGTGTAGACAAGAACATCACCTGGGGTAAGGGTACTGCTGCCAGGAATGACGGGATTACCGTTGAGGGTTAACGTTGCACCAGGGGCGATCGACGCAATGGTGAGCACTGTCACATCCTGGTTGACATCTGCCACGCTAGGGGACAACGCGATGTAATCAATCGTAAACGGGACATTTCTAGTTGCTCCAGAGAGTGACGCATTAGCGCTCAGCGTCGGTGGTGTATTGAGAGCGGTAATGGTTATACCCGCCGTTGGCACCACTGTGATGTTATTCGCCTGCACGGGAAAACTACCGGACGCGATGACATTCGTGCCGCCCCGGTTAAGTGCGCCTGCTGTGCCGTTTGCGCTTGTGCTGCCAACAACAAACGGTAGGTTGTTAGGACCACCATCATGTTGAATGGCGATCGTGCCGCCTGTGTCTGACCCCTGAGTGGCGATCGTCGTACCCGCTAAAGAACCCTGCACCAGTCCAGTCGCAAGAACTTGCACATTGCCCCCATTGCCCGTGGCATTAGCAAGGTTTTCGATGCCGCGTGTATCGATACTGGTAAACGTGATGTCGCTACCAGGGACAGAGCCAGAAAGGAGACTAACGGCTCCGCCTTGATACGTCGGATTGCCCACTGCAAAAGTGGTGTTTGTAATAGCTGAGGCATTAATGGTGCCAGTCACAATGCTGCCTCCTGCTTGCAGCGTGACATTGCCGCCCTGAGCGCCGTACCCGTTACCACCCGCGTAGAATGAATTGATGTTGTTTGTGGTGATGCTACCGCCAGCCGTTAAGTTGACCGCTCCTCCGCTGAAAGTGCCGAAGCCAGCACCTGTGGATGAGGAGTCGATCGTGCCTGTTGTAATGCTGCCAGGAGCCGAGAGGATCACTGGACCGCCATTACCCACCGTACTGCTGGTAGTAATGTCGCCTGTCAAAATATTGCCAGCACTGGTACGCAAAATGAGCGCTCGACTGGTCGTCAGCAAGCCCGAATCGGGGTCGCCTGTGGCTGTGACATCATTGCCAGTAATGGTGATCGCTCCTGTAAACGTAATGTCTCCACCCGCTTGTACCTTGAGCGCAACACCTGTGTAAGCACCGTTCGTGAAGGCACCTGCGGCGGTGATAATTGGGTCATAAAGGCTCACAAACGTGCCTGCGCCACCAGACAGGTTCAGTACAAAAAGATTACCGCTACTGGTAAAGTGCGAATCGCCAGAAATTGCACCATCACTGATGAGGCTGAGGTCGCTGCCGCTTTGAAAGGGTGCCGTTTGCAGATGGTTGAGTGCCAGAATATCGATGCCTCGATCGCCCTGCACCGTCAGTTTTCCGCCCGCTTTTGCTGTAAACGGAGTGGCAACACTATCACGAATAAACACCGTATCCCGTGCCAGCAGGTTCAGGTCACCTGTCGTTTGCAGTTGGCTTTCAACCAGCGTCAGATTACGATTCGCTGCTAAGGTTGCGGTCTGAGCTGTAGCAGTGCGAACGACGACATCACCCGGTGCGATCGCCGTTGTCGAGCCAGTTAGCGAAACCGTACCATCAGGATTCACGCTCACCCCTGTCGCGTTGCCAAAATTGCCTCCAGTCAGCAGTTGAGGGAGGGAGGCGATCGGTAAACTCCAGGCGTTCGGTACGGCTGACTGCGTTGGCGCGATCGGCTGAACTTCCAGACTCAAAAGATTTCCGGGCTGGCTGAGTTTGACAAGGCTCCGACCAGGAACGGCAGCGACGACGAGCTGCCCCTCTGGTGCAGTGAGGGTACCCGTGCTGACGATCGTCCCACCCAGCAATCTCAGTGTTTGACCAGAGGCAACGGCAAGATTGCCAAAATTGACGATGCTGCCCGGTTGCGCGATCGTAAACGCAAACGTATCCGGTGTCCCTACTAGCGCCGCGTAGTCATTTGTCCCATCGGCGCTAAACCACCCGTTGCCGAACCCAATGCCATTAGCGGTTGTTGCCGTAAAGGAACCAGGAACATTCAAACTGGCGTTCGCACCAAACACAATACCTGCCGGATTGAGCAGAAACAGGTTGGCGTTGCTACCTGTCACCTGAAGCCGTCCATTGATGATGGAAGCCTCGCCGCCCACCACTCGTCCCAAAATGTTCTGAATTTGGGGATTCGCCAAAAAATTAGCGGTTTCATTGGCAGACAGCCCAAACCGCTGGAAGCTTTGGAACAAATTTGCACCTGCCTGAGTGCCGCCGCTAATGTCATAACGGTTGCCGCTAAGAGTCACGCTGGTATTGGTGCCGTCAGGGGCTGCGGTGACTGACTGGGCGCGGGCAGGAGCCGTTGCCATGATGCCCAGCAGCGGTAAGGATGCCAGGAATGAACTAACGAGGGTGGGGAGTGGGGAGTGGGGAGTGGGGAGTAGGGAGTGGGGAGTGGGGAATAGGCTTCGACGTGAGCTTCGACGTGAGCGCTCAGCCGAACAGCGCTCAGCCGAACGGGAGTAGGGAGTGGGAAGTGGGGGTAAGGATGCCAGGAGTGATCCCATTCTGCTGACTAAAGGGGGTTTGACCGGAGTTGAAACGGGCTTGCGACGCAGAAAGAAGCGTCCTTCAGGAAAGCAAACTTCGATCGCAAACTGATCTGCCAAGCCTCGACGTTGGAGTGCCTGAGCGATCGCCGTGCGCGATCGCAGCACTTGCTCCAGCCGCCACTGCTGAGAAGCACTGCCAGTATGGTTACGGTAGTAGTAAAGTGGTTGCCTGACCCGATGCACCTCAGTGACTTCAGACAAGCGCAGGCATAAGTCGTAATCTTCTACGTAGTCTGAGCTGCTGCTGATACCGCCCACCTGCTCAAAGATCGATCGCCGCAGCAGGCGAAAGTGAAAGGTCATGAAATCCAGCAGCAGTCGTTCTTTAGAGTAAGGAATGCGACACCGCTGTCCATAGTGCATGACCGCACCCTGCTCGTCAATATCCAGGTAATCGGTGTACACCATCCCTGCTTGCGGCTGCTCGTTCAGAATGCGAACCGTTTGCTCAAGCGCTGTTGGAGCCAGCAGATCATCGCTATCGACCCAACCAAGATAGGCTCCGGTCGTGTGGGCGATCGCTGCCTGGAGTGCTGCGACCCGTCCTCGATGGGCTGCGGCAACGACACGCACCCGTGGGTCGCGTGCTGCATAGCGATCGATGATCGCCACCGATCGATCATCAGAACCGTCATCCCAAACCAGCAGCTCAAAGTCAGTAAACGTCTGTTGCAGCACACTCTCGATCGCAGCACCCAGAAACCGCTCCCGGTTGTACGTCGTCATCACAAGCGAAATCAGAGGTGACATAGTGTGCCTTCACGCATAAGGTCTGATCATTCATCGCAGTGAGTCCTAGACAAAGCCCTCGACAGTTCAGAAGGTGATTTAGTCCTCAGAAATTAAATCTAAACTGTAATGTGCTCATCCTGAAGGATGGGATAAATCTTGACAAAGGTTTGCTTGCACAAGGCTCACGCTGATCGACTGGCTTGCTGAAGAGAGGTAATCCTGCTAGATCCCTAACTTCTGAATCAGGTTCATCCCATCCAATCAGGACTGAACCAAGAAGCTAGGAATCTGTGACGCTACTTGATTTCTTTAGGAAACACTACCGTTTCAGGGCAACTGTAGCCCCATAATGACGAGATCACAGCGAACGGTCTCAAACTCTGCGACTCCTGGTAGATAACCCCACCGTTGAAAGCCAAACTGCTCAAAGAGGCGCAGGCTTGGCTGATTATGAGCAAAGATAAACCCCATGAGCGTTTTAATGCCAAACGACGAACTTTGCGCGATCGCCTCCTTCAGCAGTGTCTGCCCAATGCCTTTGCGACGGTGATGCAAGGAAACATAGATGCTCAACTCTGCCGCACTGTCGTAAGCCGCCCGTCCGTAGTAAAACGACTGGAAACCTAACCAGCCAGCAACCTCTCCCTCTACGTCCATCACCCACAGCGGTCGTTTGTCGGCGCTGTGTGCTTGAAACCAACTCACGCGACTTTCTACCGTAACAGGAGCGAGATCGGCTGTCACTGCCTGACTGGCGATCGTTGAGTTATAGATCGCGACGATCGCTGTCAAATCCGCTGCTGCTGCATCTCGAATGTACATTGCTGCTCCCTAGCCTCCACGTTGGCTGGAACTTATCACAAAGTTGGTTGCGCGTCAGCTCGTCCAGGTCGCTTGAGAAAACTCAGAAAACGTTTGACAAAAGCGTCGCCGATCATCACAATGTAGATCGCCTCTAAAAAGGCACCGAGGGACTGTAGTTCAATTGGTTAGAGCACCGCCCTGTCACGGCGGAAGTTGCGGGTTCGAGCCCCGTCAGTCCCGTAGCTCCCGTCTGGTACTAAGCAGTTTGCTTTTTCAGCAAACGAACTGCCTTACTGCGCCGTAGTCAGAACCAAGAGCGTATTAACAGTGGTCAAATCTTTTAGACAAAAAAGCCCAATCCGAAGACTGGGCTGGTAACCCATCAGGATGCATCTACTATGACGAACTTAGTATGCCCAAGCGCTGCTGTAGACTATCAAGCTTTGACTTTATTTCTGAACGTTGGTGGTCATCAACGGGAACCGGAACATGAGGAAAGCCAATTGCGATAAGTGATTGCCTCGTCTTCAGAGTCAAAGACTGGCGTTCTAAGAAACGGCAAGTGCGCGATCGTACAAGAGCGAACAAGGTAGATAGATGCACCCCACTGCAAATACCAAAATTGTTCTTGCATGGGCAACAGGATCAACAGAGAACACAACTAAGATACGTCGTTAACGTCCATTTGGATCGCACTCAAATGATTTATAGCCACAGCCATATCGGTTAGGACAGGGTGCAGGGGTGAAACCCCCTTCGGCTTGAGCTCAATGTCCTAAGCGTCTTGGCAACAGCTATAGGTCGATCGCCGTTTTTTGAAGACGATTCGACAAGTTTTTATAAACTCACAGGCTAGGCGCTCCACACGATGCCGTTCCAGCGTTAAATGAGCTAGTGTGTGTGCTTCAAGTCATTCTAGCTGCCACTTAGTCTGCTCTCTAACTCCAAAGGAACTCCACATGGCTTTTATCTACTTCCCGGCTGCCCAAGCAACTTTAAATACAGAGCACATTACGCGCATTGTGTGGTCAACCAACGAAACGCTGAAAGGCTTTGTCCACTTCGCAGCAGATACCTCTGATAAGAATAGCGTTGTCACGTTAACCGATGGCGATGCCGAGAAACTGTGGGGCATCATGCATCCTAGCGAACCTAAGCCGACCACCGCGCAGTGAGTGGATACCCGAATCAATGGACATCGAGGTTGAACTTTTTCGCCGTTCTTCCCTAAACTTTAGTAACGCTGGCATTTTAGACTGCATCCTTTAGCTTTCATCCTTCCCTTATGACCGTTCGCGTTCGCCTTGCCCCAAGTCCCACCGGAAACCTCCACATTGGTACAGCGCGTACAGCCGTCTTTAACTGGCTCTATGCGCGTCATACTGGCGGTACGTTTGTGCTGCGGATTGAGGATACGGATCAGGAGCGATCGCGTCCTGAATATACTCAGAACATTCTCGACGGCTTGACCTGGCTGGGTTTGACCTGGGATGAAGGACCGTTCTATCAAAGTAAGCGCCTGGAGTTGTATCAACAGAAGGTACAAGCGCTGCTAGACAAAGGCTTGGCATATCGTGCCTATGACACGCCAGAAGAACTGGATGCCATGCGAGAGGCGCAGAAAGTTAATGGTGAAGCACCCCGTTACGATAACCGTCATCGCAACCTCACATCCGAACAACGGGCTGCCTACGAAGCCGAGGGGCGATCGTCGGTAATTCGGTTCATGATTGAGGACGATCGTGAAATTGTTTGGAACGACCTTGTGCGCGGTAACCTGAGCTGGAAGGGGCGTGACCTGGGCGGCGATATGGTCATTGCGCGTGCAGCGTCTGGTGATGATTTTGGGCAACCGCTCTACAACTTTGTCGTCGTGGTGGATGACATTGATATGAACATCACGCACATCATTCGTGGTGAAGACCATATTGGCAACACGCCTAAACAAATCTTGCTGTACGAAGCGCTGGAAGCCGAGATGCCTACGTTTGGGCATACACCCTTAATCCTTAACGAGGCGGGTGCAAAACTTTCTAAGCGCGATGGCGTTACCTCGATCTCAGATTTTCAGCGGATGGGCTACGTTCCTGAAGCATTGGTGAACTATATGGCACTCCTGGGGTGGTCGCCGCCCGAAGGCATGACCGAACTCTTTACGCTGGAAACGGCTGCCCCGAACTTTGGGTTTGAGCGGGTCAACAAAGCGGGTGCCAAGTTCGATTGGGATAAGCTCAACTGGCTCAACGGTCAATATCTGCACGCAATGCCCGCTGACCAACTCACTAATCTGCTGCTTCCCTACTGGCAAGCGGCTGGCTTTGAGGCAGACTGGCACGATCGCCCCTGGTTAGAACGACTAACCGCCGTGATTGGTCCCAGCCTTGCACGGTTGGATGAAGCGGTGCCGATGAGCGCCTATCTTTTTGCTCCCACAGTAGATTTTACGGAAGAGGCGAGTGCCCAACTCAAGCAAGACGGTTCTGCTGTAGCCATTCAAGCGGCTGCTGCCGCGATCGCACACTACCAACCACTCACCGAAGCGAATATCCAAGATCTGCTTAAGCAGGTCGTCCAAGAGCAAAAGCTGAAAAAAGGACTCGTCATGCGGACACTTCGCGCTGCCCTCACCGGAGCGATGAACGGTCCCGACTTAGTGCAGTCCTGGCTGCTGCTCCATCAACATGAACTGGATCAAACCCGCCTTCAAAAAGCCCTGGCAGCGGCGCAAGCAGATTAGCTGTCGGGAACAGGAGGCAGGAGGTAGGAGGCAGGAGGCAGGAGGCAGAAGGAGCAGGGGAAGCAGGGGAAGCAGAGGAAGCAGGGGAAGCAATTCAAAACTTAAAACTCTGACCCTACTCCCGACTCCCCACTCCCTCACTCCCCCTCTCCCTTACTCCTCCTCTCCCTCACTCGGCACTCAGGAACTCTACCCTCGTCTACGCGTCGTTGTTATCATTGTTACTTTTCCAGCATGTCTTACATCAGTGATCGCGGCTTACAAACACGCACACTCTTCGTTGCCTGTTTCGCTCTTGTACCTGTCTTGCTGGCGATCGCGCCGATGCAAGCTCAGTCGCCTCAGAATCTTGATGTGGTCACGTTGGGTCCTCGCTTTTCGCCTAATCCGCTAGAGGTGAAAGGTTTTGCGGGTGGCGATACGGCTGTCAAAGACCTGATTGGTCGTGCGAAAACGCCAACAGGTGACTGCACTGGCTACGCTAATGCCAAGCCAAACAGCACGATCGAGCTAACAGAATTTTTTGAGTCGTTAAGCCTTGTCGTTCAGAGTGCAGACGATACTGCTCTAGTGATCCAGGGACCAGGCGGCATTTGGTGTAACGACGACTATCAAGGCAAAAATCCTGGTGTTTCTGGTGAGTGGCTACCCGGCACGTACAAAATCTGGGTCAGCTCTTACGCTCAAAGCCGTACGCCTGCTTATGTGCTTCGCATTACTGAGAAACGCCAATAGAGTGAGGGCGTGACAGTTCATGTCTCTATAGAACTGTCTCAAAACCATCGTGCTGAGAAAGCCTGAATTGCCAACAGCAAACTTTTGCGTTGGCAGAACCCAGTTGCTTTGATCCTAAGAAATACGTTAAATTTAGTTAACAATTGTTCTCATACAAGAGTGGTTTGCCTTAGTGCGATGCGATCGCCTCACGTTGGGGTCAGCATTCAATGTTTCAAAAAAGGGTATTCATTCCATTGCTGGTTTAATGAAATTAATGAGATTTTGCGGGTAATTACTCCCCCTTTTCCTTGGCACCAAACTGTTTTAACCGTATTAAGAGGGCGCTAGCGTATGAAATTTTCTTGGCGAACTGTCTTATTGTGGACGCTGCCAGCTGTAGTCATCGGTTTTTTTCTATGGCAGGGTTCGTCGATTAGTACTCCTGCCAACATGGGTAACAATGCTGCCAGTACCCGGATGACTTATGGACGGTTTCTAGAGTACCTGGATGCCCATCGAGTGACCAGCGTGGACTTTTATGAGAATGGACGGACGGCGATCGTCGAAGCGGTCGATCCCGAACTTGACAATCGTCTGCAACACCTGCGCGTAGACCTCCCTGGAAACGCGCCAGAAGTTATTACTCGACTCCGAACTGACAAGATCAGCTTTGATTCTCACCCAGCACGCAACGATGGTGCCATTTGGGGACTGTTGGGCAATCTGATCTTTCCAGTGCTGCTGCTGGGTGGACTGTTCTTTCTCTTCCGCCGTTCTGGGAATGTACCCGGTGGTCCTGGACAGGCGATGAGCTTCGGCAAGTCCCGCGCCCGCTTTCAGATGGAAGCGAAAACAGGCGTGATGTTTGATGATGTCGCGGGCATTGAAGAGGCAAAAGAAGAACTGCAAGAAGTGGTGACGTTCCTCAAAAAGCCCGAACGCTTTACGGCAGTGGGTGCCAAAATTCCCAAAGGGGTGCTGCTCATCGGACCGCCGGGTACGGGAAAAACCTTACTAGCCAAGGCGATCGCGGGTGAAGCGGGCGTACCCTTCTTCAGCATCTCTGGTTCTGAGTTTGTGGAGATGTTTGTGGGTGTGGGTGCCTCTCGCGTCCGTGACCTGTTCAAGAAAGCGAAAGAGAATGCGCCGTGCATCATCTTTATTGATGAGATTGATGCTGTGGGACGGCAGCGCGGTGCAGGCATTGGTGGCGGCAACGACGAGCGGGAGCAAACCCTCAACCAGTTGCTGACCGAGATGGATGGCTTTGAGGGCAATACGGGCATCATCATCATCGCGGCAACCAACCGCCCCGATGTGTTGGACTCTGCCTTGCTGCGTCCTGGTCGTTTCGATCGACAGGTAACCGTTGATGCACCCGACATGAAAGGTCGTCTAGAAGTGCTTGAGGTTCACGCTCGTAACAAAAAGCTGGGTCCAGACATCTCGCTTGAAGCGATCGCTCGTCGCACTCCTGGTTTTACCGGGGCTGACTTAGCAAATTTGCTCAATGAAGCTGCCATTCTCACTGCACGTCGCCGCAAAGAAGCGATGACCATGCTCGAAGTTGATGACGCGGTCGATCGCGTCGTTGCAGGTATGGAAGGTACGCCGCTGGTAGATAGCAAGAGCAAGCGGCTGATTGCATATCATGAAATTGGTCACGCGATCATTGGCACGTTAGTCAAGGATCACGATCCTGTACAGAAAGTCACCTTGATCCCTCGCGGTCAAGCGCAGGGGCTAACCTGGTTTACACCCGGAGAAGACCAGACGTTGATTTCACGATCGCAGATTTTGGCACGCATTACAGGCGCATTGGGTGGTCGCGCGGCTGAGATCGTCATTTTTGGCGATGCCGAAGTGACGACAGGTGCGGGGAACGACATTCAGCAAGTGGCTAACATGGCGCGTCAGATGGTGACTCGTTTTGGCATGTCTGATCTCGGTCCACTCTCGCTGGAAAGCCAACAAGGCGAAGTGTTTCTCGGTCGTGACTGGATGACTCGTTCAGAATATTCTGAGGAAATTGCATCTCGGATTGATGCCCAAGTTCGCACGATCGTCGAGCATTGTTATGACGATTCCCGTCGCATTATCCGCGAGAACCGCACGGTGATCGATCGCCTGGTTGACCTGCTGATTGAGAAGGAAACCATTGATGGCGACGAGTTCCGGCAGATCGTTTCTGAGTATACAGATATACCTGAGAAGGAAGAGTACGCTACTCGTATCTAAATCTCAAAACTCTCAGTAAGTAGTTGAGCGGGGGCGGTAATGCATCGCCCTCGTTTTTATGTGGCTATAGTTATTGATTGGTGTCAGGCATTGATGGAGTTGCAGTTATAAAGAGTGGCTGTAGACATGATGTTCAGGTCAGCAAAGATAGCTGTTAAATCGAAGTATGCTTGGAAGATGTTTGATGGCGGGTAGTCGTTCTGAAATTGCTGATTTACCAACTGAGATTGCCTATAAGACAAACTTGTTAAGTTACAGGAGGTAATCATGGGATCGAAAAAGTAAAGGATTTAGCTGAAGCTATCCGTAACGCTAGGCTATTTGCGGTTAAATGAACCAGAGACGCAGGTGTTTCAGGAAGAGCTTGGTAGACTAGAGCCAACAGAGCAGAAGAATGTGATGGAGATTGTCACCAGTTGAATGGAGCAAGGCTTGAACGAGAACGATCGCTCATTCTCCGCCTCCTCACCCGCAAAGTAGAAACCTTGCCAGAGGCAGCCCGATCGCCCGTTGATGCGCTTGCTATGACGCAACTGGAATCTTTAGGAGAAGCCTTGTTAGATTTCTCTGACCTGTCTGATTTGGAAATGTGGTTGGCAGAAAACGTTGGAGAATAACGAGTGACGCGATCGTTTATCAATGCCTTTTTCTTCAAGTAGCCGTTGCCTGATCGATCTGGTCAACTTCGCCTTGAGAGAGACTAATCGTTGCGGCGGTAACTGAATCCTCAATGCTCAGTGGTTTGCTAGCACCGGGAATGGGCAATACGCTCGGTGATTTTGCCCGTAGCCATGCCAGCACGATGCTGTAAACGGAAACGCTTTTTGCCTGAGCCAGTTGAACGATCGCCTCAATTTCTTTAAGCTGGCTAAACCGCCGACTGCCACCTAATGGACTCCAGGGTAAGAACGTTAGCTTCTCGCGATCGCAATACTCCAGCACGCCGTCGGTTTCTGAATCGCGGTGCCAGGGGTTGTACTGGTTCTGCACTGAGGCAATTTCGACGACATTACGGGCGCGTTTAATCTGCTCTACCGAGAAATTAGAGACACCTACAAAGCGAATCAAACCGTTGACAACGGCTTCTTTAGCTGGCTTAAGTGATTCTTCAATCGAGTAGTCAGGATCAGGGGCGTGGTATTGCCAAAGCCCGATCGGTTGATCGCCGCCTAATGCCTCAAAGCTATCCTTAATCGTTTCTCGCAGATGATCGGGGTTGCCGTTGCGTGTCCAGTCACCATTTGGTCGCATTAAGCCGCCTTTGGTCGCAATCATGACGTTGGTGGTATCACCGCTGTATTGCTGGAGTGCCTTGTGAATCAGCCGCTCGTTGTGGTGCTTGTCGGACTCGTCTTTGCAGTAGGAGTCGGCAGTGTCGATCAGTGTGACACCGAGATCAAGGGCGCGGTGAATGGTGGCGATCGCCTGTGCTTCCGATGGTCGGCTGCTGAGAGACATGGGCATACCGCCCAAGCCGATCGCGCTGACGGTGATGCCTGTATTGCCTAGTTGTTTTGTTTCCATGTCGTACCTATATGAGTGAGCTACGGTTGAGAGAAGGCGTTGCGTGGCTTCTCTGCTGCAACGGTTGCTACCGCAGAGACGCAGAGGCGCAGAGTGAAGCAACGTTTATCGTTCTCTAACCGTAGATCAACTCAGAAACAGTTAAGATTCATCCTTCTAGAGACATGATGCTTGGAGACCTGGTATCAGGGGCATCCTGAAGCCGCAACGGTATAGGAATTGCCAGTTACCGGAATACCGCCCACAACGACATTGATTTGATACGGTTCGGCATTCAGTCTGGGTGAACCGGAGAGATTGAGGGCTTCGTTGTCTTTCAGCGAGACTTTGTTGTCGTAGACTTTGTCCGACGTGCCGTTAGCGTACTTCAGGTTCATCTGAACGTTGTAGTTACCGCCATTCTTGGCGCGAATTGTTGCTGCATAGTAACGAAAGCGTTGTCCACCTGGCACAGCAAAATCAGTATTCCAGTTACTGGGGCTTAATGGCGTACTGGCAGCCGAAACCTTTTTCTGCACTGAGTAAGCGCCTTTGCCTTCTACAACCCTTAAGAGAGGACATGACTGAGCGTTTGCAGGCAAGCCCAGACAGACCAACGAACCAACGACTACCGCTTTTCCTAGCCAGTTCATCATAAAAACCTCTTTGGTTTAAGACGTAACCTCACGATCGAGGCTAATGACTGAAATACACTGGTATTTGTCCACAAATAAACTGCCTTAAGGAAGACTTTGTTTTCTTTGGTGATTCAAAGCGGTGATGATCGTTTGATCAAACGCTGATTGTCTCAGGTTCTTGCAGCGGTTGTTCTTGCAGTGATTGCCAGCCCGCTTGCCAGAGCGATCGATGCTTCAACAGTCGTGCATTGACCCAAAAGCGTACCGTTGGGTCGCAGGCAGCTACCATCTCGGCAAACACCCACTGCCCCTGATTCTTGCGATTGGTTACCTGAAAGTGTCGCCAGCCATCGATCGTTTGATGCGCTGTCCACTTTGATTGCACCAGGTGCGGAAACTTTTGCTTACGTGCCATGATGCCATTATCAACTACTTTGCCAGCGGTTTCCCTGTACCGTTGGCTAGTGAGCGATCGAATTCCTCCGGTGTGTCATAAAGCTCAAATACTTTATCCATACCGCTATGTTCAAGCACCATGTAGGCTTGCCCGTTGAGATGGCAAAGCGCTAAACGTCCGTTCACTCCACGCACTCGCTTTAGCGCAATCACCAGCGCCGACAGCCCCGTGCTGTCCATAAACATAACCTGCTGAAAATCGATCAGAATATTTGACGCGCCTGCATCAAGGCTTCTATTAATGCCCTCCAGCAAGTCGCCTGTTGTCGAGGAACTGAGAATTCTTCTCGGATAAAACGTTTGCATAGCTGTCATAACATAGCCCTCGACTGTTCCAATAGTCTTAGGTTTCCCAAGATGCGCTGTTTAACACATTTCTGTTGGGGCGCGTCATCAATTAACAATCAAACGCTTGCGGCATCAGCTTAATTGCGCCCGCCCCAAAAGACAGGCTAGGGGCTGTAGCCTTTCCACCATTGGGATTTTGGCTGAAATTGACGACAGCCCCTAGTCCTCTGGCTTCTCATGTTCCACTACAAAGACGTTGGAATAGAGGTTAGCGACGATTTGTTTACCTTGTTGGGTCAGCGAGAGATAGTAAAGCGCGTCCTTAATGTACGGAAAAACGCCGTGCCAGTAGAACTTGGGGTAGTTTTTACGGAGGTCGCCAGGGTGCCGATAGCCGAGCGCTTTGTTCACGCCCGTTTCTTCAAATTCATAAAACAGCGCCCCAATTTTCTTGAGGTAACGAGGATCACTCAGCTGACCGATCAAGTCAGACGCACGGATTAAGCCTGGATAGTTAATTGTATCTTGATGGTCTTCGGCGGCAGGGACAGGGAAGCGAGTCAGCTCAATATTTCGCTTCACGACTTCGGAGTCAATTAGCTTGTGCCCTCCAAAACGCTCATCGACAAACAGTTTGGCGCGATCGACATGGTAAGGAGTCAGCCCTGCATCAGAAGATCCAGGCGGAAGATTCGCCATGCTGCCGTCTTTACCTGTAGCGTAAAACCCATCCCGATCTTGGCGGCAAACACCTTTCACGTAGCCGATATCATGACAGACGAGCGAAATAATAAAATGCAGCCAGTCTTCGCAAGAAACGCCACCCATGCGAATGTGCCTGCCGCGTAAAATTTCCTGACCAACCAGAGTGACCAGAATGGAGTGTTCAACGTTGTGGTAGAGCGCATCACTGTTGGCAATATTTTCCATTGCCATTGAGCCAACCCAGCCAATGATATCTTCGTAGTCAGACTTCCAGCCTCCATAGGTGCGACGATAACCTTCTTTAAGTTTGGTCACGAAGTCTTCGATGAGAAGTTCAGTGGCGTTGAACATGCTGGCGGCTCGCTTGCGCTAAGTAGGCAGTGGAGGAAAGGGAGAAACGCGAGGAACTCTAAGAACCCTTATACAAGATTGTGCGGTGAATGCTGAAAAATTCAGTTAATTTTCCTGCGTTTCGTTTTTATGTGTAACGCGATGTGCCGCTAAAAACCACTCTGCTCTAGCGGTTCTCGCCTGAGTGCGGTACAAGTTCTCAGGTTTTAAGGCAGAAGGAAAACTGTGATCCTCTTTGCTTCTGCCCTCTGCCTTCTGCCTCTTTGCGACTGTACTTCACTGGGTTGGGAATCGCATATAAGGTACTTAGACTTGGCTAGGCGTACCGTTGCGGGTTGCCAAACCAGTCGAACCAAGATCGCCAATGACAAATGTATGTTTACCGTTAGCAGCAATTTTTGTAATGGTTTCTAAGACTTGAAAGAACTTGATGTTTTCGTCATCTTTCATCAGCTCTGAAGCATTCTTTAACGCTCTTGCAGTTGCCACTGTGGTTCTCGCATTTTCTAAATCAGACTTTGCTCTAATTTTTGCCTCAAGCTGTTTTGCAAATAGGTCTTGAATCATTTTCGGGAAGGTAATATCCCGCAGAATAAGTTGCTGGATTTCAAGACCACTGTTAGCTAAACGATTTCGCAATTCAGCGGGTACAGTTGAGAGCATTTCAGTGCGCTGTTCGTTGATGGCTTCGCTGTCGATCGCAGCAATCACCTGCCGCAAATAAACCTGAGTCAAATTGTGAATCAATTGCTCTGCTTCATATAAAAGATAAGTGCTGCTTTGAAACACATCAAAGGCTGAGAGAAAACGTTCTCCATCGCTAATTTTGTATTCAACGATGTAGGAAAAGCGCAAGGCAATGTTGTCTTTGGTTAACACTTCCTGATTTAAAACACTCAGTAATTTTGTAGTGGTGGGCAGCGCGATCGCCTCAATTTCTGCCCTCCAATCAAAAAAGCGATAAATGCCTGGTTGCAGCCGTCGATCGAAGTGGTTTTTTCTGTACAAATAACCAATTTGATTCGGTTTTATCGAGATCCGCTTGAACATTTTTTTCATACGATTGTCAGCGATCGTGGTCAGAAGAACACTGAGCAGTGAGGAACGTTCATTGAGTCAAGCTGCAAGCACCAAGACGGTATCCTCAACGTTGCAAATCACTGCTCAGTTGTGCATTGCACGGTTCTTCCTTTGTTGGGAGTAAAGGTGCTACCAAAAGCGCCGGGAGTCGAACCCTGGAACCTGCCGTCCGCAATACCCTGTAACGTGACAAGTTCCAAATTTGATACAGGTGGCGGTTGGTTTCTACTATAGCTTTGGTTGGAGGCAGAAGGCAGGGGGCAGGGGAAGCAGAGGAGGCAGGGGAAGCAGGGGGAGAAAATTAATTCAAAACTCATCCCTCACCCCCCATCTCCTCATCTCCCCATCTCCTCATCTCCCCATCTCCTTCTCTCTCAACTCTCCAGCATCTGCAACTGATACAGGCTGGCATAGAGTCCGCCCTGGCTGAGAAGCTCTTCATGGCTACCCGATTCGACGAGTTGACCTCGCTTAAGGACGAGGATGCGATCGCAGTTGCGAATGGTAGACAAGCGATGCGCGATAATAATTGCCGTGCGGTTTTCCAGTAAATGATCGAGCGCGTCTTGAATTAGTGACTCGGTGCCAACATCCAGGCTGGCGGTGGCTTCATCCAGGACGAGAATGCGGGGTTCGCGGATGGCGGCACGGGCAAAGGCAAGCAGTTGCTTTTGTCCACCTGACAAGTTGGTGCCTCGTTCACGTAATAAAGTGTCATAGCCTTGCGGTAGTTGTTCAATCAGGGCAGACACATTGGTGCGTTCAGCGGCAGATTGAATTGCCTCAAACGGGTAGGTTTCGCCAAGCGTAATGTTGCTTTTCACATCACCAGCAAAGACAAACCCATCTTGCAAAATCACGCCCATGTGTCGTCGCAGTTCCGTTTGCGGCAGATCGCGGACGTTCACGCCATCGACTAAAATGCAACCTTCGGTGGCTTCGTATAGTCGGCTGAGCAACCGAATGATGGAACTTTTGCCTGCACCTGTGGGACCTACGAGCGCCACTTTTTCACCGGGATGAATGGTGAAGTTGAGGTCATGCAGGACGTAATCACCTTCTTTATAAGCAAACGAGACATGCTCGAAGCGGATTTCGCCTGTGGTCGATCCAGGGCTGCTGTCAAGGGTTTTGGGATGTTCGGGATCGCGGATGTCGATCGGCTCGTTAAAAATATCGCTCACCCGTTCCACAGCCGTAAACCCTGCTTGAATGGCGGTGAATTTTTCGGCGAACTGACGTAGCGGATCAAACAGACGTTGAGAGAAGAGAATAAAGGTTGAGAGTTGCCCCAGATTGAGGGTTTTACCCAGAATGAGGTTGCCACCAAGCCAAAGGACAGCGGCGATCGCGGCGAGTGAGATCCATTCCAGCGTGGCAGAAATGGCGGAATCGTGAAAGATGGTTTTGTCTACTTCTTTGATGTAGCGCTGGTTGATGGTGCGAAACAGGTCAGCATTAAATGCCTCGCGGCGGAACAATTGAACGACGTTAATGCCGACAATATTTTCTTGAAGCGTGGAGTTCAGGATAGACAACTCTTCCCGCGCTTTATAGTTGGCTTTGCGATACTGCTGCTGAAAGTAGATGATCAGTACGGTAGCTGGAATCAGCATGGCGGTTAGCAACAGCGCCAACTGCCACTGCAACAAGAACATGGCGATCGCCAGCACCACGATCGAAAACAAATCACCCAAAATGCCGATCGCGCCCGTGGAAAACACATCGCCCAACGCTTCTACATCACTGGTGAGTCGCGTGATCAAGCGTCCGACGGGAGTGCGATCGAAAAAGCGCATTGCCAGTGAGGTGACGTGATGAAACAAATCCTGCCGGATGTCTGCTGTAATGCGTTGTCCCATTTTTTGCACGAGGAACCCCTGTCGCGCATCAAAGAACGTCCGCAGAATCAGCGTGAGTAGCAGCATCCCTGCCAGCAGGTTGATCCCGTCAGTTAAGGACATCTGGCGCAAAAAGCCCCAGGTGGTTGGCTCTTGACGAATGAGGGAAATTGCCTCGCCAATGAGAATTGGTTGCAGCGCACCTGCGATCGCCGTTGGCACCAGCAGCGCAAACGACCATGCCAGCAAACGCTTGTCTCGCAGCCCATACTCTGCCAGCCGCATAAACAAGCGCCAGTCGGTTTCTCGCACGCGGCGATCGGGTTTTGTAGGGGGTGCGATCGAGCCAGTCATAGGGTAACCAGAGCCGAAAAGAACGTGCTTTCCAACTGTAGCGTAGCGAGCTTTACTCGCGCTGCGTAACGTCTGCTACAAAAACATTTCAACGAGAACATGTTGAGTACGCTCGGCGATAACGCAATAAATCTACACAGTCGTCTTTCAGTAGAATTACTGGCTTGTTAACAGCGCGTTAGACACGTCTTAAAGTCTCTGTGGGATTTATGGAGGTTGCTAGAAAGCTCCTAGCCCTCTGGAAACACTGGAGGATGGTTATTCTGGCGTTGCTGAATCGATGTATGAACGCTCAAAGCCGCCCTCACCCTAGCCCTCTCCCAAAAGGAGAGGGAACAAGACTTCTAGCTCCCTGCTCCTTGGGGAGAAGGGTCGGGGATGAGGGCAAATCATACTTGCATTCAGCAATGCCGTTATTCTTTCGCTCGACAGCAGCAGGAACGACGTGAGGGAGCTTTCCATTTCACTCAGCGCATCTACCTACACCTTTAGCACATCTACCCTTCATCACCCTTTAAACGAACTATGGCAGACGTAACACTCAAGGGCTTTGCCTC
This sequence comes from Tildeniella sp., assembly GCF_059505325.1. Lineage (NCBI taxonomy): Bacteria > Bacillati > Cyanobacteriota > Cyanophyceae > Oculatellales > Oculatellaceae > Tildeniella > Tildeniella sp. Next base: position 237,820 of record NZ_JCACKI010000050.1, read on the forward strand.
GCTCCCAGCAGACACCTTCGCAGAGGGACCTCCAGCCGGAAACGGCGGTATTGCTGGCAACGGGCGCACGGGACCTTTTCCGGGTCAGCCTGTACAGGGCTTTAGCGGCGTGCAGTTTGCCGATGAAAATCGCTTCTGGTTTCTGCCAGACAACGGTTTTGGTGCCAAGAACAACAGCGCCGATTTTTTGCTGCGAATCTATCAAGTTGATCCCAGTTTGCAGGGGGCAGAAGCCTCTGGTGACGGTAGCGTGAAGGTTGGGAACTTCATCCAACTGCGTGACCCTGATAAAAAAGTACCGTTTGCGATTACGAATGAAACGGGCGATCGCCTTCTGACAGGCGCAGATTTTGACATTGAATCCTTCGTGCTTGCCGCCGATGGCACGATCTGGGTCGGTGAAGAATTTGGTCCCTTTTTGCTGCACTTCGACGGCACGGGCAAATTGCTGGATGCGCCCATTGCGACACCCAATTTGGTGAACCTCAAAACGCTGGATGGCAAGCCTCCGATCGTGATTGGTCACCGAGGAGCCAGCGGCGAACTGCCAGAGCATACGTTAGAGGCATACAAGCTGGCGATCGAGCGCGGCGCAGACTTTATTGAACCGGATCTGGTTTCCACTAAAGATGGCGTGTTGATTGCCCGCCACGAACCCATTTTGGGTGGCACAACCGATGTTGCCAGCCGCCCTGAGTTTGCCGATCGTAAGCGCAGTGGCACGGTGGATGGTGTGCTCTACGAAAACGAATTTTTTGCCTCTGACTTTACCCTGGCGGAAATCAAAACGCTGCGGGCGATCATGCCGCAAGGTTTTCGCACCCAGGCATTCAATGGGGTGTTTGAGATTCCCACGCTGCAAGAAGTGATTGAGCTAGTGCAGCAAGTTGAAAAAGATACGGGCAAAACCATTGGTATCTACCCCGAAACCAAGCACCCCACCTATCACGATGATTTGGGGCTATCGCTAGAAGAACCGCTGCTGGCAACGCTCGAAGCAACAGGCTTTACTGACACCAGCCGCGTTTTCATTCAGTCGTTTGAAGTCTCAAACCTGAAGGAACTGAACACCAAGACCGACATTCCGCTGGTGCAATTGCTGGATGCCTACGATGTGGATTACGCAACGGGCGACCTGCTGTATCAGGATGTGAATGCGCGTCCTTACGATTTTGCCGTGGCAGGCGATACTCGCACCTACGCCGATTTGCAGACCACCGCAGGACTGGCGGAAATTGCTACCTATGCCGATGGCATCGGACCCTGGAAGCGCATGATTGTGTCGGTCAAGAATGTGGACAGGAACAACGACGGTATCGCAGACGATTTAAATAATGATGGCACGATCAACGATGCCGATCGCGTCACATTGACACCCACCAGCCTGGTTTCCGATGCTCACACGGCTGGCTTGCTGGTGCATCCCTACACCTTCCGCAACGAAGGGCGTTTCCTGGCTTCCGACTATCAGGGCAATCCCGCCAAAGAGTTTGAGCAATTCATCAACCTGGGTGTGGATGGCTACTTCACTGATTTCCCCGGCACAGGCGATCTGGTGCGCGATCAAATTACGAGTCCGTTTGTCCGATCGCCCCAAAATCCCGACGTGCTCGCAACCACCGCATTCAATACCTTGAGCGGCAATCAGCCCATTGTCATTGGACATCGCGGTGCCAGTGGCGAACGTCCCGAACACACGCTGGCGGCTTACAAAAAAGCGATCGCCGATGGTGCCGACTTTATCGAACCTGATCTCGTAGTTACCAAAGATGGCATTCTCATCGCCCGCCACGAGCCGATGTTAGCTGTGTTGAATGCCGATGGCACGCTCAATACCACCGACACCAGCACCGATATTTACAATCGTCCTGAGTTTGCCGATCGCCTTACGACCAAAGTGTTGGATGGTGTCTTGGTCAGAGGCTGGTTTGCGGAAGATTTCACGCTGGCAGAAATCAAAACGGTGAATGCGATCGAGCGCATCCCTGCCATTCGCGGCACCGATTTCAACAACGATGGGCTGAAAGTACCCACGCTGGATGAAGTGATCGACCTTGTACAGCAAGTTGAAGCGGAAACCGGACGGAAGATTGGCATCTACCCCGAAACCAAGCACCCGACATTCTTTGCGGCTCAGGGCTTCAACACCAGCCAGTTGTTGGTGGATACTCTGGTGAAGCAGAATTTCACCGATCCATCGCGGATCTACATTCAATCCTTTGAGGTTGCCAACCTGAAAGCGTTGAACACCACGATCATGCCAACCGCAGGCATCGATATTCCCCTGGTGCAACTGTTTGGCGGTTCTGGTCGCCCCTACGACTTTGTGGTGAGTGGTGACACGCGCACCTACACTGATCTTTCAACCCCGGCAGGACTGACAGAGATTGCCACCTACGCTCAGGGCATTGGACCCAACAAGCAGCGGATTGTGCCACTCGCAACGGTCGATCGCAACAGCGATGGGCTTCCCGATGACCTGAATGGGGATGGACAAATTAGCGACGGCGATCGCATTACAGGCACTCCCACCACATTGGTTGCTGATGCTCACACTGCTGGCTTGCTGGTGCATCCCTACACCTTCCGCAACGAAAGCTTCTTCTTGCCCGACAGCTACAACGGCGATCCGCTGGCGGAATTCAAGCAATTCATTGAGCTGGGTGTAGACGGCTACTTTACCGACTTCCCCGGTACAGGCGAAGATGCTCGTAGCACCTTCATTACGCCTCCAGCGGTGTCTAATCTGGGTGGTTCCAGAGGCTTTGAGGGTTTGGCAATCAGCCCCGACAAGTCCACACTATATCCCCTACTCGAAGGCACCGTGGTTGGCGATCCAGCAGGCGCACTGCGGATCTACGAGTTCGATGTGGCAAGTCAGCAATACGAAGGCTTGGTCGGCTATTACAAGCTGGAAAACCCTGCCAACGCGATCGGCGATATTACCGTCGTCAACAGCAACGAATACCTGATCATCGAGCGCGATAACAACCAGGGATCTGCCGCCCAGTTCAAGAAGATCTTCAAGGTCGATTTTTCTCAGCAGGATGCCAACGGCTTCGTCGCTAAGACAGAAATTGCCAATCTGTTGAATATCCAAGACCCTGATGATCTGAACAACGACGGTAGCACGAGCTTTAACTTCCCGTTCCAGACCATTGAGGATGTGCTGGTGCTAGATGCCAACACGATTCTGGTTGCCAACGACAACAACTATCCGTTTTCATCCGGTCGTCCACCCGCGATCGACAACAACGAAATCATCGTCCTGCAACTGGAACAACCCCTCAACCTCGATCCACGCGTCGGGTTGGCAGGGTTAAACATCCAGACCTATGAGGGCACAGATGGCGACGATCGCCTCCGGGGTGATCAACTCGATGATTACCTCGATGCGGGTGCTGGTAATGACTTTTTGAGAGGTGGCGGCGGCAACAACGTCCTTAAAGGGGGTGAAGGTGCCGACACGTTTGCACTCACACGAGGGGGAACGCAGACGATCGCCGACTTTGAGAACGGCACTGACACGATCGGCTTACCAGCAGGTTTGGGCTTTAACAGGCTCTCGATCGTGCAAGGCACCGAACTGAATGCCAACGACACACTGATCAAGCGTCAGGGCGCAACTCTGGCAGTGCTATCGGGTGTGCAGGCAAGCAGCCTCAGCGCCAGCAACTTCATCTCGATCTAATTTCCATCTCGATCGCAGTGTTTTTCTAGGGCGTTGCTGCTTCCTGAGATGAAATGAGGGCTGAAAAGCGCTTTGGAGTTCGATCGAACCTCCAGGGCGCTTTCTCGTAGTAGAAAAACTGGCTCTTGGTGAGAACCTGTCTGATAGGCGATCGGCAATGGAGTGCATGATTTTTCAAATCTGGGCAATCTAAAGCCTGTAAATTTCGTCAGAAAAATCTACTGATGACGACCAATCAAGTGAGCGCAACGTTGACTCAAACCGACCGAGATGAACTGCATCTAGCCTGACGCTTTGCCGGGATAGATGCAGTTGAGGCACTTACAGCCATTGCCACGCTCAAAGAAAAGCTACCCTTTTTGCTGGACTTGACGGCAGAGAAACGCCGATCGCTGCCGAAGATGGGCGATAAAAGTCGGGCATTTGTGAGCAAGGCGTTGGAAGTGGCAAGGCAGAACCCGGACTTTTTACCGCGATCGTTTGACATTGATGAAATGCGGAAGGATGTGCAGTTGTTTGAGGCGATGTATCCGATCGTCGTAGCGCTGGCACAACTGCAAGAACTGGTAGACGATACGACGATGGCGGCAGGCAGTGAGGCGATGGCAGCAGCGTTGCAGGTGTATAACTATGCAAAAGCAAGTGGACAGGGCGCTGGTTTAGAAGGCATGGTGGAAGAACTGGGGCAACGCTTTGCCCGTCGCACCCGCAAAGCCAAGCCGCAAGCCATCAACGTTTGATGCTGTGGTGCCGTAACCGGGTTTCTTGCCGAAGCGTTAGCGTCGCCGCGATCGCCTGCGTTCCAGAAACCCGGTTACTTTTTTGCCTGAGTTTGACTGCTGGAGCAAAAAAGTCGGCGCTCTGAGTAAAAAGGTCGGCGCTCCGAAAAGGTATTGCGGCGCGTAATCACACCATCGCCATAAATGATCGTGCCGCGAATGCGATCCTCAATCAGAATCTGTGCTGAGACAATGAGTACTCTCCGGGTCAGTGCTCAGGCATTGACCAGTGCCTCTCGCCGTTCCGCTGGGTTTTCGATCACATTGATGGCGTAGCCTAAGTTGACGACATCGGCAGCCACATGAAGGGTATCAGGCTGATAGTGGGGGTCCCAACCAGCACCCTCAAACACCTGTTCAGCCATGCGTTGAACGTCACCACCATGCCCACAGCCATAGTCAAAAAACGTGGTGCCTGCTGTGAACAGCCCTGCTTCCAGTGCCGATCGGACAGGTTTAGAAAGAGCGATCCGCACTAGAGCCGCTTTGTGGCGATCGATCTGGGGTGGAGTGCGATTCAATGCCCGCAGCGGGCAAGCCAGCCGATGACCGTGCAGTTCAACGTGGTGGGCTGCTAGGCGCTGCTGCCAGCCGAAACGGGTGCCAATCTCACGCGAGTTAGTCAGTAGACCCAGGCGATCCTGTTGGCGGGTTAATTCAGCAAATTCGTTGTAGTGGGGATGGCTGGGCGCAATAAAGGTCTCTTTGCGATGGAGTACGGGTGGATTGTCGGTATCTCGATAATCACGACTACTCACCTGCCCTGTACTTAGGTCTACCTGGATACTTTGCTCAAGGGCGGGATGTGGGTCAATTTCAAAGTCGGGATAGAACAAATAGGAGATTTTGGGTTGAGCCGTAGTGAATTTAATCAGCGTTGGTGCGATCGGCTGTTGCAGATAGCGTCGAGTCGATCGCTCATCGGTTTGCAGTGCTGGGTCAAGGCTTGGCAGGGCAGAGATGTGCACATACAACGCACCCGGAAGTCGCTTACTGGGCAGCTCTATTTCTTAAAGGATGAAGAATAATCGCCATTTTTAGAAGGCTTGCTAGATAAAGCTCTCAGAATTAGGCTTTTTTCTCTGTCCTTTACGTAAGGGCACTACCGGTTTTTGTTCAGCCAACACAAATCCCATCAGCCAACTTTGCACTTTCACGGCACGGTCATATGCCAACCAGTTAGTTATGCAGCATCAGCCATTTGTTGATTGCCAATTGCATCCCTACCCGAAGGAAGTAAAGAGTATAAAGCTCATCCTCTTCATCTACATTCTCTTTCCACAGCAGTTCAATCGGTTCGAGTTGCAATGGTGTTTTCAAACTGTGTAATTGCCACGCAGTTGGGTCTGAGGCGAACTGAGGGACAATCGGATTCGCCGCCAGTTTGTTTCCTGCGGCGGTGAACAAGGATTGAACAAATGATTGAAAGTCATTGGTGAACGCCAGCGATCGCCCATCGGTTGCAAGGTGCGATCGGAGTTGATCTAACATTTCGTGCTGTGCTGCCACGAAAGTTTTCTCCTGGGCATGGATGGCTTCGAGCTGGGTTGTAACTTGCTGTTGTAACTGTCTAATGAATAGGGTTTTGCGGGCTGAAAATATGCTTCTAACGCATCCCAGTGTCCCTGAGTTGGAGTTCTCGGAGCAAGACCCATAGCCACCTCGATTGCCTTTTGGCAACGACTGAGGCGATCGTAGCTTAAATACGAGGGGCTGAAGTTTTCTATTTACAACCAAAACTATCGAGTTGTTCTAGCTTACGAGCCGTTCTGTGGATAATGGGTATGACGCACGTCATGTTTTGCCCAAAATGCCTCTGAAAAAGCCTTATTTAATAAAGCAACCTGAAGTTGGACACTTTGTCCGGGCGTTGCGACAACTGACCGGACTAACACAAGGTCAGTTTGCGAATCAGTTGGGAGTCACCTATGAAGGGAGCATGTCATCTTTGCCGATTCCGAACTGCCCTCATCCCCTAACCCCTTCTCCCAAAGGGGGAGAAGGGGAACCGAACCGGATTGAAGTCCCTCTCCCTTTTGGGGAGAGAGATTTAGGGTGAGGGCGCAAAAGTGACATGCTCCCCCTATGAAACCGTAAGTCGCTGGGAGAATGGCAGGATGCAGCCATCACCCCTGGCTTTTAAGCAATTAGAGCAATTGGCACTGGAACTGAACCAAGGGCAAATTTTGCTGGAGCAGTACTTACGATCGACAAAAGAAGGGCAGCCTGTATGACTGAAATCTTCCAGCAAGGCTCACCTCAAGCGATCGAAAAACCCAATGAGCCGACACTTGATGCAATTCTGGCACTTCAGATGACGATCGCTTGGGCAGGAGAAGGACTCTGTGAGCCGAAGCGGTTAAATTGGTGGCGCACTGACTTGATTGATCAGTCTGGGGGTGGTTATTTGCTGCAAAACTTACTGCCAAAAACCCATGAATGGGCATCTCTGGAAGCAGTGCGCCAAGCCGCAATTCAGCAGGATAAACAAACCCGTCAAAACCTGGCGCAGCCGGATCACATTCGCACTTTATTTTTCTGGGGGTTTATCATCGACGAACAGCTAGCCGATCGCTTGGGTCAACACAAGCGCAGCGGGCAATCGCCAGACCAGTCATTACCCCTGCCTCTGGAACTGGGTAGCGATTTTACGACTGCCAATCTTGAGGCAGCTATCCGCATTCCGAATCAAGTCATCGACTTTAAGGTTGCTCCAAGTGGGCGTGAACTGATGGGGAAAATGCCGGATTCCCTGGAACTCTGCGTTCGGAATTTGGTGGCTGCTTTGCTGCCACTGGCGGAGCGATACCCAATGCCGTTTTACCGCTTGAGGAATTTTTAGATCCTATGCCATCTAAATCAGCCCCAAGCCAAACTTCTCTTTCAGCCGCTATCATACCTTCTTATGGGGCAGAGGTTCAGCAATTCCATACCCGACTTTTGCGGGTATCGCTAGCTGTAGAAGAAAGTCGAGCTTACTGGAAACACCTCAATCTCGGGCTTCCTAAGGAAAAGCAGGCACTCGTCGCCTTTGAGGAACGCTGGTTTGGGAGTAAAAGTCTGGATCGGGTGCGACGGCTGCTATCCGAATTTAACCATCGATATAATGCTTACCCGATCGCGCTCACTATTCTGAGTCAATGGCAACCCGATGATCCCGTTACCCGACAGAATATTTGCCACTGGCAGATGCAACTCAGTGACCCGACCTACCGGGCTTTTACAGGTATTTTTCTAGAGCAGCGCCGCCACCAGTCTAATCCAAGCATCGATCGCGATGTTGTGTCGCGGTGGGTCAGTGGGCAGCTTAAAACAGAGTGGTCAAGTGCGACAATTCAGCGGATGGCAGCCGGACTGCTCGCCTCTGCGACTGATGCCGGGTTATGTTCTGAAACCCCAGGCACGCGCAGCCTCAAATATCCCAAAGTAACGGACGAGGCATTGGTGTATTGGCTCTATTTCCTGCGCTGTCTTTCGTTTGAGGGTTCGATTCTGGAAAATCCCTACCTGGCATCGGTGGGGTTAAGCGAAGGTTTTTTGGAGCAGCGCCTCCGACGGTTACCGGAACTCTCCTTCAGTCGCATGGGTGAGCTGCATGAGTTTAGCTGGCAGTTTCCTGACTTGCAGACGTGGGCGAGTCATGCGTTGGGGGTAGGGGAACATGGCTGAAACGTTATTTGACAATGCTTCTCTGGACTCCGCGATCGCCGCACTCCGCACCGATCTCCTGGATGAAGGCGGACCTCGAATTAGTACAATGCGAAACTACCGTTTTGCAATTCTGCCCTACGATCCGCGTGAGGAATTCAAACTGCGGCAGCGGATTCGCACATTATCAGACGAACTCAGAGCACAGGGGTGGACTGTGCAAGTGATCTCGCTGCATCAACTTTTCCTAAATCGAGCTAAATCGGAAGATCCACGCATTCTTGACAGCCTGATTCGCACAGAACATCGGCTTTATGCTAAGGACCCCGATCGCGCCTTGAACTATTTAAAGGACAAGTTGGCACTCTATGTGGAAGGGGCAGAGGGAATCGCTCAAGATGTCATCCAGTTGATCAATGAGTTTGCGGACAGCCATCCAAGTGATGTGAATAAAACGCTGATTTTTCTAGGACGGGCAGGCGCTTTATATCCCTTCTTCCGATCGTCCGCCCTCCTCAAACATATTGACGGCAAAACCCGCAACCTGCCCGTAGTGCTGCTATACCCAGGCGAACGCCGAGATTTAAAGGCATTGTCATTTATGGGTGAACTGTCCTGCGATCGCGATTATCGACCTCGTATCTATTCCTGAGTACCACCATGCTGATCAAAGAAATTTTTGCTGCCGATGTCACGCGCAACATTGCTCCAGTTGTTTACTTTCACGAGCAAGACCCGGCGAAAGTGGAGGAAGAGGTCTCAGAGTACATCATCACCGGGGGCTACCCAGAGCATGACCCGCGCTACAACCGGGTTAAGGCAGGCATTCATGAACAGTTTGTCAAACTGCTCAAGGCACTGGCAGAGGAACTGAAGCGATCGGGCGGAGTAGATTTGCCTGCTGCCTGGATCTCTGGGTTTTATGGCTCTGGTAAATCCAGCTTTGCCAAACTCCTAGGACTCGCACTGGATGGATTGGTCTTACCCGATGGGCGATCGCTGGCTGATACGCTGCTGGCGCGGGACGATTCGCCCAAAGCACAGGAGTTTCAAGCTGCGTGGCAACAGCTACAGAACCAGCTTGACCCGATCGCGGTCGTGTTTGATATTGGGGCGATCGCCCGCGATGACGAACAAATCCATTCAGCAGTGAAGCGAGAGATTCAAAAGCGATTGGGGTACTGCTCGGTCAGCCATTTTGTGGCTGACACCGAATTGAGCCTGGAACTAGATGGTCAGTGGGCAGCGTTTCTGGCGGCGGCTGAGTCAACCTTGGGGCAACCCTGGGCAGCGGCAAAACAGGCGCGACTGGCAGAAGAAGCCTTTTCGGAAGTGCTGCATGTCATGAATCCTAGTCGTTATGTCGATCCGCTGAGTTGGTTTGACAGTCGAGCGGGTTCGCGGACGGGTATTGGCACCTCAGTTGCTGAAACCACTAGAGATATCATTGCCATGCTGAATCAGCGGGCACCCGGCAAAACCCTGTTCGTCGTGGTCGATGAAGTCAGCCAGTACATTTACCAAAATACCAACCGGATGCTGGCACTCCAGTCCTTCGTGTCGGATTTGGGGCAGAAACTGAAGGGGCGGGCGTGGTTACTTGCCACTGGGCAGCAACAGCTAGAAAGCAGCGATGAGGCGAGCAATATCGGCAAGCTCAAAGATCGGTTTCCACCGCAGCTAAGAGTCCATCTGGCTCCAACCAATATTCGGGATGTGGTGCATAAGCGGCTGCTGAAGAAAACGCCGACTAAAGAAGCCGAGCTGCGATCGCTGTTTGACCAACATCGCAGCAGCCTCAGACTCTATGGCTACCAGTGTGAGTCCATCACCGATGAAGATTTTTTGGAAACCTACCCGATGCTGCCAGGTTACGTGGACTTGCTGATGCACATTACCACCAACCTCCGCACGCGCTCCAGTCGGGTAAAAGGGGATGACCATGCGATTCGGGGGTTGCTGCAACTCCTGGGTGAACTGTTTCGCGAGCAGCGCCTGGGCGAACAACCCCTGGGGGTGCTGATTACATTGGCACATATTTATGAGGTGCAGCAGTCCTCGCTGGATGCCGATGTGCAGAATACACTGGCGCGACTGTTTAGCCATGAAGAAGTCACGGGCGATCGCGTAGCGGTTCAGGTGGCAAAGGCGGTGGCACTGTTGGAATTGATTCAGGAGCAGGAGCCGACAACCGCAGAACTGGTCAGTCAGTGTTTGTACGATCGTCTGGGCGATGGTGATTTGCAGCCGACCGTACTGGTGGCACTGGAAAAGCTGCGAAATCTCAATCTTCTGTCTTACTCCGAAAAACTGGGCTACAAAATTCAAAGTTCAGTCGGGCAGGAATGGCAGCGGGAGCGGGACAATTACACTGTGATCCCAGATGCGATCAGCAAACTGATTGGGGACAAGTTGAAAGAGTTGTTGGGTTCAGTTGAACGTCCGCGCTATCGCAGTCATTCATTTCGTTGGGTGGCATTTTACAGTGATGGGCGGCAGCAGCAAGATGAGCGTCTGCAATCGGCAACGGAATTAGCCGTGATTACAGTCGATTTTCGTTATCTGAACACCCAAGAAGAACGCAGTGCAACGACCTGGATTCAAGCCAGTGATAGTGCGGTTCTGCGCGATCGCCTGATTTGGGTCGTGGGTAAGCCCGATCGACTGCCAGGTCTGGTGCGAGAATTAGCAAAATCGAGCCACATGGTGGATAAATACATCAACCGCATCCAGTCACTTTCACCGGATAAGCAACGCCTGGTCTTTGACGAACAAAGCCGCTGCGAAACACTGGAAAAGCAGGTTAAAGAGGCGGTCGCTCAAGCGTTCATGGACGGCGACCTCTACTTTAGGGGACGATCGCTGGACAAGCAGCAGTTCGGCACAACCTTTGCCACCGTGCTGGAAGGGGTGGGTGAAAGTGTGCTGCTGGATATTTACAGGCATTATGTTGATTTGGTTGTAACACCCAACGAGTTGAAACAACTGCTGCAAAAAAATCTTTCCGGTCCGTCGAGTAAATTCATGCCAGAGGGGTTGGGCATTTTAGAACTGGATGCTGGCAAGTACAGCCCTACCTGTAGCGGACAGGTGCCGTCTCGCATGGAGCAGTATGTCATCGACCAAAATGGCATTGCCGGGAACGTGCTGCTGACTCACTTCGGCGGTCCACCCTTTGGCTATTCGGTGGATGTGGTGAAAGCGTGTCTGGCGGGATTGCTGCGGGCGAAGAAGATTCGGATTCGCCCAGAGTCTGGTAAGGAAATTACCTCCATTCAAGATCCGGATGTGGAGAACCTGTTTACCCGCGATCGCGACATTCGGCGCTCCGACATTTTGCCGCGTGGAGAAGGGGGACTGACTGCCAGAGATAAGGTGGCAATCTGCCAGTTTTTCAAGGATGCCTTGGGCGTTGACCTGGATCGAGAAGAAGAAGCGATCGCCGATGCTACTTTCGATTACTTACCCCTTCAAATTCGGCGACTGCAAGAGTTAGAGCAACGCTATAATCGCCTACCCAACCGTCCGGATTTGCCAACTAAGTTGACCAAACTACGGCAGGCAGTGGAGGGGTCGCTGCGATCGCGGCAGATTGAAGACACCGTACTGGCGGTTAAAAAGCATCTCGATACCTTACGGGATGGGCTTCAGGAATTGGGCATGTCGCTGACCGACTTGAGCGATGAGGCGGTGATTGCTGTGGGACGAGCAGTAAATTTGCGCGATCGTCAGGTGGCTCAACTGCGACAAATTGGGCAAACCGCAGAAGTAGAGGCGGCGATTGCTGCCGTTGAGGGGCAACTGGCATTGAATCGTCCCTGGCGGGAGATTGGTAGTTTAGCACCTCATTTGCAGGCGATCGAGCAGCATTACAAAACGGTGCGTCTGGGCTTGATTGAGCGGCAGGAGCAGCAAGCAGAAGCGATTCGGCAACGGCTGAAACAGCGACAGGGCTTTTTTAAGCTGAGTGAGGACAAAGCCGATTTAGTGTTAATTCCCGTGCGGCAGGCAGCATATGACACAACCAACGATGTTTTCAGTCCCAGTTTGCTGGAACTACGGGATTCTGCCATATTGCGGCTTCAGGACGCGGAACAAGAGGCGAATCTGACGCTGGATAGTGCCCTATCTGCTGTCACCGATGAGCAGGTGCTCCAGTTGCCTTTGAACCTGAATGGGCGAGAGGTGAGAACGGTCGAGGAGGTGAAAGCGTTAGTGAAACAGTTGGAAGATCGTTTATTGGATCAACTGGAGGGAAAACCAAATATCTGTGTGCGTCTGGTCTATGAGCATAAAAAATACAGCGAGTCTTGAAGGCTTATTTCTTCTCTAAAAAGCTGGAACCAAATTACGGAGGGTTGAAATGATTGAGGTTAATCAGACGGCACCATACAAAGAAATCATAGAGCTGGCAAAAGCTGCGATCGCCCAAGCGATTGAACGGCATCGCAAGCTAGGAGAGTCGATCGCGATCTGGCAGGATGGCAAAGTGGTTTTTTTAACGGCGGCTTAGATTTCCGCAAGGCAAACTGAGAATAGCCTCATTAAGCAAGAAATTCATTCTGATGCAGTGAAAGGAGCATTATGACCCAGGCAACTCAGCAAAGAAAGCGGAGTTTTTCTAGTTTTACCTACAAAGACGCATTTAAGCATCTAGGGATTACTGAGTTACAGCAATGGGCGATCGCCGCTGAGCCAGTACCGATTAGTGACTTTTTTCAAAAGCGGTTAGACCGCTTAAAGCGATTCGATTTAGAAAGTTTTGAGGTCTCTAAAACCCTGCTGATTGATGCTATTTGCGAGGAAGGTTTGGAAGGCTTTGAACGGTTGAAGATTTGGAAAGGAGCTTACCTGGAGGGAGAAACGGTTTGTGGCAATGTGGACTATCTTTTAGCGGAACGGCGCGCCTACCTGGAAGCTCCTTTTGTCTGTGTCATCGAAGCGAAAAAGGATGACTTTGAACAGGGTGTTGCTCAGTGTCTTGTCTCCATGAAAGCCTGCTGGTGGGAAAATCAGCAGATTGGTCGCTCGATCGATATTTATGGCATTGTCACTAATGGAGAAGGCTGGAAGTTCTACAAACTGACGATGGCTGGCAAGGTCTATGAATTGCTCTTGCATGGCATTGGTGAGATGTCCATTCTGCTCGGCATTTTACGTGCGTTCTTCCGGGAATGTGAACAGAACTTGACCTGAATCATCAATTTTCCCTTTTGCTGGACTGCCCCCATGCCTCATTTAACCCCTGAAGCCAAAGCCAAACTTTCTGCGACAATTCGCAGCTTGCGCGATCGCCTGCTGACCGATCTGCACCATGCGGTAGAAGGAACCTATCGATTGTCACTGCCCCTGGCAAAGGCAGGTTTGGCGGAAGAACAGCACGTCAAGAGGCAACGGTTGGAACAGTGGCTGGATGAGCAGGTACGGGCAGAAGCAACTGGGCAGACGCTGAAGGATGAGCAGCGGCAAGAGATCTGGGAACGTCATCTGCGATCGGCTGAAAAACTGGCGGCAGCGACGTTGCTCAATCGTCTGATTGTGATTAAGCAGATGGAGGCAATGGGGCTGATTAAGCCAGTGGTGGTGACAGGCGGATGGCAAAGTCGAGGATATAAAGAGTTTCGTGATTTTGCGCCGGATCTGTGCCGCGATGAGACGGAGGGCTTTGGGACACTGCTGCAACTGCTTTATGACGAGTTGGCGTTGGAAATGCCGGGGTTGTTTGGTCGGGTTAACCTAACGTCCTTATTTCCGGTTCCAGCGAGTACACTGCGGACTTTGGTGGAAGCGTTGGATGAGCCGATGCTACACGATGCGTGGTTAGACGATACGACGCTGGGGTGGGTGTATCAGTACTGGAATGATCCGGAACGAGAAGAATTGGATGCCAAACTGAATAGTGGCGGCAAGGTGGAACCCCACGAAGTTGCCAGCAAGACACAAATGTTCACCGAACGCTACATGGTGGAGTGGCTGCTGCACAACAGTCTGGGTCAGATGTGGCTGGCGATTTGCAAGGTGCAGGGTTGGACAGCGGAGGTGGAAGCAGATGGGACGCTCGATCGCCTAGAATCACGCCGCAAGGTCTGGCGAGAAAAGCGAGAAATGGGTGAGGTAGCGCTGGATGCGTTGATGCCGATCGAGTCAGAGATAGAGGATCGCTGGAAGTATTGGGTGCCGCAGCCTTTGCCCTCATTCCCCCAGCCCCCTTCTCCCCAGGGAGAAGGAGGAGTCGGACTCTTGCTCCCCTCGCCCTCAGGGAGAGGGGTTGGGGGTGAGGGTCAATTCTCAGCTTCTCTCCCTCATCCCCTCGCCCCTTCTCCCATTAAGGGAGAAGGGGAACAAGAAGGTTCGGCTCCCCTCTCCCTGAGCGAGAGAAGGGTTGGGGGTGAGGGTTTATCTTCAGCTTCTCTCCCTCATCCCCTAGCCCCTTCTCCCATTAAGGGAGAAGGGGGACAGGAAGGTTCGGCTCCCCTCTCGCGCTCTGGGAGAGGGGTTGGGGGTGAGGGCAGCATCCGCAATATCAAAATCCTCGATCTGGCGTGTGGGTCGGGGCATTTTTTGGTGATTGCGTTTGGGTTATTGTTTGCGCTGTATCAGGAGGAGGCGCGGCATCGGGGGGAGGATTGGAGCGATCGCGCTATCGTCGAGTCGATTTTGACAAACAATCTCTACGGGATTGATATTGATGCCCGATCGGTGCAAATTGCGGCAGCAGCGTTGTTTCTCAAGGCGAAGTCGCTGTGTCGATCGGCGGAACTGACGGTGGTCAATTTGGTGGCTGCGGATTTGAATTTGTCGGCGCTGTCAGAGGATGATCCGGCGTTGGTAGAGTTGCGGCGAGAAGTGCAGGAGGCAACGGGCATTCCGGAAGCGTTGACGAATCAGATTGTGCAGGCGTTGAAGGGAGCCGATCAGTGGGGCAGTTTGCTGAAGATCGATCGCGAGGTAGAACAGGCGATCGCCCAGTATGAACTGAGCTTGGTGCGATCGGTGCAGGGAGAGTTGGAGTTTGACCCTCATCCCCTAGCCCCTTCTCCCTGGGGAGAAGGGGAACCGAACCGGGGAGAAGACGAGCCGAACCCAATCATGCCCCCCTCGCCCTCAGGGAGAGGGGTTGGGGGTGAGGGCAGAATGGCAATCCTACTCGAAAAACTCGAAAGCTTTCTCAACCGTCGCACTCGCGGAGATGATTTGGGCTTGCGGTTGCGGGGGGAACAGCTAACGGCAGGCGTGCGATTTATGCGGCTGCTGCGAGAGAATGCTTACGATCTGGTGATTGGCAATCCGCCGTATCAGGGATCGAGCAAGCTGGATGATGCAAAGTATTTGGTGAAGCATTATCCCAAGGGTAAAGCAGATTTATATGCAGCGTTTCTAGAACGAGGTTTGCAGCTTGCGAAACCGGGTGGATTTTCGGCATTAGTGACGATGCGAAACTGGATGTTTATTCAACAATTCACCGCAATTCGAGAATATTTGTTAGAAAAATTTGATTTGAGATCGCTAGGAGATTTTGATCGCGGTGCGTTTGATGAAGTACCCAATGAAGTGCTTGCAGTCACGTTGAGTATTTTTCAGAAAGGGTTGCCAAATGGAGAAGTTAGTATCGCAATTCAGCCGACAGCATTAGATGACAACTCCTACGATCGCCAACGCACCAACCGCAAACGATCGGCTATCTTAGCCCAAGTCGGACGGTTTGAATTTAAGAGCGATCGTTTTGCTGTGATTAAGGAAAAGCCGATCGTGTATTGGTGGGATGATGAGTTTTGCCAAGATTACACATCAGCATCACAGTTAGGCTCTCAAAATTCTGTTTCGTCTGGAACAAGTACTGGTAATAATCTTAGATTTTGTCGCTATTTCTGGGAGGTCGATAATTTCTCTATTCATTGTTGTACTAGTCTAAGTTCTCCTCTACCAACTCAAACTTGGCAACCATTTATTAATGGTGGAAAAGGACGTAAGTGGATTGAGCCTCTTCTAGAAATTGTAAACTGGAAAAGTTGGGGTCTCGCTTGTAGAAACTCTGAAGCCTCAAGAACGATTAACTTAGATTTCAATTGGAAGCCCGGTGTAGCCTTTGTGATGATTGGTAGCGAATTTTCAGCAAGAGTTCATCGCTATAGAAGCATCTGTGGAAATAAAGGTTCATCGGTATTTTCAAGTGAGAGTAAGACTGCTTTAAAATTGCTTGCAGTTATGAATAGCTATAAGAGCAAGCAAGTAATGGCTTCTCTAAATCCAGGAATAGGTTTTGAAGTTGGAGATATTAAACGTCTTCCTCTCTTCCCCATCGAATCTGCCGACGAAATCTTTGCCCAACTCGATCGCGCCTTCACCGAACACGAATCCGCCCGCGAAACCTCCGTCGAATTTCAACAGCCCGGAGCCTCCTGCTGGAACTACGCGCAACAGTGGGCACAGCAAGCCGTCGATCGAGAACCCGGTGCGCCTCTACCCGACTGGAACCCCGTTTATGATCAGCCGCTTGCAGTGCAGTGGGTGTCTTACGCGATCGGCGTGGCGATCGGTCGGTTTGGCGCAAACGGTGAGGGCACTCTTACTCCCTTCTCCCTTGATGGGAGAGGGGTTGGGGGTGAGGGCAAAGCCTCAGCTTTTCACCCTCATCCCCTAGCCCCTTCTCCCTTGATGGGAGAAGGGGGACAAGAAGGAGGGGGACAAGAAGGAGAGGGACAAGAAGGAGGGGGACAAGAAGGAGGGGGACAAGAAGGAGAGGGACAAGAAGGAGAGGGACAAGAACAAAATCTTAATTACTGGGAGGTTCCAACTGCAATCAAAGCAAAAATGACTGAAGTTGCTCGACAGTTCCGAAAAGAACCTACCCCCAGTGAAAAAACGCTATGGGGTGTACTTCGTAAACGTCAGCTTGAGAATCGCAAGTTTAGGCGACAACAGCCGATCGGATTATTCATTGTGGATTTCTTTTGTGCTTCGGAACGTTTGATTGTTGAGGTCGATGGTCTAATTCACGAGTCACAAAGAGAACTCGATCGACAGCGACAAGAGTTATTGGAATCTTTAGGATTGCGGTTTGTTCGTGTCACCGCCCAACAAGTTGAGAATGATATAAGCGGAACGTTGGAAACGATCAGACAAGCATTCGTTGCATCCTCCAATCTATCTCACCCTCATCCCCTAACCCCTTCTCCCATCAAGGGAGAAGGGGAACAAGAAGGTTCGGCTACTTTTCTTAGGAGTAGTATCAGCCACTTCCACACTCCCATCAAGGGAGAAGGGGAACAAGAAGGTTCGGCTCCCCTCTCCCGTCCTGGGAGAGGGGTTGGGGGTGAGGGCATTCTCCCCCACGGCATCCTCTATCTCTCTGCCTATTCCGGCGATCGCCCCAACTCCAAAGACAGCCTCACCCATCCCGCCTGTCAATCCATTCACGCAGCCTGGAGTGAACACGGGTCTGCGATTGTGCAAAGCACACGTTTCACGATCGCCAAAAAATCCCTGCGCGATTGGCTCCGCCTCAGCTTCTTCAAAGATGTACATTTGGGCATGTATGAGCAACGCCCCATCTACTTCCCCCTCTCCTCCAAAACCAGAAACTTCGTCGCCTACATCAGCATTCATCGCTGGACAGACACCACCCTGCAAACCCTGCTTGCCGACTATCTGGTTCCCGAACTGCGAGATTTGGAAGGCGAAACCGCAGACTTGCTAGCCAGCCAGAGCAAAGGCGACAGAAAAGCCCAAGCGCAAGCCGAAGAGCGTCGTGCCACCGTGCAGGCACTCTTCAGCGAACTGCAAGCATTCATCCAACTCGTTCAACAATGCGCCGAACAGGGCACACCTGCCGCCAGTCCCAAAGATATTGCCCGTGAAGCCAACGCCCGCTTCCAGATGGATCTCGACGACGGTGTGATGGTCAACAGCGCTGCCCTCTGGTGCCTGCTAGAACCGCAGTGGAATAAGCCCAAAATCTGGTGGTCAGAACTCTGCAACGCCAAAGGCAAAAAAGACTACGACTGGTCGCATCTCGCTGCCCGCTATTTTCCCGATCGCGTCGATGCCAAGTGTCAGAAAGACCCTTCGCTTGCCGTCGCTCATGGCGTTTTCTGGAACTATCATCCCGCCAAAGCCTACGAATGGGAACTCCGTCTGCAAGATGAAATTGCTCCAGATTTCACGATCAACGAAGCCAACTCCGACCAGTTTCGGGCAGAGTTTGAAGCGAGTCATCCCCAACTCGTCTTAGATCTGCGGGCGAAAGAGGAAAAGCGGCGCGATCGCAAATACAAAAAGACCGATCAGCTAGACTTAGAGGCGATCGAGCCAGATCTAGACACAGACCTGGAGGACAGGGAATGAGTACCTACGACACCGATTTTTATGCCTGGACCCAAACGCAAGCCCAACACCTCAAAGCTGGCAAATGGGAACAGTTGGATATCGAAAATTTGGTTGAGGAGATCGAATCATTGGGGAAACGAGAAAAGCAAGAACTCCGCAATCGGTTCAGAGTTCTTTTAGGGCATCTACTCAAATGGCAGCATCAACCAAACCAACGGAGTCATAGCTGGCAAGCGACTATTCGAGAACAACGCCGCCGGATCGTTCAGCACCTGGAAGAAAACCCCAGCCTTCAGCCTTATTTACCTGAAGCCTTCCAACGGGGTTATGAAGATGGAGTTGACTTGGCGATCGAGGAAACCAACCTTCCAGACGAAACCTTTCCAGCAAACTGTCCCTATACTCTGGAACAAGTTCTAAATGCCGAGTTTTTACCCGACTAACCAAGCTCGATCAACTGCGGTAGGAAAAGGATCAAGACAATAGCGAGGGTGAATCACAATGCTGAATGGACTCAGACAAAAAGTAATTGTTCAACCTGGTGGCTTAGTTGAGGTGCGATCGCCAGAGCTTCCAGCAGGTGTAACCGTTGAGGTTATCGTACTTTTAGAAGCATCCACTCCATCCGCTTCTCAAGGCTTAAGTCGTTTCCTTGGAGCCGCTCAGGGCAATTTTGCATCTCCCGAAGCAGTTGATCAATTCATTCATCAGGAGCGCGAAACATGGGACTCCTGACATCCCTCCAGGGCGATCGCATCTACCTTGATACAAATATTTGGATCTATGCGCTCGAAGGCTTTCCTACTTTTTTCCAGGAATTAACTGCGCTTTTTCAAAGCATTGATCAGGGAAACCTTCAAGCGATAACGAGTGAATTAACGCTCGCGGAGGTTCTCGTCAAACCCATTCAAAACGGTAACTCAATTCAACAAGACACCTACAAACAGGCAATCACCAGCAATTCTCATCTTCTGGTCATTCCCATACAACGGGAGCTACTGATCAACGCCGCTCAACTTCGAGTGACCACCAATCTCAAACTTCCTGATGCCATTCATGCTGCAACAGCCTTGGCAACTCAGTGTTCAACATTCTTGACGAATGATCTTAAATTCCAGAATGTATCTGGTCTACAGATAGTTGTACTATCTCAAGTAATTTTCCCCTAAGTTCTTTCTCCGATTATGCCTGAACTCGGTTTAATTACCAGTGTCCTAGAAGAAGAGGTGAAACGCGAACTCCGGCAACGTGGCATTGTCGTCTGGCTTGACAAAGATGGGCACTACGTCTCCTACGTCGATCAACTCGTCGATCGCCATCCAAAAGGGGAGTTTTTTGCGCCCGTTGTCGCCTTTCGAGGTAGCTACCTGGAAATGCTGCTCAAACTCGAATCCTACGGCAATGGGTTGGATCAAGAACCCTTGCTGATCCACATGCCCGGACATACCGAAGAAACGATTCGCAAAACACCGCTGCTCGAACTTTATCGCACTGGCTACCGCTATCGCCGCGCCCTAGATACCCTGATTCGGGAAGCCTGCACCGGGCGCATCAGTCCAGCCACCCTGGAAGCCTACCTGGGAAACGGAGTTACGGATCTGGCTGCGGCTGAAACCTGGTTGCAGCAGGCAACCTCCGAACCTCAGAACAATCTGGCTGATCACCTGCAAAGCCTCAGCCTGAAATGGATCTTAGACGGCATTTTAGGGTCAGATCCGATCCTGCGCCCAAAATTTAGCGATCAGGCATCCCTGCTAATTCTCAAACAGCATCTTTATCGCCACACAGGAATCAGCGATGCCTTCCTGCAACTCTTTCACGGCAGCATCGTTCTCTCCTTTCAAGATTTAGCAGAAGCCTTCGCTGCCTGGTTGATGTGCGTCGAATATGTCAACGACCTGACCCGTCTCCCCTACCTCGATGATCTGAAGCCCCTTAAGCAACTATCCAGCGTTCTGCAAAAAACGTGCAGCCAACTGATTCACCACCTGCGCGATCGCCATCCTGCTATCTATGAGGGCATGGCAGCAATTGTGGAAAGCCGTCTGGAGCAAGAACTCGCAGCCATTAGCCCCGAAGATCTTGGCAAAATTGACACCTTCCAGCGGGAAGAAACGGCAGTTCTAGAAGCCGCAGTTCAGGCATTGCTCAACGCAGATTGGACGAAAGCACGGAGTTGGGCACAGAGACGCACCACCACCCCCTCCTTCTGGATCGAGCGCGATCGCACCCGTCGCTTGGAATGGTTGCTCATCTATGATGCTGCCACGTTGGGCTGTGCGATTGGAGACGCTGGCTCTCTCAAAACTTGCCACACTTTGCGAGAGGCATTGAATGATTACACTCAGTCTGGCTATCAGGTCGATCTCGCCCATCGGCAGTTTGAGCAGCAACGCCTGAAGTTACTTGAACCAACGTTGGCGCACTATGGTTCACTCCAAGAGGTTGGCGATCATCTCCAAAGGCAGTACCGTACTTGGGCAGATCAATTGGCACAGGATTTCGCCAGGATTTGTGAGATTGACGGGTTTCTGCCAGAAGTTGATCTACAACAGCGCACGCTTTATGAACAGGTCGTCCATCCACTGACCCAGAGCAACCGCAAGGTTGCCTACTTCCTGGTCGATGCCTTCCGCTACGAAATGGCAGCCGAACTGCGCTTAGAGTTTTCAGGTACAGGCACAACCGCTGTTTTGAAAGGGCGCTATGCGGAACTACCCAGCATTACGGCTGTCGGGATGAATGTCCTGGCTCCAGTCAGTCAGGCGGGTCGCCTGGTTTTAGCAAGTGATGGATTTAAAGGGTTCAAAACCGGAGAATACACCGTGCGATCGCCCGACGATCGATTCCGGGCAATGAATGAAAAGAGCGTGGTAGGGAGCAGGCGGAGTCGATCGCTCAAATTGTCAGAAGTCTGTAGCCGAACGACCGAGAGCTTAAAGAAGGGTGGCTTGACTGATGTGGATTTCGTTGTAATTCATAGCAAAGAAATTGATGACGCAGGCGAAGCAAATGTTGGGCTGGCGACGTTTGAAACCTGGCTGCGGCACCTCAAAACTGCCTGGAGCCATCTGAAAAGCCTGGGGTTTACTGAATTTGTCTTCACGGCAGATCATGGGTTTTTGCTTCAGGATCAGACCACTCAGAGCCACCCCTATGGCAGCAAGCGCGATCCAGCTCGTCGTCATGTTTTGATGGTAGAACCGCGATCGGAAGCTGGCTCAATTACCGTGCCGCTGAGTGCGCTGCAATATGAAGGGCAGGCAGGTTATCTGTTATTTCGACGAGATACCGCTGTTTTTGCCACGGGTCATCCGGGTGCCACGTTTGTGCATGGCGGGAACAGTCTCCAGGAGCGGGTGATTCCAGTGTTGAGCGTTTCTCATCGCCACGCTTCAGAAACCGTTAAGCTCCAGTATCTGGTTGAGGTCAAGGCGGAAAAAGAACTGCTTGGCTTCAGCCGATTACAGCTACGAGTCAAACCAGCCCCTGGAGTGCAGCTAACCTTTATTGGTGCCAGGACGATCGGGCTATCGCTGCGGGTTGTCGATCGCCCCGACATTCAACTGACAATCCAAGATGCCCCGGAACTCGAAATCAAAAACCAGGTGCTTCAGGTGCCAGTTGAGGGTGATTGGAGCGAAGTGCTGTTTTCCCTGAAAGGTCAGCAGGGAGAGCGGGTGCCGATCGAGGTTTATCACCCGGAGGGCATTGAAGACGTTGAGCCGAGTTTAACGGTTGATTTGTTCAACGTATCTGGGATATTACCGAGAACCGAAGCTGCTGAAGCACCGCCACCGCTGCAATCCAGTGAGTGGTATGAACGCTTTGATGATGTGGGC
This sequence comes from Tildeniella sp., assembly GCF_059505325.1. Lineage (NCBI taxonomy): Bacteria > Bacillati > Cyanobacteriota > Cyanophyceae > Oculatellales > Oculatellaceae > Tildeniella > Tildeniella sp. Next base: position 260,106 of record NZ_JCACKI010000050.1, read on the forward strand.
ATCCGTCAAGTCTTCCTGCATCTTCAGCAGCATGGTTCGATTACGGAGGCGGAACTCACTCAGATGCTCGGCTCGGCTCGGCAAGTGCGTCGGTTCTCAATAGACTTTGAGACGCATCTCCAGAAAGTACCGTTCTCCGTCAAAATTGAAACGACTGCCAATGGAAAGCGGTATGTGAAACAAAATTCGGAGCAACGGTAAAAAAAAGATTATGGCAATCAGCGAACGTGATATTGAAATTATTTTTGAGCGGCTGCGATCGGGTGTAGTCCCAGAACGAGGGCTAGAAGCCTTTGCCGTCGGCATCGATCAGCAGCGCACTGAGATTCAACGGCAATTGCAACTGGCAGCCAGTGGGGAAGGAGCCTTTAAATTTCTGCGCGGTGGCTATGGCTGTGGCAAAACCTTTATGTCTCGGTTGGCGGTTCTTGATGCCCAGGCGCAAGGGTTTGCTACAAGCTTTGTTGTGGTGTCCGATAACGATCTGCATTTCTATAAATTCGATGACGTTTACCGTAAAGTTGTTCAAGAGTTGGGGACTAGTTCCTGCCCTAGAGGTGCGTTGAGCGACATCATCGATCGCTGGATCGCTCGCGTTGAAGATGCCCTGATTGCAGGAGGTGCGGATGAAAATAGTGATGATTTTGACAGTCAAGTGCAGCAGCGGATGGAAGCGGAACTGGCTTCGCTGACGGGTGGCAAAGCTCCAGAAGACATGGCACGGGTACTGCGGGCAATCTTTACCCTCAAGCAAAACGGTGAAATCGTGGAAGCGAGTGCCCTACTTTCCTGGCTGTCTGGCAGTGAAAACGTTGCGGCTAGCGCCAAAAAAGTGGCAGGCATCAAGGGCGATATTGGCAGTCGGGAAGCATTGGACTACTTGCAGGGCATTCTAGAAATCACTAAAGCCGCCGGGTATAAGGGACTGGTCATCGTCATTGATGAAGCAGAAACGATTTTGCGGATGCGTCACGATGTGCGGGGAAAATCGCTCAACGGTATTCGGCAGATTTGTGATGCCGCCGATCGCTACAAAGGGCTACTTTGGCTATTCACGGGAACACCAGAATTTTTCGATACCAATCGGGGCGTTGCAGGCTTACAACCCCTGCACGATCGCATCAAGTTTGAGCGAGTCGGCGGGTTTGCGAATCCGCGTCAACCCCAGCTTGAACTGAAACCCTTTGATGCGAGTCGCCTTAAGGAAGTCGCGCTTAAATTGCGGGGACTGTACCACCCAACCGCTGACCCGGCAAATCTGGTGCGTCGTATCACCCCCAACTTCATCGAAAAGTTGGTCGCCAGCGCAACGGCTGGGTTTAAGGGGGATGTGGGCGTAGTGCCCCGACAATTTCTGCGGCAGTTTGTCAACGCGCTCGATCTGGCAAACGAGTACGCAGAGTTTGATCCAATCAAAGACTTGGGCTTGAGTGATCTAAATTCTGAAGAGCAGCGGATTCAGCAGGGGCTACCGCCGTTTGACACTGAACCCGAAGACGTACAGGGCTATGCCCCAGTTGAGTTTTAGCCATGAATTCCACGTTTGCCCGGTTTCCATCTCGACTTCAAGATGCGATCGTCTCGCGCTTGGGTTGGTCGTCACTTCGCCCGGTGCAAGAGTTGGCGGGACAAGCGTTGCTCGACGGTCAGAATGCAGTCATCCTGGCACCGACAGCAGGTGGCAAAACCGAGGCATCCTTTTTTCCACTGCTGGCAAGGTTGATTCAGGCAGAGCCACAGGGAGTCGGGCTGATCTATATCGCGCCCATTAAGGCATTGTTGAACAACCAGGCAGAGCGATTGGGGCTGTATACCGAAATGGTTGGTTTGAGGCGGTTTCTCTGGCATGGCGACATCAAGGATGCTCAAAAACGGGCGTTTCTCCAGGAACCTGCTGCCGTTCTGATGACGACCCCGGAATCACTAGAGGTCATGCTGCTGTCTGCCAAAGTGCCGCATAAAAAGCTTTTTGGTGACCTGCGAGCAGTTGTGATTGATGAAGTCCATGCGTTGGCTGGAACCGATCGCGGCACTCACCTGATATCGGTCTTAGAGCGGCTGGCTCGGTTCACCCCAAATGATATTCAGCGCGTGGGGTTAAGTGCCACCATCGGCAACCCGACTGAGATCCTGCACTGGCTCCAGGGCACCTCAAACCGAGCAGGCTGCGTGGTTGATCCACCCAAATCACCGTCCCCCAAGGAGTTGCGTCTTCACCTCAAAGATACGCTGGGGGCGATCGCCACAGATGCCAGTCAACTGGCGCAAGGCAAGAAGAGTCTCTTCTTCTGTCAGAGTCGGGCGCTGGCAGAAGATCTTGCCGAGCGACTGCGGCACCGGGAAACGGATGTCTTTGTCCACCATAGTTCTGTCTCTTTGGAAGAGCGCACTGCCGCAGAAGCGAGGTTTCATCAAGGCACAAATGCCTGTATTGTTTGCACCTCTACGCTGGAACTAGGAATTGATGTTGGAGATTTAGACTTGGTGTTCCAGGCAAACGCCCCGTCTACGGTTTCTTCTTTCTTGCAACGATTAGGGCGGACTGGCAGACGCAGCGGACAGCGAGCGAATACAACTTTTTTCTGCGAGAACATTGAAACCGTGTTGGAGGCGATCGCCATCGTTGAACTGGCGCGATCGGGGTGGGTCGAATCTGTGCCGACTCAGAAGCGAGCCTGGGCGGTTCTAGTCCATCAGTTGCTTGCCTTGACGCTGCAATTTGGGGCAATTAGCCCTGAGCGGTGCTGGGAGCAGTTGTCGATCGTGCCTGATTTTGCTGGCATTACTTGGGACGAGTTTGAGTTTTTACTCAAACACATGCTTCAGACCGACTACCTATTTATGGCAGGAGGGTTGCTTTCCATGGGGGACAAAGCTGAACAGGTGTTTGGACGGAGAAACTTTATGGAACTCTATGCCGTGTTTAGCAGCCCGGTATTTTATCGAGTCAAAACAGAAGTTGGGTATGAGATTGGGGCACTGGAGCAGTCGTTTGTCGATACGCTGGTGTCCGAGATCAGCGCTTTCCTACTGGGGGGGCGAGCCTGGATGGTGGTTCAGGTCAATCATGAGGAACGAACGATTCGTGTCGTTCCGGCTCCGCGTGGAAAAAAGCCAAGTTGGGGTGGGTTTGCTCCGCAACTGTTAGGGTTTGAAATTTGTCAGAAAATTGCTGAAATTTTGAAAACGTCGGCTCCTATCCCTTACATTGATGAATTGACGCAGGCTGCATTGAGCGAGTGCCGCGCTGATCTTGGGCAACTCCTGACGCAGGCTCAACTCAATATTCGGATGGATAATGAACAGGCAACGTGGTGGACGTTTGCAGGTGGCAGCATTAATAATACGCTCAAATATGGGCTGCAATTTCAGCATGATTGGAAGATTGTGGCAGACAATTTTAAGCTCAAAATTGTTGGAGACAGCTTGGGGCGATCGTCTTTGAATTTGGCAATTGAGAAAATTCAAAGCAAGTCATTCTGGGATAGTCCTTCAACCCAACAGTTTATTTGGTCACAGTTGCCTCAATATCGTTTGAGTAAGTTTCAAAAGGCTTTACCGGAAGCTTACTCGCTTGAGATCATTAGCGACTATCTACTGAGCATTCCGAGAACGGTTGTGCTTTTGCAAACACTGAGTTCGGCTGAATCGAGGTGAAGCAGGCGTTGCTGAACAGAAATATGCATTGTCAAAATCTGCCCTCACTCTCACCCTCTCCCAACGGGCGAGGGAACTCGATTCTAGCTCCCTTCTCCAAACTTAAGGTAGTGCAGTAGCAAGCGAATCGAGTGCTTCAGCATCTCCACGGACTTGGAATAGCACAACGTCTTACGATGTAATCGAGCGAGGTAGTGCCGCAGTCGAGTCTTTTCTCCCTCAACGCGGGTCATTGTCATCTGACACCTCTAGCAGCGGCACCAACGCTGTCGCGATCGGGAGGGTGCGCGTCGCCAGTTTCCCTTTCGTCGCAGCCTTCCGCAAGATCAGGCGGGGGTGAGGACTTTAGCTTGACCGTGGCGATCGCTCTTCATCTGTACTAGCCCATTAGTACAACCAGCATACACCGGGAAATGGCAGTTTTCCGGTGTATGAGGTTCAAAGCACTGCTATGGCGTTAACTTACCGTAAAGGGGAGGAAAACAAAGCTGCTTCTTGCTCCAAACAGGTGCTTGTTGCGAGTGTAGCCAGGGGCAAGGAGGACGGCTTAGAGAAACCTTTTGGGCTACTCTCAAACCCCCGACGGAGCAATTTTATTTTTCATACGGTTTTAATACCTTTCAATCAGGCTTGTTTTAGAGGATGTTTTAAAGGTCCAGATGCGTGTAGCTCTGGCGACTGAAGTCGCGGCTACACGCACAAAACCTGCCTACGCAGGTTCCAAAACCCTCGTGCTGAGGTAGTCCGCGCAGGCGGACTTTGTTGATGTAGTCGCGGTTTTAACCGCCAGACACTTTTCAAACAGCCTCTTAAAGCTAACCAACTTCCACTTCAACGTTTGAGACACACCAGGAGTTAAACATGACAAAGCTAGAACAAGTTCGCGGCGGCAATAATCAAAAAGGCAAAAGCTTTTTGGATGACATTCTAGTAGGGGATGCTAGTAATAATGTTTTGAATGGAGGAAAGGGGAATGACGTAATCTTGGGAAATGCTGGCGACGATATCATCTTTGGCGGACAAGGAATCGATGTTCTGCTCGGCGGACAAGGAGACGATAAACTGTTTGGTGAAAGGGGCGATGACTTTCTCTTCGGTGATGAAGGCAACGATCAATTAGATGGCGGCAAAGGAAGCGATTTTCTCTATGGAGGATTGGGTAACGATATTCTTTTAGGAGGTGATGGCGCGGATGTGCTGGTTGGCGGAACTGGTGGAACAGACACACTAACGGGTGGCAAAGGTGCAGATGCATTTGTCTTTAACGGAGACGTTTTTGCGGATGCTACTCCAGTCCTAGCGGGAGCTACTGGCATTCGCTTTGTGAATCAGCCTGACATTATTACCGATTATGAGTTCGGTCGTGATCAGTTTGTTTTTGACAGTAGCGACTTGAACATTACTAACTTTACCTTCCAGAAGGGCGTTACTGCTCAAATTGCAGCCAATGGCAACTTTATCGTCCAACTTGATCCCTTTGTGAATGCAGCAACGGCGGCACGAGCGATCGCAGATAACGCTGCCATTACAGCGAAAGAAGGTGCATTCGTTTACTTCAACACCACGTTGGGTATTAGCCGTCTAGTCTACTCGCAAGACCTTGCGAATGGGGGTGATATTAGTATTTTGGCTAACCTGACCAATCAGGCTGGACAAACGGGTATTGCCAACTTGAACAACTTCACTGCCAGTGATTTTAGCCTAGTCTAATATCTCTTAAAAGAGGGCTGGGGGTAGTGCTATCACTGCCCCTTTTATCATATCTACTCATAGTAATGATAGCGGTGTATGGTAAGCGAAGGAGACTCAACGATGACTAAAACCATCCAACAAATTGTTCTGCTTTTAATTTTTCTAATCGTGGTTTCAGTTGTCGCGATCGGTGCAGCAATAGCGCAGGATTCTAATCATATAGCATCATCAACTGCAACCGCTCAGATGGCGAATCAGTTCCAGCAGCAGCAGGTTATTGGTGCAGAAAATGCAAATGCGATTGCAGCTCAAACTCCGCCGCAAAGTCCATCCAAAATCAACATCAACCCAGAGACAGGTGTTCCCAAGGGCGCGATTTTACTTACCGTTTTTCTGAAGCATGACCAATCGAAAACGTTAGAAAAAATTCTCAATGAACTGAAGCAATCTGGCTATTGGAAAGCCTTTCCACCAGAAGGGGTTGACGTTGTTTCCTGGTATGTGATGATGGGCATTGGACAGGTTGTCACGTTAGCTGTACCGCCAGAGCGGTTACGTGCTGTGAACACGGCACTGGAACGTACTGCCTGGAGCGCGTATCGGACTGAATTTTATGCCACCTACGATTTTGCACCCATTGCAAAAAAGTCACGAGAACAGGCATTGAAAGGCTCTTAATGGCAATCATGTTGCAATAGGTAGAAGGAGCGTGACAACGGTTCCTTGTCCCAGTTCACTATTAATTTGCATACTGCCGCCTTGCAGTTGGCAAACATGTTGAGCGATCGCCAATCCTAAGCCCAATCCACCTCTGGGTCGGGCGTTATCACCCCGATAGAAGCGCTCTGTGAGGCGTTGTAGCGCGTTTGCCTCAATACCTTTGCCCTGGTCTTGAATTTGGAGGGGAATGTACTGCTGCTCCTCTGTTTCGACAGTCGGCAGCACTTTGAGGCAAATCACCTCACTTTCAGGCGCGTACTTAATGGCGTTGTCCAGTAAATTTAAAACCACTTGTCCGGTCAGTTCTGGATCAACCCACACGGCTGTTTTAGTCGAAGCCGCAGAAAGTTCCAGTTTCAACCCCGCTTGAGTGGCGGATGGCTGCATTCGACAGAGACATTCCTGAGCGATCGCCACGGCTGAAACAGCCTGGGGGTGCACCTGAAGCTGTCCCGCATCCGCCTTGGCGAGCCACAGCAATTGCTCCACCAGCCGAGTCAGGTAATCTGTTTCACGGCAGGCTCGTCGTAAATACAGTTGCGCTTTCTCTCCCGTCACGACACCATCCAAAATTGCCTCCAACTCAACTCGCAAAGTGGCTAAGGGCGTGCGTAAATCGTGAGAAACGTTAGCAACCAATTCACGACGAGCGGTTTCCTGTGCCTGAAGTGCCGTCAGAGTTTCGATTAATTTGGCTGCCATCTGATCCAGCAAATGACTTAATTGCGCCAGTTCATCATGTCCTTTAAGGGCAGAACGAGCCGTATAATCGCCTGCTTCCAGCCGTTGCGCCTGTTGGTGTAAGCTGCGTAGCGGTTGGGTTAAGGTGCGAGAGAGGAGCCATCCCGTCGCCGCAGCAACGGTTGTAGCGGCGATCGCCATACCCATTACCAAGCCCTGCACCTCTTCTGCAAACCGTTTGGGACGACGGAGCGGCATCGTAAGATAAACTGCGCCCACAATTCGATCGGCACTGCGGAGCGGCACTGTGCTGTAGAGCCACCAGCTATTTTTAGGATCGGTGGCATTCCACAAACGTCCTGCTTGCGGTGCGCCTGCCAGGGTTTTGAGAATTAAATCCTTGGGCAGTTCAACAGCATGACCTCGATTCACCGCCTGACTGGTTAAGCGAGTGGTGGCAGCCATGTTGAAAATTGTGACCTGCGATCGTGCCTGTTCGCTCATTAAATCGGTGAGTTGACGCATCGTGTCTGGACTTTCCCAGTGAGTGGGAATTTGCATTGCAAGGGCATCTGCCTGTCGCCTCAACGTGACTTCCGCCTCTTTGACAAAGAACTTTTCTAGCGCGGCTCCTAAGATTAACGAGAAGCCACCCAGACTACCCAGGGTGACGAGCAACAGCGTGAGTGTGAGTCGGCTAGAAACGCTTCTTAATTTCATCCTTCATGCCCTCGAAAGCGGTAGCCAACGCCCCATACGGTTTGAATATATTCTGGGCGAGAGGAGTCTAGTTCAATCTTTTCTCGCAACTTGCGAATATACACGTCAACCACGCGGGTGTCGCCTGCAAAGTCAAGCCCCCAGACGTGTTCTAGCAGTTGCTCGCGTGTATAGGCTCGTCCGGGACGATCGGCAAGTTGTGCCAGCAAATCAAACTCTTTGCCGCGTAAATCGAGCCATTCTCCATTGAGAAAAGCATGACGCTGATTCAGGTCGATCGCAATGCCCTGCGTTTGTCTCACCTCGCGGTAGCCTGGGCTATATGCCCGTCGCATGAGTGCGTTGACCCGTGCAACCAACTCTTTGGCACTAAACGGTTTGATTAAGTAATCATCGGCTCCGATCGCTAACCCCTGCACGCGATCGCACTCCTCTACGCGTGCCGTCAACATCAAAATTGGCACAAAGTAGCCCAGTGCCCGGACTTCTTGACAGACCTGAAAGCCACTAATATCCGGCAACATGAGATCTAAGACAACCAAATCGGGGCGAAAGCATTGGATCTGTGCCACGCCCTCAGTGCCGTTGCTAGCGGTTAAACACACCAAGCCATCACGCTCAATGTAAAGCTGCACAGTCTCACGTAAACTGATGTCGTCTTCGATGAGCAAGACCGTAGTAGTGGCAGGCATGGGAGTTAACTTCTAAGCTTGATCAGTTCAATAGATAGCCAGTGGGATTGCTCATCGTTTGACAAAAAATGACTGACAAGCATACTCCGTGAAAGGGGTACTTACTTTGGCATTGAATCGTTAAACAGGGCGAAAAACAGAAAGAGATCCACGAATCTTTAGCGCCAATCCTCTTTTATTGATGTTGCGTTGGTGGTTGAGGTATGGGCGATCGAGCGATCGAAGCCCCAGTTGAGAACTGCACCAGCGCAAGCATGGTTGCCGCTAAGCCGACAAACACGCCGCACGGGATCATCACACCCAATAATCTAGACATCTGTTCAAGTCTCCTTTGTCTGGTCATCTCCTGAACATTCACTAAAGGTATTAAAAATCTATGAATTTGCAAAGTGTAAAAAATAAAAGATTCACGCTGTTGAGCGTTTTAGAAGATCTAGGCTGTGTTTTAAAACCCTTGACCCTCCCCAACCCTCCTTAAAAAGGAGGGAGCCGAACTATTCAAAGTCCCCCTTTTTAAGGGGGATTTAGGGGGATCACCAAGAGTCAAAGTAACGACCCGAAGGTTTTAAAACACGCCCTAGTTTCTCATTCACAAATTTTTAATACCTTTCTATAAAGGTGAGAGGCAAGTCCTTTTAGGAGGTCAGCCTTATGGATGCGGCAAAGACTACAGAAAGACCCAAGCGGCAAAACGCGGCATTCAAGCATTTGATGCTTCTGCACTGGATTATGGCAGCGTTCATTCTTACGCTATATTTTACAGGTGTTTTCGTTGCACGTCCGTTACAGGCTCCTCTCTGGCTGATGTCTTTTTGCCATCAGTCGTTAGGAATGCTCTTTTTGCTGCTGCTCATTGTCAGAATTTTCTTACTGCTGCGAGTTGTTGGACATAAATATACACGGCGATCGCCGAACGTTACGTCCAACTGGTTACAAACCATCATGCTACACAGCAGCCTCTATTTCTTTATGCTGGTAGCGCCTATCAGCGGCTTTTTTTTGCGAAATTTTATTGGCTTAGGCACCACGCTTTTTGGTCTTCCCGTACCATCTCTTTTTGCTGCAAATAATACCTGGGTTGCACTGGCTAGAAGCTCACATTTCTGGTCATCCTATCTCTTTTTAGCCTTTATTGTTTTACACGCTCTGGCGCACTGGAAAGTCATTCGTATGACGGTGAGAAAGCGCTTTGTCACACGCTAAATGCTTTCAAAAATATGGTCACTTACCGTCTTAAATGATGCAAGTAGCAACAATGACTATGATCGCCAGTGTGCAATCGAGTGAAACGGCACTGAATAAACTACGCCAAAACACGCTTACAGCCGATGAACTACTCAATCTGCTCAAGCAGTACAACCTGATGCCACTGTTGCTGCGGGAATTGTTGATTGATGACGCGATCGCGTCCATCACCCTTTCTCATCAAGACTACCTCGATGCCTGTGCCCAGTTTTATCAACAGCAGCACCTCACTACGGATGTTGACCGACAAACCTGGTTAGAAGCGCATCAATTATCGTCACCACAACTCGATCGCCTGATTACCCGCAGCCTTCGACTAACCAAATTTAAACAAGCAAGGTGGGGACATAAACTGGCATCCTACTTTCTCCAGCGCAAAACCCAACTCGATCGCGTCATTTACTCGTTGCTGCGAGTCAAAGAGGTCAGTGTCGCTCAGGAATTGTTCTTTCGCATCCAGGAGGGCGAACGAACCTTTGCTGCATTAGCACGGCAATACTCTCAAGGCGCTGAAGCCAGAACAGGTGGGTTGATTGGACCTATGGAACTCAGCAAACCTCACCCCGTTTTAGCAAAAATGTTGGCAGTCAGCCAGGCGGGTCAACTCTTGCCTCCTACTCGTCTCAATGGCTGGGTTGTCATTGTGCGGCTAGAGCAGTTGTTAGAGGCTCAAATGGATGAGGCAATGCAGGAACGGCTGTTAACAGAACTGTTTGAGCAATGGGTACAGGAACAAATAGAGCCGTAAATGAGCGTTGTGCCCTCACCCTAGGGCGTGTTTTAAAACCCCCAGAAGCCCCCAACCCCCAATTCTGGGGGCTTCCAACCATCTTCAAAGTCCCCCAAAGTTGGGGGATTAGGGGGCAGAAGCTTACAGCAACAAAGCGATTGAAAGTTTTAAAACACTGCCTAGCCCTCTCCCTAGGGGCGAGGGGACATGTCCGGCTCCCTTCTCCCCTAGGAGAAGGGTTGGGGATGAGGGCAAATTATTCCTGTACGCAGCAACACCCGTTCTTTGATCAGTCAACCTCGATCGCAATTCTTCAATTTTTTGTCCCATGACTTACACGATCGCCACCTGTCAATTAACCGAGTTTCTCGCTGCTCTACCACCCTTTGATCAGCTTTCCGCCAATAGCTTTGACACATTGTTGAAACAGGCAAAACCGCTGCGCTATCGGATGGGGCAATTGATCATCACGCGTGAAAAAATGCCTGCTCAGGTGGCGATTTTATATGACGGTCAAGTTCGATCGCTCGGCTATGAATCTGATGTTCCGCTGCCCGTTACGCTGGAGCGGCTGCAACCTGGTGCCATCATCGGCTGGGCTGGTTTGGTGCGTGGCGTTGCCTGCGAAACCGCGATCGCGTCCACTGAAACAATTTGTCTGACGCTGGCTGCATCAGACTTCCTGCAACTCCTGCAAACAGAACCCGCGATCGCGTCCCACTTCCACACGCAGCCTGCCCTGATTGAACTCTTTGATCTCCTGAACACATATTTCCAACATCGCGCCGATCGCCGCCTCATTCTAGAAGCTGCTGGAACCAGCAACCTGAAGGACTTCGCTCAAACGCTTCTCCCTCACGCAATGGTTTATCGCAAACGTGCAAGCCCTGATTATGTCTGGTTGAACAGCAGTCCCTCTAATCGATTTGCTGTGGGCGATCGCATCCAAACCGCTGATCTGGATCATGCTGCCGATCGCCTCATCGGCTTACCCGTTCACCTGCTACTGCCCCCATCACATGTGAATCATGGAACATTGAATGGTAATGGATTATCAAATGTTAATCAGACGTTGCCTTTCATAGGAGATTCTGACCTGCCCGATATTCCCTACGCGTCGGCTGAGTTGATGGATCGAGAAGAACCGCTGCCATCCGCTCCATCGCACTATGCCTACGTCCGGGGCAGTGGCACTGTAAATGCCGTCCTTGCCTGTTTTCAGATGCTGAGTCAACACTGGGGCTTTCCCTTCCGGCGCGAGGTTGTACAGCGCATTCTAGCCGAGCAGCACCAACGAATTGGTATACTCTCGCTGCGGCACTGTGGCAGTGTGGCAGAGTTGAGCGGCTTGCGATCGCAGTTGGTTAACGTACCCTCAACAGCGGTGCATCGGTTGCCGACTCCCGCGATCGTCCGTTGGCACGATAGTTTTGCTGTGCTGTATGACATCAGCGCCAAACAAGCAATTCTGGGTGTACCCGAAGCGGGCATTCTCCGTCGCCAGCCCGATGAGTTGATGCTCAATCAGCCCGCCCATGACCAAACGGAACCTGCCGAAACCCTGGAAGTTTTGCTGCTACAACCAACCCAGGACACGCCCAAACAAACCTTTGGTCTCGGTTGGTTTTTGCCGTCGCTGTACAAATATCGACGGGTCTTGATGGAAGTGTTCGTCGCGTCATTTTTTGTGCAGCTTTTTGGCTTGGCGAATCCTTTAATTACTCAAGTGATTATTGACAAGGTGCTGGTGCAGAACAGCCCCGATACATTGCAGATCTTGGGCATTTTTCTCATCGTGCTGGCACTGTTTGAGGCAGTCCTCACCAGTCTTCGCACGTATCTCTTTGCCGACACAACCAATCGCATTGATCTGGCATTGGGTGGTGAGATTATCGATCACTTATTACGGCTGCCGCTGCGGTATTTTGAGCGGCGACCCGTTGGTGAATTAGCCACTCGTGTGGGGGAGCTAGAAAATATCCGGCAGTTTCTCACAGGAACGGCGCTTACGGTCGTGCTGGACGCTGTGTTCTCCGTGCTTTACATCGTGGTGATGTTTCTCTACAGTTGGCTTCTGGCGCTGGTGGCACTGGCAACGTTACCGCTGTTTGCCGCATTGACCGCGCTCACGTCACCGATCGTCCGCCGTCAACTGCGTACCAAAGCCGAACGCAATGCCGAAACACAATCGTTGTTAGTTGAAGTGCTGTCGGGCATTCAAACGGTGAAGGCTCAGAATCTGGAGTTGCGATCGCGCTGGCAATGGCAAGAACGTTACGCCAAATATGTCAGCGCCAGTTTCAAAACGGTACGTACCTTTACGGCTGCCAGTGCCACCAGCACCTTTCTCAATCAACTTTCTGGGCTGTTGGTGCTGTGGGTGGGAGCACTATTGGTATTGCAGGGAAAATTGAGTCTGGGGCAACTGATTGCCTTTCGGATTATTGCAGGCTATGTCACCAGTCCCCTGCTGCGCTTGACTCAACTGTGGCAAAACTTTCAGGAAACTGCCCTGTCGCTAGAACGACTCAGCGATATTCTCGATTCGCCGATGGAAGCAGATGCGATCGATCTGCAAAACATCCCCATGCCCACGATTGAAGGCACGGTTCAATACGAACATGTTTCATTTCGGTTCAATCCTACAGGGGCGATGCAATTAATCAACATCCAATTAGAGTTTCTGGCAGGTACGTTTGTTGGCATTGTGGGGCAGAGTGGATCGGGTAAAAGTACTCTCATGAAACTTTTGCCGCGCCTTTACCCACTGGAATCTGGGCGTATTTTGATCGATGGCTATGACATCAACAAAGTCGAACTCTATTCGTTGCGGCGACAGATTGGCATTGTGCCCCAAGACACGCTGCTGTTTGAGGGCACGATTCAGGAAAACATGACGATGCACCATCCCAATGCCACCGCTGAAGAAATGATTGCTGCCGCTAAAACTGCCGTTGCACATGAATTCATCATGGCATTGCCACAGGGCTACAACACCAACGTAGGAGAGCGAGGCACAGCGCTATCAGGTGGGCAACGACAGCGACTGGCGATCGCCCGTACGCTTCTCCAAAAGCCGCGTCTGTTGATTTTAGACGAAGCCACCAGCGCCCTGGATTACGACACAGAGCGGCAGGTGTGTCTCAATCTTGCCGAGGCATTCAAGGGCTGCACGGTGTTCTTCATCACCCATCGGTTAACCACCATTCGCAATGCCGATCGCATTCTGCTGATGGATCACGGAACAGTCGTGGAGGAGGGCACTCATGCAGCATTGATGTCCCTGCGCGGACGCTACTACTGCCTTTATCAACAGCAAGATTCCCAATTGTAAGTCCAGTTCTAAGTAGGTAGGCATCATTAAACTGAAGACCCTCATCCCCCAACCCCCTTCTCCCAGAACGGGAGAAGGGGGCTAAGATCGGCTCCCCTCGCCCTACTTGGGAGAGGGGCTGGGGGTGAGGGCGAAACCTATGCCTTTCACATTTAATTCCACCTTGTTACTTCATGCTTAAGGAATGGTTCTAGTGATGCAACATCGACTCAGCAACACCCGCTCGATCGCCACCGTTGATCAAACCATCATGCTACAGCGATCGCCCGTTTTGTCACGCGCGATCGTGGCAGGCATCATCGGTGTCACCAGCTTCAGCCTCTTGTGGGCAAGTGTGGCACAGCTTGAAGAAGCGATTCCCGCTACAGGTAAGCTAGCGCCACAGGGCACCGTTCAGGAGATCAAAGCACCGCTGAATGGCGTGGTTAAACACATTTATGTGCGAGAAGGTCAGCGGGTGAAACAGGGAGACATTCTATTAACGCTGGATTCCACCACGTCTCAAGCACAACTTACATCGCTCCAAACCATCCAGGCAGCGCTGAAACAAGAAAATGCCTTCTACCGTGCCGTTTTGCAAAATGCTGGGACTCCCGCTGCAAGAACCCTCAACCTGACACCCGAAGTGGCTGCCCTCACTCAAAATCGATCGACATTAATAGCTGAGAATCAACTCTATCGCGCCCAAGTTGGTGCTACTAATGGCGTTGGTTTGAATGTAGAACAGTCCTTGAGGCTGCGATCGCACCAGGCTGAAGTATCGTCTCGCCATGCAACTGCCGCCCTGGAAGTAGCACAACTCAAGCAACAACTCGCTCAAAACCGGGTGCAATTAGCCAGCGCCCAAGATCTGTTAGCAGTCAATCAAACCATTTACAAAGATTTAGAGCCTGTGACGCAAGAAGGTGGACTTTCGCGCCTGCAATTCTTGAAACAGCAGCAAGAGGTTCGCACTCGTCAGGGAGACGTTGATGAACTGATTCAAGAACAACAGCGGTTGCAACTGGCGATCGAGCAGGGACAGCAAAAATTCAACAACGCAGTAGCGGTATCGTCGCAGGATGTCCTGACCAAACTTGCTGACAATGAAAAACAGCTTGCGGTGATTGACAGTCAGTTAAATAAAACCATTGTGGAGAATGAAAAGCGGCTGGCTGAAATTGGTAGTCAACTCAGTGAAACGCAAGGCAAACTGAACGATCAAGCACTCCGCGCTCCCGTGGATGGCACGGTGTTTGATCTCAAAGCGTCCAGTCCTGGCTTTGTGGCAAACTCCACCGAACCAATCTTGAAAGTGGTTCCGAACAACAGCCTCATTGTGGATGTGTTGATTACCAACAAAGATATTGGGTTTGTGAAAGAAGGAATGCCCGTTGATATTCGGGTGGACACCTTCCCCTTTAGTGAATTTGGGGATGTCAAAGGCAAGCTGCTCTCCATTGGATCGGATGCTCTACCCCCGACCCAACTGCGTCCGTCTTATAGCTTCCCTGCTAAAGTGCAACTCGATCGACAAGCGCTCACAGTCAACGGACGCGAGTTACCCCTGCAATCAGGGATGTCAGTCAGCGTCAACATCAAAGTGCGCGATCGTTCCATCATGAGCCTCTTCACCGATGGGTTTGTGAAGGGCTTGGAGAGCCTCAAATTTGTTCGCTAAGGACTGTTGCTTAGAGATTCCAGGCATAAGGTTCTAAAAGTGCAAGATAGGCTGAAAAACCTTGTCCAGATCGAGTTTTAGAGCATCGATCGCAGTGCGGCTCAGCATCAGGACTTCTGCCTCAGGGGAGCAGGAGTGCCAAATTGTTTAGAGGCTGTTTGAAAAGCGTCTGGCGGTTAAAACCGCGACTACGTAAACAAAGTCCGCCGACACGGACTACCGAAACGCGAGGGCTTTATAACCTGCGACGGCAGGTTTTGTCCGTGTAGCCGCGACTTCAGTCGCCAAGGCTACAAGTATACGGACTTTTAAAACGTCCTCTTAGGCTCGATGCGACATCGAGATGGTCGTCGCCTAATTGCTGTTCGCGGATCGCTAGTGATCGCACATAAAGCGGTTCGGCTTCCTTATAACGCCCTTGCTCTTTGTAGAGAAATGCTTTCCAATGTAAACAGGTTGCAATATTCAGCGCTTGCTCTGGTCTTGTGAGCAGTTCAATCACGGCTTGCAGATGGGCAATCATCACCGTTGATTCTCTAATCAGTGATCGCTCCGGCTTCTTCTGAACTCTTTCTGCTTCAGTCAGCACCACCTGGTAATCCGCTGCTGCTGCCGTAACGACTGCTGCCAGTCTTCCTCTGTCAATCCAGAGCGGTTGAATGACTGGTAGCGGCGCTCAATTTCATCGAGGTACCACTGGAGGAACTCGGCGATCGCGTGGTAATCCATCCCGGCACCAATATGACGAATGCTTTTCCACTCATGGTTGTCCGCGTGCGGATCCAGCAGAATCACCTGATGCCCTGCACGCACTTTCTGCATCACCAGGTAACGCGCCGTCCAGGATTTCCCGGACCCCATGCCACCAAACAACAGCCCTGGATATTCCAGGAAGTTTTGCAGATACGCTGTGGTGTCAGCGGTCGGAGCAGACGCACGCGTAACAGGCATCGCTGATGCCTCAGGTGCAGCGGTTGCTGCCATGGGCTGCGGGGGAGCCTGCGGCGGCGGCGACGCTGGCACGTCTTGATAATCGGCATCCTGGACATCTGACAGATACGGTGCCATCTGGGGATAAAGCCGTTCGGCGGACTGTAACTGAGCCACCTGTTGATAGCCTGCCAGTTCAGCGTGATGGGCGATCGCCCCAATCCAGTAGAACGGCAGCAGCGCCGTCAGCCAACGGGCGAGCAAGGTGACGGTAATACCTAGGGAAAACAGCCCCGTGAAGCGGCTGATACCTTCCAGAGCGTAATCAATGCGATCCGGTTCGGGTGCGTCCTCAGGTTCATAATTGCTGCTAGAGAGGGGCAGCATCAGGGGTGAATCGTAGGGAGCAAACATGGTTCACCTCATACCCGAAAGAAGTCTTTGACACCGTGCCAGAAGTCTTTTCCAGGCTTGCCAGCGGTGCCATAGGTCAGCAGCTCTTTACGAGTCTCGGCTTGTCTTCTCAATGCCTTCTGCACTTGCACCTGCCGCTGCGCTTGGGGCACCCTCTCACCGATCGCTTTGGCGCGGTTTTGATGCCGCAGGTGAATCAGTTTGATGGCGCTCTGGAAGTCCAGACGGTTCAGGTCATACTCGGAGCGGTATTCGGCTTCCAGCTTCTGCATCCCGTGTCCGGCTTTCTGATTCAGCAGTTGCAGATGCTTGTCGTAGCCTTTGGAAAGCAGCCATGCATCCAAGAGGCTTTTGTCAATTTGCTTGGAGCCTTTTTCGACTTGCTTCAGCACGCGCTGGACAAACTGCTCGTACTCGACTTGCCCTTCAATCAGCGTGGTGAAGTGCTTTTCGAGGATGGGCAGAATCTCCTTCAGACGAGTCATGGCGGTGGCGCGATCGGCAAACAAGGCGAGTTCCCGATCGTCCATTTGTGGTAGTCGCGCCAGGTCGATGCCGAAGTAGCGGGTGGCGCGTTCGGTCAGGGCACCGACATGGGGTAGGACATGGGATTGGATGCCCCGGTGAGCGGATCTGGAGCTACGGTCAAATCGGACTTGTACTCATTG
Source organism: Tildeniella sp. (assembly GCF_059505325.1). Taxonomy (NCBI): domain Bacteria; kingdom Bacillati; phylum Cyanobacteriota; class Cyanophyceae; order Oculatellales; family Oculatellaceae; genus Tildeniella; species Tildeniella sp. Next base: position 277,249 of record NZ_JCACKI010000050.1, read on the forward strand.
CAGGAGCGACAAGCCAGACAAACATTTTCAAAGGAAGTGTTTCCGCCTTTGGACTGGGGATGGATATGGTCCAAAGCTTATCGGCAGACCGCTATTGCCAAGTTAATCGCTCACGCGGGAAGCCGTATGGCTCAGCTTTCAACGATCGCCTCAAAACCACCGAAGATCATGCGCTTGCCGTCAAAGGGCATCCCCTCGGGTGGTTGCATTCGCGGATCAGCCATCACTTTCTGATTCCCCTGATCACGCGCTTCACGGGACGACCAAATAATCCAGGCGAAAACCACGGTTTCATGCTCCTCACATTTCACCGCCATGGGGAAAGAGGTCAGCTTGCCGTCAGGCACATCATCACCCCAACATTCAACCACTTCAAGCGCACCGTATTCCTTGAACACCACGGCTGCATCCTCAGCTATTTTTTGATACGCTGCACGATTGGCAGTGGGCACTGCTAGCACAAATCCATCGACATAAGTCATGATCATTCTCCTTGCCTAAATTGACGATTAATACCCGATGTGCGACTTTCTTGAAACACCTGCAAAGACTCCCCTCACCCTAGCCCTCTCCCAGCGGGAGAGGGAACTGGAAATCTCTGAAAGCCCCTCTCCTGCGGGAGAGGGGTTTGGGGTGAGGGCGATTAGTTGCACATTGCGTGATTAATTGATTTTTCCAAGCTCAGATATCGGGGCTTGAGTGTCTGCAACATCGCTTTCATTCTAGAAGTCAATGGGCGATGCCGAAGGCACGCGTTGCGATCGCCTGCTTGATCTCACGAATTCTGTAACTGCTCAGCCGCCGCTTGAACACGAGCTTCTTGCGCTCTCAGTTCCGGTGTAAATTCTTCACCAAAATCATCTGCTGTAAAAACAGGACGGATTTCAATCTCGGAGTCTCCGGGCATCGGGTTGGGGCAGCGTTTCACCCAGGCGATCGCCTCTTCCATCGATTCCACTTGCCAGATCCAGAAGCCTGCAATCAATTCTTTGGTTTCTGTAAAGGGTCCATCAGTGACACTGCGATTGGTGCCGGAAAACATCACCCGCACCCCTTTGGAACTGGGATGCAGTCCTTCACCTGCGAGCATAATCCCTGCGTTGACCAAGTCTTCATTGTATTGTCCCATTTCGGTCAGAAGTTGTTCGCTGGGCATGATACCCGCTTCGGAGTCTGGGGTGGCTTTGATCATAACTATGACTTTCATTGTGAGATCTCCTGTTGGTTGGTTGTGAGTTGGACTGCTGTTGGTTGACACCTCTGTTGCTAGGCAGCCGTGGCTCGTTTGAGTTCATTAATGTCAATCTTCTGCATTTGCAGCATGGCGGTCATGGCTTTTTGCGATTTTTCTGCGTCGGTGTCACTGAGCAACTCGACCAAAATCCGAGGGACAATTTGCCATGAAACCCTGTATTTGTCCTTGAGCCAGCCGCACTGCTGTGCCGTGTCATCGCCGCCTGCTGAGAGCTTTTCCCAGTAATAATCCACGTCCTTCTGGGTGTCGCAATTGACTTGGAACGAAATCGCTTCGTTGAATTTGAAAACTGGACCACCGTTGAGGGCGGTAAAGGTCTGCCCATCTAGCTCAAAGGCGACGACCATCACCGTTCCTGCCGGTTTGCCGTGAGCCTCATACCCAGCTTCACCATACCGAGTTATGTTGACGATCTTTGAATTGCTAAAAATCGCCGTATAAAACTCAGCGGCTGCTTTGGCTTGATCATCAAACCACAAAGAGGTGATCGTTTGAATGGTTGGCATGGTGTTTCTCCTAATGGTTCTAATTGCGGATGAGAACGACTAACCTTGGGCGATCGCGCTCTCGTCCATGAAAAAGATTTCCCAAATGTGACCATCTAAATCTTGAAAGCCGTGTTGGTACATAAAGCCGAGGTCTTGCGGTTCTTTGTAAGTCGTACCGCCAGCCGCGATCGCCTTTGCCACGATCGCATCAACTTCTTCCCGACTCTCAAACGATAAAGCGACCAGTACTTCTGCACTTTTAGTGGTGTCGCAGATTTCTTTGGGAGTAAAGGTCTTGAAATACTGTTCAACCAGTAGCATGACAAAGATAGTCTCATCCACAATCATGCAAGTAGCATTCTCGTCAGTAAATTGGGGATTGAATGTAAAGCCGAGTTGAGTAAAGAACTCGATCGATTTATTGAGGTCTTTTACTGGTAAATTGACAAAGATTTGGCGCGTCATAGTTCCTCCTTTTCAAGCGTCATTATCGGGTGAAGGTATGAGTGAAAGGCGCTCATGTTCGAGGTCAGGGGTTCCACAAATGGAACCCTGTGGAACAAACTGAATACTTAAGCAGGTAGATCGCAGTTAATCATCCACGGAGTGCCGAATCGATCGACAACCATGCCAAAACGGGCAGCCCAGAAGGTTGCTTGAAGTGGCATCTGCACCGTTCCGTTTTCTGCCAAAGCGTTAAAAATCCGTTCGGCTTCTCCTGGATCGGTAAATACGAGCGACACTGAGAAACCCTGTGGTTTTTCAAAGTAATTAGGCGGGGCATCGGAACCCATTAGTACTGTATCGCCCACAGTTAGCGAGACATGCATGATTTTATCAAGCTTTTCAGGGGGCGTTTGCTCCGCCATGGGCGAATCTCCGTAGGTCATCATTGAGTCGATTTTTCCGCCCAGGCACTGCTCATAAAACTTAAACGCAGCTTCGCATTCATCGTTGAAAGAGAGATATGGATTTAATTTCATAAGGGACTCCTTTTGGGTTGATGGTTGTAGGTTGTGTTCAGGAACTAAAAATCCGTGTCGCTCACATACGTGCCAATTGCCCTCGCAACAGCCGATTAGCCATTGATACTGGCAAGAGCCTCAGCAATACGGAGTGGCGCACTCGATCGAGCATACATCCGCTCCATATATTGGAGGAGATGAGGACAACCTTCGAGCAACTGAATCTCGTTAGCCCAGTCAAGCGTATAGGCACAAACGAAATCGGCGATCGTTACCGTGTTGCCAACAATGAACTGGCACCCCTGCATATGCTCCTCCATCACCGCTGCCATATCTATGAAATCTTGGCGAGCCAGGGAGACCTCGGCAGGAAGGCGCAAATGTTGTGGATACAGCATCGTGTGACGCGCGATGCGCCAGAGCGGTTGCTCTAGCTCCGTAGCCGTGAACAGCAGCCAACGATAGACTTGCGATCGCTGCTGGATGTCTGTGGGAATCAACCCTTTGTGGGGGTACTTTTCTGCCAGATAAAGTACAATCGCAACCGACTCAGTGAGAACAAGGTCGTCGTCAACGAGCACTGGGAGCTTGCCGCACGGATTCATCTTGAGGAATTCCGGGAGACGATGTTCACCCGCCGCGAGATTGACGGTCATCGACTCGAAATCTACGCCCAACTCCTGGAGTATCCATCGCGCCCGAATTGAGCGCGTAGGCGCGAATTCATAGAGCTTCATAGGCTTCTCCATTTTGATCTTATGCTAGTCTTGATATCTCAATGTTTCCGTTTTTACTCGATTGGAGCCGCCCTTACTCCATTGCTTGTGGAGGCATGTGAAGACCGATCGCATTTCCTTCAGTATCGACCATCAAAGCCATGAACCCGTATTGACCGATTGACATTTTGGGTGTGTGGATTTTCCCACCCGCGTTGACAACGCGCTCCGCTTCCACAGCGACTTCATTGCAATGGAAGTACGGTATCGTGCCACTGCCGCCAGATTTAACCCCGTCCATCTTGACCAATGCGCCAGACGCGCCTACTGCTTCCATCGTCATTGGAAACGCCCACATTTCTATTCCAGGACTTTCAGGACTTTCGAGCTTCTCCAGCTTCACCTCGAATACAGACTCGTAAAACCGTTTTGCACGATCCATGTCCTGTACGTAAATCTCGCACCAAACAATGGGATTGGGTTTCATACTGTAACTCCTGTTTGATTGTGTTGTGATAATGTCGGTTTGCGACCAAACGCTTGTTCTATCAAATAGTCGAATCAAGGTGCGTGAGATCGACACGTTGAACAAACTTTTTCTAGAAATCGAACGATTCTTTTTCTTGACCAAGATTTTGTTTGCGGGCGACGAGCCATGCTTCGCGTGAGACTACAGGATGTTGAGTCATCATCGATTCACTTCATGTTGTTTGTCGTTTTGGCAAGCCAGACAGTTCCACGATCGGACGAATTTCGACGGTGCCTTTGCGGGCAGATGGAAGACGTTCCGCGATCGCGATCGCCTCGTCGAGATCCTTTGCATCCACCAGAAAGTAACCGCCGAGTTGCTCGTAGGTTTCTGCGAAAGGACCATCGGTTAACAATCGTTTGCCATCCCGGACGCGCACGCTGGTTGCCGTTGCGATCGAATGTAAGGGCGATGAGTGGAGATACCGTCCCTCTGCTTGCAGTTGATCAGCCAGTTGAGTCGATTCTGCATAGCAATCCTCTCGTTCCTGGTCAGTCCATGCGGCTTCATCACTGTAAATCAATAGCATGTATTTCATGGGTTTCCTCCAGCGATTTCGTGCTGTTATCCAATAGTCGAACGGTAACGCCCCAGATCGACATCAGCCCAAAACTTTTTGGCGTTGTTGAATGCAAGTATGATTTTCCCTCATCCCCAGCCCTTCTCCCTAGGGAGAAGGGAGCTAGAATTCTTGTCCCCTCGCCCTTTGGGAGAGGGTTAGGGTGAGGGCGGATTTTGCGGTTCATACCTCGATTCAGCAACGCCCCCAAAACTTTTTTTCAGCCCAATTCTTGCAGCCGTTTTTCTAGAAATCGCCGCTCTGGTTCCTGCCGTGCGATCGCCAATGCGTGTTGATAGGAGACTCTCGCCTCATCCGTTCTGCCCAACCGTCGGCACAGATCTGCCCGTGCCGCATGAGCCAAATGATAATCCGCTAAATTCCCCTGTGCCAAAATAGTGTCGATCTGTTGTAATCCTGCCAATGCGCCATCTCGCATCGCCACTGCCACCGCTCGATTCAATTCAATCACCGGAGAAGGTTCCACTTGCACCAACAGATCGTATAAAGCCACAATTTGCGCCCAGTTCGTATCAGCCGCACTTGCCGCTTCCGCATGGACGGCGGCGATCGCGGCTTGAATCGTATACACTCCAATCGGTTGAGATAGCGCTTGTTCCACCAGCATTTTCCCTTCTGCGATTTGTGCTTGATTCCAGAGGGAACGATCCTGATCTTCTAAGAGGATCAAATCGCCATCTGGGGACGATCGCGCCCTCCGTCGAGACTCCTGCAACACCATCAGTGCCAGTAATCCCATCACTTCTGGGTCAGGCAATAGATCCAACAGTAAATGCCCTAAGCGAATGGCTTCTCCTGAAAGATCCGCCCGCGTCAAGGATGCACCCGATGAGGCAGAATAGCCTTCGTTGAACACCAGATAAATCACGGACAAAACGGCATCCAAGCGTTCAGGCAGAGCCGCGATCGCAGGCACTTCGTAGGGAATCCGCGCATCTCTAATCTTGGCTTTACCTCGAACGATGCGTTGGGCGATCGTCGTAGGTGCCGTCAGAAAGGCGCTGGCGATTTCCTCGGTTTTAAGTCCACAAATTTCTCGCAGGGTTAAGGCAACTTGGGTGCCTGGTGCCAGGGCGGGGTGGCAGCAGGTGAAGATTAAGCGGAGGCGATCGTCTGCTAATTCCGTATCTGCGATCGCATTCAGCGGATCAACGTCTCCATCCGATGGTTGAGCAAGCTTTGTGATGGACGTGTTGAAGCGAGTGCGACGGCGAAGGATATCGATGGCTTTGAATCGTCCTGTTGAGATTAACCAGGCGCGAGGATTGGCTGGGAGTCCTTGCCGCGTCCACTGTTCGACTGCTGCTGCAAATGCTTCGTGCAACGCTTCTTCAGCCAAATCGAAATCCCCCAGTAATCGAACTAGGGTGGCAAAGACGCACCGCGATTCAGTCCGGTAGAGGCGATCGACAACCTCACCAACCGATAGAGTCATGTGTTTATCCATAACTGGCATTGCCAATGGGCGATCGCATTCATCTTAATCGATGGAAAGCGCCAAGATGATAATGCCCTCATAGTTTTCTGGCAAAAATGTTTCAAAGTATTGCAAACGAAACGGTTCGCACTCATTCCGATCGCTTAGGAACGAAAATTCAATAAGGTTCAGGGCGATCGCTCCATTATGGACATCGCTTTTTTATGTGGATTCAACAGCCACAGCCATCTCAGCAAACAGTTTCGCCAACTCACAGGTCTGACACCCAAAGCCTACAGAGCGAATTAAACAACGTAGACTCATGCAGCGCTGGCTTCTCTAGCAATCAACAATAAGCCCCAGAGAATTAGTACGCTGCCCATGCCAAACCAAAGTGATGGTATTTCTTGTAAAGCTATCGATGCAAATAACACGGCAAACATTGGCTCTAGCAGCAAGATCGCAGTTGCCAATACAATTGGCAAACGCTGCACCGCCACTGTGTAACACCAAAACGGCAATACAGTGGACAAAATGCCTAATCCTAATAACACAAGGATCGCTCGTTCATCAATGCTGCTTCCGATTGATAGTTTGGAGAAGAAAATTTCACACAACAGAGATAAAATACTGCCCAGCAAACAGGTAAGAAAAACGACCTCGATCGACTTGGGAGCGATCTTTTGTTGGGTTAGCACGTTCAACCAAAAGACGTAGAGGGAAAGCAAACCAGCAGCACTTAATGCCAAAAGGTAGCCTGCGATCGTTTGCCAAGAGACAGTTTGATCAGTCGATAGCTGAGGAACCATGATCAGACAAACTCCAGCCGTAGCCAACAGCATTCCGAGACCCTCAGTTCGTTTAATGGGTAAGTGTACAAGATATTTGTAGGCAATGATAAATAAGGGGGAAGTTGTGAATAATAAGGTAACTTCTCCCACAGGTGCCATTTGAAATGCTGTTGTGCCCAAGACGTAACTCCCGATCGCTGGTAAACTCAACCCCCAAATCAACGGAGTGCGGAGGGAGCGAGTCAAATCATGTCGGACACTGGACGCTACAAAAAGGATTGGAAGCATCGTAGCAGTGGCAACTAAAAAACGACCTGCCAAGACTGCAAAGGGAGACCACCCTGGTAGCCAGCGGACAAATACCCCCACCATTCCCCAAGTCGCTGTGGCACACAGTGCTGCTATCAAACCTTGGCTGTTCAGTTTGGGTTGAGTCATCCAGATTTCGCAATTGATGCAAAGAACTCAACATATTCCATGGCTAATCAGTTCATTCGTTGAGAGTTGCTTTCAAAAGACATTTTACTTGCAAACGAATCAGTAAAACCAGTGCTTTCTTGATAAAATTCCAGAACATTACCTTCAGGATCACGGAAAAACGCCACCCGATATTCAGGTGGAGTGTCAATCAATGGCTTGCCTAGAAATTGAACTCTGTTGACCTGTAGCTGTTGACCTGTAGCTGTTGATAGTTGCGATTTTCAACCAATCGGGCGTGGATTGGGCAGACGCACCAAACCGCTGAACTGTTTGCCGGGATACCAGGGAGTTTGTGTCAGTTTGTTAAAACCAGGAATGCTTTCCATATGCTTCACCATCCGGGTACGCATGGCATTGTCGGGTAAAGCGCCTCTGAGTGCTCCCATATTTTCAGCAACGTGATCTGGGTTCGACGTAGCAGGGATGGCAGCGGTGACGGCTGGATGTGAAATCACATACTTGAGGAAAAACTGCGCCCAATTCTCGCAACCTATTTCGCGGGCAAAATCAGGCAGAGGTTGCCCATTGACCAGTTCAAACAGACGCGCTTTCTCAAACGGCATATTTGCTAAGACGGCAACTCCTCGTTCCGCAGCAGCAGGTAAGAGCCTTTCTTCTGCTTGGCGCTGAGCGATCGAGTAACGCACTTGCACAAAGTCTAAATTCCCGCGCCCAATCCATTGCTCGATCGCTCCAAAATAGAGCGGTTCATGATGCGTGATGCCCACATAGCGAATTTTGCCTTCTTGCTTCCATGCCCGCAACAGTGGCAGCATCACATCGACATTCACTAAACTATGCACTTGCATGGTATCAATGCGATCGCGCGACAACCGTTTCAACGACTGGTCAAACTGTCGTTGTGCCTGAGAGCGATCGCCGAGAAATTCTCCAGTTGCCCAAACCTTATTGGCGATGAATAAATTGGTTGTCATGCCGAGGACTTTCGCAAACTCGCCCACATTCACCTCTGACATACCATAGAGCGGGGAAACATCAATCATTCGCCCGCCTGCCTCCCAAAAGCGCTGCATCACTTCCCGCAGGTTGTTCCGTGGCTGATTGGACATCACATCAAAGGTCATGAATGTGCCTAAGCCGATCGCGGGCACTCGTTCGTTCGTGCGCGGAATCTCTTTTGTAATTAGCTTTGACGTTTGGTTTAGCGCGGGCAGTGATGCTTGTCCCTGCGCTGGCTCAGTTCCACACCCATTCAACATAGAGGGAATCACAGCACTAGCTGCACCCAATCCCATCAGTTGAAGTGCAGCTCGACGAGAGATGACTGGAGGGGAATCGTTTTGCATGGCATCACGTTGGGTACGAATCATGGCTATTCTCCTTTCTACGCTTCTTACTGACCATAAACACATCGTTGAATGTCTTGCTTAAACTGCCAACTGCCTGGTTCCACATTGAACAAAAAGAACTCGCAATAAGCGGGGTAGGATCGATTGAGCCTATCTGTTTCAGGCTTCGACCATACGTTAGATGATGAGTGCTTCAATAGTTGAATCTGGCTGTTGGGGCTGTTTGTGCCGATAGCTGGTTTATCTCCAGCAGTTACTGAGTCAGGTCGTTGCAAAGCCGCAGAAGAACGATCTGTTGGGGATGAATGAGTGGCGGTGTTGGCAATGGCTTGGGTAGAAATTACTACAGGAACCATTGCCACCGTCAACACAGTCGTCGCTAACGTGTGTTTCATTGCTGCTATAAATATACTCTAAGCTCTATGTTAGTAGCGGGTTAGAAGGTTGCTATTTCTGATTTGCTATGGCGTAATAACTGTAGGTTATTAGCAAGTCACTCTGATGGAACTTCGCCAACTCAAATATTTCATTACAGTGGCTGAATCACTACACTTTGGTCGAGCGGCGGAATCGCTGCACCTGAGCCAGCCAGCCCTGAGCAAACAAATTCAAGCGCTCGAAGAGAGTTTAGAAGTCCAACTGTTTGAACGAACGAAACATTGGGTGCGATTGACGATCGCCGGACAAAAATTTCTCGAAACTGCCCGCCGAATTTTGCGTGAAGTCGAAGAAGGTATCCAGGTCACAAGACAAGTGGCGGGTGGAGCAATGGGCAGGCTCCGGATCGGTTTCACTGAAGCAACCCTGTTTAGCCTTGCACCAGATATGGTCAGAACCTACCGAGAGCAATATCCACAGGTCGAATTGATTCTCACCAGCGGGGGAACGGAAACTCACGTTGAAGCGCTCCGTACTCACCAAATCGATGTCGGCTTTGTGTATCTTCCCATCCGCGAACCGTCTCTTTCAATTCACCCATTACTTGAAGAAGTCTACATTGCCGCCTTGCCCGCTTCCCATCGACTGGCGCGACAGAAAGAGATTATGCTTCAGTCTTTGGCAACCGAACCGCTCGTTTTTTACCCACGATCGCTCGCACCTGTCATGTACGCCGACTTCATCAAATGCTGTGAACAGGCTGGATTTGTGCCCAACGTGGTGCAGGAAGCAGAGCTTGCCCAAACTCGTTTAGGCTTGGCTGCGGCTGGCGTTGGTATTACCTTTGTGCTCTCTGATATGCAAAACCTGAGTGCAAAAGGCATCGTTTATCGATCTTTAATTGGAGCTTTTCCAACGTTAAAGTTGGCTCTAGCATGGCGACAGAACGAGACTTCACCCGTTGTTCACGAATGTATTAAGCTGCTCAAAACCATCAAATACTGCTCAGTAAGTAATTGATGCGCTCTCCTTGACGCAGATAGAAGCATTGAGTGAAGCATGGCTAGATTTTAAGACGATCGCTGACTTGGACCGTTGGCTACAAGAAAATCAATAGGTGCGATCGCTTGTTTTGCTGATCGCCCAGCAAAACAGATTCAAAAGACTTGACACTATTCATAACCAAACGCTCTCACGATCTATTGATCTAAACATTTCGTTCCTTAAACACTGCTTCCGCTAAAGCCATTGCCTGCTGCACTTTCACAAAACCAACATAGGGAATCATGTGCATGATCGCTTCAACAATCTCTTGACGAGAGGCTCCAACATTTAATGCCCCATTGACATGCACCTTGAGCGGCAGTTCTGAGGCAGTTGTATTCAATCCAGTCAATGCCGAGACGGTTGCCAGTTCACGGGTTTTGAGATCTAGATTGGGACGAGAAAATACATCGCCGTAAGAGAATTCCAGGATGTAGCGCCCAAGGTCGGGAGCAATCGCTTCAAAGCTTTTTACCACTGCCTCACCCGATGCTTTGCTGATTTGGTTGAGCGCTTCCAACCCTCGACGATACCGCGCTTCATTACTTTCTGCTTGCCGCCGACTTTCTAACTCTGGTTGCGGACTGGCAGCAGGCATTCCCCGTTGCTTTAGCGTTGCAAAAGTCTGTTGCGCGGCAGCTACAGCAGTCAATGTTTTGGGATACCCTGCGTAAACGGTCATGTGCAACACCAACTCTTTAATTTCGGTCTCCGTTGCACCCGATCGCAATGCTCCTTCAACGTGAGTTTCAAGGGAATGACTCTGATTTCCCAACACCGTTACCACTGCCAGAGTCGCAAACTCGCGGGATTTGAGGCTGAGTCCGCGCCGATTCCAGATTTCACCGTGAGCGAACTCAACCGTCAATCGTGCTAAATCTGGAGCAAGCTTGGCAAACCGAGTGGCGATCGTTTTGACCCGATCGCCTTCTGTTTGTCGCAAATTTTGCAGACCAAGTTGATAGCGATCGCCCTCTGGTCTTGCCGAAATAGGTTTGAACTCCAGCTTACGCTCTTGGAACACTTCTCGCGCGATCGTCATCCCATCTTGCGCGGCAGGAAAACCAGCATACACAACGGCATGGAGAATGGTTTCAACCACTTCTTGAGGTGTACAGCCCACATTCAACATCCCGTGAATGTGAAACTTCAAAGCAGGACGAACTGATCCAATCGCCGTTAATGCCGCCACAGTCACAATTTCTCGCTGTTTCAAATCAAGTCCGGGGCGTGACACAACATCACCAAAGCCATGTTCTACCAGCATTCGGGCTAAATCTGGTGAGAACGCTTCGAGTGGACGAATGGCGCGATCGTAGTTTTTACCGCCGACTCGTTTGAAAGCCTCAAGCCCGCGAGTGTAGCGATCTTTAGATTGAGCTTGCACTTTTCTGGTGAAAATTCCAGCTATCACGGTTGTGAAAGTGGCGATCGCTGACATGAAGAGCGATCGACGCATTCTGTGAGACGTTTTTTGCATGATTTCTACGCCTGTAAAACCTAAAATGATTCCAATTGCATGGCACTAAAATAAACTGGATTTAGATCCTCGACTTTTTGGAAAAGTCGGGGATCTGTGTAGTCGCGATCGTTTAAAACTCATCTACAAACCCGACATCATGCCACCATCGGCTAAGAGAGACGTACCCGTAATGTAAGGACAATCATTTGACGCGAGGAACAATGCCGCTTCAGCAATTTCCTCTGCGGTCGCAATCCGCTTCAGCGCATCCGCCAACTGTCGAGACGCTTCTACTTTCTCTGGATTTCCTCCCGTTGTTCGTTGAAACAGCGGTGTGTCGGTAATTCCGGGCGAAAGTACATTGACCCGGATTCCCTGCTGACCATAATCCAGAGCTGCCACCTGCGCCAACCCCAACAGCGCCCGTTTCGCCGAAGTATAAGCAGCAAAACCCGGTCGAGTGGCGATCGTATGTTGAGAGGCAGTAATCACAATATTGCCACCCCGCTTCAGCAGGTGCGGAATTTCGTATTTCATTGCCAGAAAAACACCCCGCAGATTGGTGTTTTGAGTTCGATCCCACTCTTCAACGGTAATCTCATGGAGCGGTTTTGTCAGCACGTCGCCAGCATTGTTAAACGCCACATCTAGCTGACCATATTTTTCGACGATGCGATCGACAAACGATTCAACTTCTTTGGGCTGTGTCACATCCGCCTTGATGTAAGTAGCATCGCCACTACGTTGCCGGATTTCCTGTTCCACCTCAGCCCCCAGGTTTTCTCTCCGTCCGCAGAAACCGACTTTAGCTCCTTCACGGGCAAAGGCGATCGCGGCGGCGCGACCAATGCCAGACGTTGCGCCAGTAATCACAACGACTTTTCCAGCGAAACGACCCTGCGCGATCGCGGGTTTGGGTGCAGGCTGTTGAGCATTAGCTTGACGGGTGAAGCCAACTGTAGCGGCTCCAGCAAGCCCAGCCAGCCCAGTTTGAATGACTTGCCGACGGCTAGATTGTCGATTTGTAGTATGTTTCATCATTAGTTTTTGGGTTGTAAAAACGACTCAAAATTCTGTGACGATCGTAAAAAATCTGTTGAAGGTTGATGGTGGACTTGCAAAACAAGCTTCGATAGCTTAAGTGTAGATTCGTGCTTGAACAAATAACAATAGCTTTTTCAGGCACTACTATCATGCTCAAAAAGCATTAATCACTATGAGTCGTTTACAAGATTTAGAAGTCTTTGTACAGGTTGTAAACAGCGGCAATTTTGCGAAGGCGGCGGTTGCCCTAGAAATCAATCCATCTGCAATCAGTCGCCGCATTAGTCAGCTTGAAGATCAGTTGGGTGTACGTTTATTTAATCGCACCACACGCAGCCTCAGCTTGACTGAAGTCGGAGAACGTTATTTCGATCGCTGCCTCAGAATTTTGGCAGATTTGGAGGAAGCCGATCGCGAGGCAAAACATCACAGCGAAGCACCACAGGGTAACCTTCACGTCAGTTGTTCGACTCTGTTTGCTCATCGTCATCTGCTAACGCGAATGCCTGAGTTTTTGACCCACTATCCACGCCTCAGCATTCAATTAGCGCTGACCGATGATTTAGTCGATATTGTTGGTGATGGCATCGATGTAGCAATTCGCATTGGTGAACTAGCAGATTCTTCTCTAATTACCCGTCGGTTAGTGTCCGATCGCCGGATTATTTGCGCGGCTCCAGCCTATCTCGATCGGTATGGAACGCCTGCAACTCCCGATGCTTTAGCCAATCATAATTGCCTCGCCTTAAATGCTTACAAAACCACCTTGAATCAATGGCGCTTTCGCGATCCAGTAGGAGTGAGAGAAATTAGCGTGGGTGGAAATTTTACGGTCAATAGTGGAACGGCACTGTATGAAGCGGTTCTGGCAGGCTTAGGCATTGCTCGTGTGACCGCATTTTTGGCGGATCAGGCGCTGCGATCGGGGCAGCTAATTCGGATTTTGACTGAGTACGAAGATGAGAGCGATGTTGGCATTTATGCCATTTTTCCTAGTAATCGCTACTTATTGCCCAAAGTGCAATGCTTTGTAGAATTTTTGGTTGAAAGCTGTTTGGACAGTAGGCTATTTAGACAGTAGTAAGGCAAGAAGCTAAGGCAGCATTGTCGCGCGCGATCGCGGCGATCAATTGCAACACAAAAAATGTTTGGGAAGCATTAAAAAATGATGTTTTAACTACGAAAGGGCACCTTAACGATGAAAGAGCACACTGTTTCTGGTCAAAAATCGGTTAGAAAACAGCATTGGCATTCCTTCCCCGCTTAATACTGATTTGCCCGTGTTTGCTTGACGCGCATGGATGTGCAGATGAGGTTCAGTGGTGTTGCCTGAATTGCCAACTTTAGCGATCGCTTGTTCAACCTCAACCGTCTCTCTTTCTTGAACCGTGAGACTTCCACGCTGAAGATGTGCCAGCAAAACATCAGCCCCTTTGCATTCAATCAAGATGTGATTACCTGCCGGATTATTGCGATCGCTTTGAGGCGGAACCAAGTCAGGAAAATTATTAACGGCTTTGCGAACTGTGCTATTACAAGGGCTGTAGAGCGTTTCTCCAAAAATGGCATAGTTCGTTAGTAACTCCGGATAGAGTCCATTCGCTCTCGTCCCCACAGCATTGAGCTTGGCAATATCCAAAGCGTACCGTTGAGTTGGATTAACATTGTGGTAATTAATTGTCGGATGATTTCCACCGTGTCCAACATAATAAACGCCACTCTTAAGCGGAAAAGCAAGTTGAATAGATTCCCCACCGAAAGAATAGCCTTGCGGAATGTAGCTTCCTAGAACCGCGATGAAGAATAAAATGACAGCACTGCTAATTCCCAGCGAAACATAGTGACCCAGCTTTCGGGGTGGATACAGTGGCAATGCCTTTACTTTGATGAAAGACTGATATGCTGCAACAATGAGCAAAATGACTAGCCCAAAGCGCAGATAATAGCTAAACCAGTCCCATCGCCCAATCAGAAAAATATGAACGATGTAAAGGGCAACTACTAATAGTTTAAGCAACCAATCCAGCTTACTGCGATTCGTTTCTCGCCACAGCCAAGCTAGAAAAACAGCAGGAATCACCAAATGGGTGAGAATTGTGAGTGCGATCGCAAGGAGCATGATGTAATCTCCGTGTGAGGCGGTTTGCGTTCTGTAGAGTTCTCCATGTTTCCATCGTAATTACAGAAGCCAAGCTTGAGCAAGTTTGCCAAAATCCAGTTCTGAAGCAATGGTTGAGGAGAAAATCAGGGCGTTGCTGAATCGAGGTATGAACCGCAAAATCCGCCCTCACCCTAACCCTCGCCCTTTGGGCGAGGGGACAAGAATTCTAGCTCCCTTCTCCCCAGGGAGAAGGGCTGGGGATGAGGGAAAATCATACTTGCATTCAGCAACGCCAAAATCAGATGTCAGCCCACATTGCAACAGTGATTGATTATTGGAAAGTAAACGCTGCTAGTCCAACTGGAAAAGAGCGATCGCATGAGTGGCAACAGTTAAATGAGCGCGGGATGTCTATCAATCTTTGGAGGTTCAGGATGCACATCATTCTTGGAGCGACTGGCAACGTTGGTTCAGCCGTGGTGCAGGCGCTACTCAAACGGCGTGAGTCGGCTATCGTCGTCACACACAATCCCTCAAACGCCACAAAACTGCATCAGAACGGTGCCGATATCGCGGTAGCCGATGTGCATGATGTGGAAGCACTGCGGGATATCTGATGAATTTTGCTCTCGTAGATTCGGTACGCACGTTTCGTAACTTCTTCGCTGCTCAACAAGATTGCTTGCATAGGTGGACTCTCGATCGCTAGGCGACCTCTTGGAACTCCTACATAATATCCCACGAACTAATAGGACGGACATTGCTGTTAGCATCACGATCGCCATTTGTAGTTTATTCCCGTAGTAGGAACGGTAAATGCAACGTCCCTACCGAAAGCTGTCGGCATAACGTTGCCCATCACCCGCCGCAGACTACCTCTGCATCATAACCGATTACATTGTGGCGGTCGGTGTGCATGGGCGTTGTTAGACAGATTTACGCCTTTAGCTGTTAGACTGTCTGTTCTCATGCATTTTCTGCACCGAAGGGGTTAGTGCAGAAAATGCATGAGACTGCTTCTGGACAGCGACTTAAGCTGCTTGCTGGCGATTGTTAAAGCCATCTCCTCCAGCCGCAATACCACCATCAACCGGGAGGATCACCCCCGTTACCCAGCTTGCATTTGCCAAATATAGAACGGCATCGGCGATATCTTTGGGCGTGCCAACCCGACCCAGAGGATGCTGCCGATCTAAATAATTTAATGTTTCTTGGGTCAGTTCACCATGAAGTGGTGTTGGTACAATCCCAGGCGCGATCGTGTTGATCCGAATCCTATCCTCGGCTAACTCAAAAGATAGGTTTTTCGCCATAGCTGTAATTGCGGCTTTCGCCATAATCGGTGCTGAAGCAGGAATTGACTGACTAGCGTGGAACGTGAGAATTGTCCCAATGTTGATAATTGCGCCGCCATCTCCTTGCAAGCGCATTTGCTTGACGGCTTCCTGGGTGAGCGCAAAAGTACCGCGAACATAGTTTAGATATTGGTCTAACTCACCAATGCTATATTCAGTGAACGGTTTGATCGCAAAAATGCCAGCATTATTAATGAGCACATTCACTCGACCAAACTTGGAAACAGCTTCATCAACTAGTTTTGGAGCAAATGTTGGATCGATAATATCACCTGCTACAAGATGGATACGATCGGGTCGATCGAGTTTTTGAGCCGCTGTTTCAAGTTTTGAGAATGTTCTCCCGTTCAGTATCACATTCGCCTGATTGTGCAAAAATGCTTCAGCAATGGCATAACCTAAGCCAGTTGCACCGCCCGTGATAATTACAGTCTGAGTGGTCATACTATCTACCTCCAATTTGGCTCAAAGATTTGACTGTCTAGATTGACATTTTTCAATGTGATTGTGGCTGAATGCCTTGCCGAAATTCTTTCACAGGCACGCCAGCAACACCCCAATCTTCAGTTGCAACTTCATCAATGACGACAAATGTTGTGGCAGGTGTCTTATTGAGAACACGCACCAAAAGTTCTGTTACACCTTTGATCAGTTCAGCTTTTTGCTGTTCTGTTGCACCTTCGCGAGTGATTTTGATGTTTACATAGGGCATAGTTTGACCTCCCGCTAATTCTGGCTTGCTGGCAATATTGTCGTGTCTGCATGGATTTTGTAGTGAAAGACTTTGGCAATAATTTTCCATTCGCCCTCAAGCTGAATGAGGGTGAGGAGATCAATAAAATCTTTGCCTAGCATGGAAGAATGCATTCGGGCGATCGCGGTTACAGCCCCTGCAAACTCGATCGAATCGATCGAAAAGGTATAGGGATCGCCGGAAGATTCTGGGGAAATTCGTTGTTCAACGATTGGGAAATAGGAACGCATATCAAGATGCAATAGTTCTCCGCTAGATGCCGTGAAGTATTGCGCATTGGCATGAAATACGGTCGCCAAAAGAGCGGTATCACAACGATATAAAGCGTCGTAATATCGCTTGAGCAAATCAACGATCGCAAAATATTCAATGCCGTCAACCTGTTTATCCACTGTATAGACTTGTGCTTGATTCATAGTTCCTCCGCTTTGGGTTACCACAGCTTGAAGCGCATAGGTTAAATAGACCGTTGCACTACCAGGATCATAGAGGTAGAGAATAATTTCAGCATGGGGTTGACTTTTTTGGACTACATCTGTCTGCTCTGCAAACATTGCTGAAACCATCCCGACAATAATACCGAAGTAATATTCTTGCGAACTCCAGAGTGTTGGTTTAAAGGGTTTTTTCAGGCGCACAATGTCGCCTTTTTCCATCACACTTTCTCCTGTTCAAACAACCCATCAAGTTATTCTTTGCCAACACCAAGCTGCTCTTTGCTGCGCTTCAACACTTCCCACAGTGCCTCAATCTTGTCAAATGCTTCTTTCGAGGGAATTCTTCCAGCCGTTTCAAGATTGCAGATGTAACCAACTCGATGAGCAAACTCCTGCAAATTGGCATTAAAAACCAGGTTTTCTGGTTTGGCTTGCCCACGATATCGGGCACGAGGATATAAAAAATCAATTTTATTTACCACTATCTGCACTCCTTGGATTTAAAAGTAGTTCAGTTGTTGCTGATTCTGAACAGAATTAGTTAACCATAACTCTTCACTCAGAAAAGATAAAGATCGATTTAGTTGAATAACTTTTCACCTATAGTGAATAATATAGATGGCGCGATGGATCGTTTTGTAAGTGGTTTTCTATGGACAAATTAATTGCTCTGAACGTCTTTAGACGGGTCGTTGAGTTAGAGAGTTTTAGCCGTGCAGCAGATGCTCTGAACTTATCAAATGCAGCCGTCAGTAAAAATGTCCAGGAACTGGAAAAAGAACTGGGAACCCAGTTGATTCATCGGACAACTAGACGTTTGAGCTTGACTGAAACAGGACGACTCTATTTTCAGCGGATTTGCTCGATTCTGGATGAACTGGAACGTGTTGAAGAAACGGTTTCCGATCTCTCGGTCAAACCTCACGGACTGCTTCGCGTGACAGCACCCATGTCTCTGGGTTTAACCCATGTCGCAACAGCGATTTATCAATTCCAATCAATGTATCCAGATATGCGGATCGAACTCATCCTCAACGATCGCTATGTGGATCTCATTGAGGAGGGATTTGATGTGGGGATCAGAGGGGGCGGATTGGTCAACGATAATAGTCTGGTCACACATCGAATCGGCGATATGCAAAGAGTCGTTTGCGCATCACCAGCATATCTGAAGCAGTATGGCGAACCAAAATCGCCAGAGGATCTGAAGAAGCACCATTGTGTGGTTTACACGCTGGCGCGATCGCCCCATGAGTGGAGTTTTTGGCGCGGTCATGAAACAGTGTCAGTGCATGTTGATGGATCTTTAAAAGTGAACAATAGCCTGGCTGCGAGTCAAGCTGCTGTCGCGGGACTTGGTTTAATTTTTTTGCCCCTGTTCACAGTCTTAGATGAATTGGAACGTGGGATGCTTAAAACTGTCTTGAAAGAATGGTCTACGGAACCTTTGACCCTGTATGCGATTTACCCAAAACATCGCCAACACTCCGGAAAACTTCAAGTATTCATAGACTTCATGTCGGAGGCTCTTGCATCAATTGCTACCAGACTTTAACCTTTAGCAAGCCAACAGAAATACCGAGATTTACGCATAGTAATAACTCAGCAAAAGCAGTGTATCAAGATCAATTCTTGACAACCGTACTATTACAAAATCAGAGGTCTAACTATTAATAGACTGAAAGTTTCCGCCTAAGATCTCGCAGCGGGTGAATAGGCAGAACAATTCGCCACAACACCTCAAATTTGATGCTTAGGTAGAATCTTTCCGCATCATACGCTGCTCAAGCTGGATAGCTGGAATCTTTCCTCATATTTTCAGGCTCCCTACAGAGATGAGCAAATGTACTATTAAATACACGGTATCTCCGCTCATGTCCTATGCAGCGACCTCTAAAGAAGTTGTTAGATTAGGTGCGCGATGCCATCCGCCTTAAGCACTACGCCGATCGCACCGAAGACACGTCACAAGCTGAGGCAAAAACACGATCGCTCATTGCTGTATTGCGTTTGAGCAGGCTAACGTCTGCGTCTTTACAAGCAGCAACTTAACATTAAACGTCCCGCCGACATCTTTAACCGATAGCCTAAGCTGCATCACTAAAGTTTGCCAAGCCGATCGCGCAAGATCTCTGCTTGTTTTTCGGCTTCTGCCAGGGTTGCCCGTGCGCTTTCTACCACATCCGCAGGCGCTTTGTTGACGAAACCAGGATTACTCAGCCGACCGGATAATGCCTGGATTTCTGCCTCAACCCGTTTGAGATCGCGTTCGATCTTGGTGCGTTGTGCCCCCAGATCCACAACCCCTGCCAGGGGAATCACGACCTGCACGGTGCCGACGACACCCGCGATCGCCTGAGTTGCATCCCGATCGACCTGAGCGGCATCGTTGATGGTCGTAATGGTCAGCGTTTCCACTTTCCCCAGATCTTTGATGTACGCCTGTCCCGCTGTGAGGATGTGCTGTTCGCGGTCGCTCTCGGTTTGGAGAATGGCAGTCACTTTCACCGCTGGCTTGATCTCGGCTTCAGCGCGTAGATTACGAATGGTACGAATCGTGCCGATGAGCAACTCAAACTGCTGTTCCAGTTCAGGATCGATCAAATTTGCGTCTGGTTCTGGATAGGGTTGCAGCGCCAGATAGCGATCGTCGCCTGCTTGCGTCAACGTGTGCCAGATTTCCTCAGTAATGTGCGGCGTGAAGGGATGCAGCAGCTTGAGAATACCCTCTAGAACGAAGACCAGCACCTGCTGAACCGTCTGTTTCGACTCGGCATCATCGCCCTGCAAGCGAGGCTTCACCAACTCGATATACCAGTCGCAAAAGTCACCCCAGATGAATTCGTACAACCCTTTAGCGGCTTCTCCCAAACCGAAATTGTCGATCTGGTCGCGGGTTTGTTGGGTGACTTGATGGAAGCGGGAGAGAATCCAGCGATCGGCGTGTTCGAGGGTGTGGGGTGTGGGGTGTGGGGTGTGAGGGGGTGAAGGATGAAGGATAAAGGATAAAGGATGAAAAGAGTCTTGATGACCGCCCCCTGCTTCCCCTGCCTCCCCTGCTTCCCCTGCCTCCCCTGCTCCCTCTGCTTCCCCACTCCCTATATTCATCAAAACGAACCGGGACGCATTCCACAGCTTGTTCGTAAAGTTGCGCGATGCCTCTACCGTCGGGGATTCGTCGGTTTTGCGGTTGTACTCCAGGCGAATGTCCTGCCCTGCGCCTGCCACCTCACGAATGAGGGTGTAGCGCAACGCATCGGTGCCGTATTTGTTGATTAGCAACAGTGGGTCGATGCCGTTGTTGGACGATTTGGACATCTTTTTGTTGTTTTCGTCCCGCACCAGACCGTGGATGTAGACAGTCTGGAACGGCATTTTTCCGGTGAAGTGCCCCGCCATCATGGTCATGCGGGCAACCCAGAAGAAGATGATGTCGAAACCTGTCACCAGAGTTGTGGTGGGATAATAGCGCTTGAAATCGTCTGAATTTTCTAGCCAACCCAACGTGGAGAAGGGCCACAGTCCCGATGAGAACCAGGTGTCGAGGACATCGGGATCTTGGACTAGCTGTACGTCCGCACCAAATTGGGCGATCGCTTTCTCTTTTGCTTCTGCCTCATTCCGCGCGACCACAAACGGCGTGTCGTCTGTAATTTCGCCGCCCGTTTCATTCACCGCATACCAGGCAGGAATTTGATGCCCCCACCAGAGTTGACGCGAGATGCACCAGTCGCGCAGGCTGACGAGCCAATCGCGGTATACTTTCGTCCAGCGATCGGGCACGAAGGCAGGCGAATGCTGCTGATCCAGAAACTCTAGCGTCTGGTCTGCCATCGGTCGAATTTTGACGAACCACTGGGTTGAAAGCAACGGCTCGACGGGCACCTTACCGCGATCGCTGTAGGGCACCGTATGCTTGTAGTCCTCAATTTTGACCAGAAAACCTTCTGCGTCCAACTGCGCGACCACGTTCTTCCGCGCCACAAAGCGATCCTGTCCCTGGAACGCGCCTGCGTTCTCGTTCAAGCTTCCGTCTTTGTTCATAATGTTGATGAACGGCAGGTTGTGGCGCTTGCCCATCTCAAAGTCGTTGGGGTCGTGGGCAGGGGTGACTTTGACGCAGCCCGTCCCAAAGGTGGAATCCACATAGTCATCCGCAATGATGGGGATTTGCCGACCGACGAGGGGCAATGTCAGCGTTTTGCCCACGAAAGCCTTGTAGCGATGGTCGTTGGGATTCACCGCCACAGCCGTATCGCCCAGCATCGTCTCTGGTCGCGTGGTTACCACTTCTATATAGCCAGAGCCATCGGTCAGCGGATAGCGGAAGTGCCACAGGTGCCCATTCACTTCCTGGTTATCAACTTCCAGGTCAGACACGGCGGATTGAGTGGCAGGGCACCAGTTGACGAGGTACTTCCCGCGATAGATTAGCGCTTCGTCATAGAGCTTGATGAATGCCTCCAGCACTGCTTCAGACAACCCTTCGTCCAGCGTGAAGCGTTCCCGCGACCAGTCTACCGAAAGACCCAAACGGCGCAGTTGACCGACGATCGTGCCGCCCGATTCTTCTTTCCACTCCCAGGCACGTTTCAGATATGCCTCTCGTCCCACATCCTGACGCTTCTTCTTCTGAGCCTTGAGTTCCTTATCCAGAATGGTGCTGACGGCAATGCTGGCGTGGTCGGTTCCCGGTAGCCAGAGGGTGTTGCGTCCCAGCATCCGGTGATAGCGCACCAGCACATCAATCAAGGAATGCTCAAAGGCGTGCCCCATGTGCAAACTGCCCGTGACGTTGGGCGGCGGAATCACGATGCAATAGGGTTCGCCGGGATGGTTAGGGTCAGCTTTGAAGACTTCATTCGCTTCCCATAATTGCTGCCACTTGGCTTCAGCGGTTGCAGGATCGTATTGGCTGGGCAGATTGGGGAGGCTGGTAGTCATGAGAGCGGCGACGGGTATCTAACTTTGATACATTCTGCCACGATGCGCGGTTGGGATGCGAATGGGATGGGGCGATCGTACTCGAAATAGGAATAATGTTGTTTGAAGCAGGAACGATTCCTTTGGAAAGCTCTGCTTTTCTTGAATGCCGAAGGCTATACACATTTGAAATAGGAACGATCGCATTTCAAACAGGAACGATCGTGCTCCAAGTTGGAACGATCGCGTTTCAAACAGGAACGATCGCATTTCAAACAGGAACGATCGCGTTTCAAACAGAAATGTTGCTGCTTGAACCAGGAACGATCTCATTTCAAACAGGAACGATCGTGCTCCAAGTTGGAACGATCGCGTTTCAAACAGGAACGATCCTACTCAGAACTGCAATGTTCTTGCTTTAAACAGGAACGATTGCACTCAGAATAGGAACGACCGTGCTTGGAGGGCGAATAGTGGATGTTGCAGGCTGGGCGATCGCAGTCTCATGAGTAACGATGCTATAGATCGCGTTCGTCTGTAGGGGCGTTCCATGAAACGTCCCCACAAACACATCAAGAAACCGGGTTTCTATGCAGCAAATGCGGTTGAATCGTATACTTCAGCAAGAAACCCGGTTTCTGGTGACGCGACGATGAGTGACGACAACAAAACCAGCACCAGCCTGGGAGCCTTTCTGACCAAATTCACCGCTCCCGTTGCGGGTATCGTTGCCTTCATCACCAGCCTCAACGGCTTCCTCAAGCTCTTCGCCGAGAAAGATGCGGGACTCATCACCATCCTCTCCCTCGTCGTCGGTATTTTGGTGCTGTTCGGCATTTGCCTCTACTACGCCCGCTTCTGGAAGCCGGAAACCGACGATAAAAGTCCCTCTGCCTTTGCACCCACGCTGACTGATGAGCAAGTGAAAGCGCAGGCAACCAAAGAAACCAGACGCAAACGAGTGCGTCGCGCTGCTGTTGCAGGTTTGGTACTCGTCCCGGTGCTGACCCTTGCAGGCATTGGTGGCTGGCAGTACGTCCAAACCCTGCCCACGAAGGACGTAATCATTCTGGTCGCAGACTTTGAAGGTCCCGACCCGCAAAGCTACCGCGTGACCGAGACCATTCGGAAGAATTTGGAGAACGCCATCGAGCCATACCCCGATACGAAAGTAAAGCTGCTGGGGAAGGTCATTAAAGACACGCCGGATCAGAGTGGACGCGAGATTGCCCGTGAGGAAGGAAAACAACGCAAAGCTGCCATCGTCATCTGGGGCTGGTACGGCAAAACCAAAGACACAGTGCCCATCAGCGTCAACTTTGAAATCCTGAAGCCGCCAGACTATTTGCCTGAACTGGGTAAAGAAATGAAAGGGCAAGTCCGAACAGCCGCCATTGCCGAACTGGAAAGCTTCAAAGTGCAAACCCGACTCTCGAATCAAATGGCATATTTGACACTGATGACGCTCGGTATGTCTCGCTATGCAGCAAAAGATTGGGATGGAACAATCGATCGTCTGAGTAATGCACTTGAGCAGATCAAAGACGACCGCTTTAATTTTGGTCAAGTTACTGTCTACTTCACTCGTGCCTATTCCTACAACCAGAAAAGAGATCAAAACAAAGCCATTGCTGACTACACCCAAGTTCTTAAATTCATACCTGATTTAGCTGAAGCCTACAACAATCGGAGCATTGCTTATACCCATAAAAAGGACTACGACAAGGGAATCGCTGATTGCACTCAAGCTATTAAACTCAAACCTGACTTCGCTGATGCTTACTACAATCGAGGCAATGCTTATACTGCCAAAGAAGACTATGGGAAAGCCATTGCTGATTATACTCAGGCTCTCAAACTTAAATCTGACTATGCTGATGCTTACTACAATCGTGGGTTAAATTATCGATACAAAGGCGATTATGACCGAGCTATTGCTGACTATACTCAAGCTCTCAAGCTCAACCCCAACGCAACCGATGCCTACAACAATCGGGGCAATGCTTACGACGATAAAGGCGACTATGATCAAGCAATAGCTGATTTAAATCAAGTTCTTAAACTTGAACCTGATGATGCTCTTGCCTATAGCAATCGAGGAAATACTTACAGTCATAAAGGCGACTACGAGCGCGCCATCATTGATTTCAATCAAGCTATTAAACTCAAACCCGACTTCGCTAAAGCTTACATCAAGCGGGGTGTTACCTACAGAAACAAGGGTGATCATAACCAAGCGATAGCTGATTTCACTCAAGCCCTTAAGCTCAAACCTGATAATGCTGACGCTACGGATGCTTATTACCTTCGAGGATATGCTCACAGCGATAAACAGGACTACGACAAAGCCATTGCTGACTTTACCCAAGCCCTCAAGCTCAAGCCTGACTATGCTAAGGCTAACCTGTGGCGAGGCGTGATTTACAGTCAACGGGGCGAGAAGCAGAAAGCAATGGATGACCTGAATGCAGCGCTCAAGGGATTGGATGATCTAAAGCTTAAGCAGCGGGCTGAGGAGGAGTTGAGGAAGGTGAAATAGGGAGTAGGGAGTAGAGTGTGGGGAGTAGAGTGTGGGGAAGGTGAAAGATGGGGCAATAATGAGATAGAACGTGAAGCAATGTCACCGATGAACCCTACAACCACAAACGTCTTGACGCTCGAAGAAGTCGCCGCTTATTTGAGATTGCCGACTGAAACGGTTCTGCATCAGGCAGATCAAGGCAAACTTCCAGGGCGCAAAATTGAAGATACCTGGCGCTTTCTGCAAGCTGCGATCGACGACTGGCTGCGATCGCAAAACAACCGCACTATCTTGCTTCAACAAGCAGGAGCCTTGTCTGATGATGCATCACTGGCAGAGCTGAGAACCTCGATTTATCAGGCGCGGGAACGGGCAGAAGCTAATCCAGGCTCGGATACCTGATGCACTTACTCGACACTGACACGCTCACCTATCTTCATGCGGGACAGCCAAACGTCATCAAACGATTAAACGATCTAGAAGACCCTGATGTTGGAATCACAATCATCACAAAAATTGAAGTTCTGCGTGGTCGTATGGATTACGTGCTGAAGGCAGAAACAGGAACACGTTTGCTACGAGCACAAGAGCTTTTGGCGCGCACTGAAGCCTTGCTTGTCCAGATTCTTACTCTTCCTTTAGACTTGAAAGCAGCAGAACAGTTTGAGTCCTTGCAATTGGTCGGCAATCTTCGCAAGATTGGACGAGCAGACCTGTTAATTGCGAGTATCGCTCTGGCAAACCAGGCAGTTCTGGTGACTCGTAATACTCGACACTTTAAACAAATCCCAAATCTTCGAGTTGTGAACTGGGTAGACTGAATACACTGGAGTGATTCCCACGTCCTCAACGAATGCATTGAGTGGCTTTTCGTCCAGCGTGTTGATGGCTCGATCGCGTGAGTATCCGCAACAACGTCGGTCATTAAAGATCCTCTCGCGGAAAGGTTGCCCACATCTCGCGCCGTGTTCCAGCAATCTCTGCCTCTGTCACATCGGTCTTTAGCTCAGCGCACACTCCTCGTAAACTACGGCGTGGACGTTTAGGTGCGCTCTGATGCTGCAAAAACTCAACAAAGTCGAGCACTTGATGCTGTTTGTCCAGTGGAAGCGATCGCCAGCGATCGAGCAATAGGTCTTCAGTTGTCATCATCTCTCCGGCTCACTCGAAATGACTCTCTATTTTTTATGATAGAGTCCAGACCTCAATACATCGATAAAGACTGGCTTAGCGTCCTCAGTCATCATACATATCCTCACGCCTTGAAGAAAGGTTTCAGACCAGACACCAACATCATGCACAGGAAAATCAAACGGTGGGCGTTTCTCAAGTGTGACGGGTTGTTCATCAAGTACCAGCACCAGCTTGTGGTTCCCTGGTGGGACGGTCGCTGGCAGTTGAATCGCCACCTTGCCCTTTGGCGTTACCGTCGCGATTCTCCTTCGGAGACATTTCATGAACGCCTCGATCGTCATCACAACCGTTCTCTCAACACATGAGCGGATCTTAGGTTTAATCTAGCAGGAGAGAGAGGCTCAATGAGTCATACCAAAATGAATTACTTTGAGGCAGAAGACGTGCTGCATGTCACGCTTTCGGATGAACCGGAAGTAAACAGTGTCGAGATTAGCCCAAACATTACGGCTGAACTCAACGATGCCGGAGAACTAATTGGTATCGAAATTCTCCATGCCAGCGCCTTTATCCGCGATGTCATTTTAGAATCAACGCAGGGAAAATTGTTGAATCTAGCCACTCCTGGAGCAATCTCAACACAGTGAGTTGAGGGCATCAGAAAATTTTCAAGCGCAACCCGATCGCTCCAGTCATCAGCCACACTAATCAGAGAAAACCAGTAAAACGTATCGACAAACACGGTTCTTATGGTTCAGCTTTCGGTATGCCATAAACGTAGTGATCGTGATTGACGGCCCCATCAGTTGGTAACTGTTGTAGATCTTCTGCTGACAAGTTCTGCCGAATTTCTCTTGCGACTTGCCAAATCAGTTTGTGGGGTGGCTTTGGCTCGTCTTTGTAGCCTAGAGAATCTTGAGATTTCATGATTACAGAAGCAAATACTGGGGAAACCTATTCTGATTATGCGCTAATGACCAAACGTGCGTCAGAAGTCTACAGCAGGCAAGGGAAAGTTTTCATCAGTGTGGAGTCTTGCCACAGCTCAAATTGCTTCGCTTTCCTGCATCGCGTCATCATTTTCTCTAATTGCCTGCTCAATTTCATCTGGATGGGCATCAGCATACGCCCAAACATTGACCAGATCAGCCGCTGTCAAGCTTGGATATGCTTCAAATAAGTTGGCATCGGTTGCCCCTTGCTGGCGCAAGCTAACAAACAGCCAAACGGGAAGGCGCGTATTGGCAATACAGGCATCACCACCCATAACACCAGGCGTTTTAGAGATACCGGGCGATCGATGGCTCCATGTTTTCGTCAGGATTTGAATCGCTTCGGCTTTTTCGATCGCACTCAGCGCCAGCATCCTTTCTTCCAGCTCTTGGTACGTCATCACTGTCTTTACTGAATAAGTCTATCTCTCATTGGGTTTTATACTGTTCTACCCAACCTATATTCTACTCAAACCTGACTATGCAGAATCTCACTTGTGGCGCGGCGTGATTTACAGTCAACGGGGCGAGAAGCAGAAGGCAATGGCTGACCTGAACGCAGCGCTCAAAGGGTTGGATGACCCGAAGCTCAAGCAGCGGGCTGAGGAGGAGTTGAGGAAGCTGAAATAGGGTGTGGGGTGTAGGGTGTAAGGAGTAAAATGAGTTTACATCCGTTGGAGCATCGGTATGATTCCCGTAGAATTTCAAGCAACGATTGAGAATGGGGTGATTATCGTTCCTGAAGCATACAAGCAAGACTTGAGCGAGGGCAGCAGCGTCAAAGTTACAGTGATGAAGCAGCCCAAGAAACGAATTTCAGAAACCGAAGTGCTTGCAGAACTCATGCGTCATCCCATTTCAGTACCGGGTGTACGCTCAATGACCCGTGAGGAAATGCACGATCGGCATGTATGACTGAATCGCCTTGCTTTGTTGACTCAAATGTTTGGCTCTACAGTCTCATGGCTGACCCAAAAGCGGCTGAGTTAGAGAATGTTAGGAAATATGCTCTAGCATTTCAACTGATTGGCTCAGTCGGTTTGATTGTCAGTACTCAAGTGATCAATGAAGTTTGCTCGGTCTTATTAAGAAAGGCTGCATTTACTGAAGCTCAGATCAAGCAAACAGTTCAAGATTTTTATGACAGTTGCTTTGTCGTTGAACTGAACGCAGAGATCCTGCTCAATGCATCTAATTTACGGATTCGCTACGGTTTTTCGTTTTGGGATGGCTTGATTGTTGCCAGCGCGTTGTCTGCCAATGCAGAGATTCTTTACTCGGAAGATATGCAAGATGGGTTAGTGGTTGATCAGCGGCTGACGATCGTGAATCCCTTCAAGTAAAGCGCTGGTTGGAAGTAGGAGGCGGGCGATTGTTCTATTCAAATTTAAAGCAACCGTAATTGGGTCTCTTGGGGTTCTGCTTGAGCGTCTGATGTAGCCTCTTCTTCAGCGGCGATCGCAGACCGCAACCAGGCATGTTCTTCTTCTGCCAGAAGGCTTTGAGCCACCGCTAGCATGTCATCTTCAAGTTCCTGCAAGTCTTCCCGGTTGGCGAGATAGGCTTTGAGGGCATCAAGCGGGGTAATGGTGGTGCCACTGCCGAGTTCAGGTAGGCGTGCGCGGGAAAATTGGCTGATGATTTCGGGATGAATGGTGTAGGTGTGAGCAGGGCTGAGTGCCTGATGAATAGTCGTGGTGTCGATCTGGTCTAGCTGTTCCGATCGCAGATGGTAGACCAATCGCACAACGGCATCTTGAATCGCCTCTGGTTTGAGCGCTTTCAGGAGCGTCGCTTGAGGATCGTCGGCTGCGGAGAGGTTTACTTCGATCGTGCGAAAGACGCGCACTGGCAACGGGCAGAATTCAAAGGTGGTCTGTCCTTTTGCCAAGTCGATCAGCACAAAGCCCTTGTCTTCCTTTTCTTCGCTGAAGTCAACGCGTTCAATGCTGCCAGGGTAGACGATCGGTGGACTTTCGCAGAGTACCTGATGACGATGGACGTGTCCCAACGCCACATAGTCGAAGCAGTCCCGCGAGAGTAACCCCAATGGGACGGTGAACCCTTTGCCCACAGCCAGAAAGCGCTCGGCTCCAAAACGAGCGTTGTCTGCCATCAGGTGTGCCAGCAGGACGGTGGGAAGCTCCGGGTCAAGGCGACGGATTTCACCTTCCAGGGCAACGCGCAGGCGATCGATCAACAACTGACCGACTTCACTCAGCGAGAGTCCTTCGGCATCAGGGCGCGTCAATAGGGTTGATCGCGTCAGCCAGGGAAGTGTGATTACCTGCACCAGCCCATTCTGCGTTTGGATGCGGTGGGTTTCTAGCCGATCGCCCACGACAAAGCCTGGGACTGCCAACGTCCGATAAATGGATAGACTCGCGCCGCCCTGTCCCTGTGCATGTTGGTCATGGTTGCCGACAAGCAGCACAGCGGGAATTTGCGCGGCGACCAGGCGTTGAAACTGGCTGGCAAAGGCTTGTTGCACAAACGGAGGCGGCGTGGCATCGGGAAAGGCATCCCCACCAAAGAGAACGAGATCGACGGGTTCGGCAAGGGCACGATCGATGCAGCGTCCCAAGGTGGCGACAAAATCCTCCAGTCGAGAATTGAGTCCGGTTTCCGGGTTCACTCGTCCGTGGGAAAACCCGCTGCCCATGTGAATATCTGACAGGTGGAGAATTTTGATCACGCTGTTACCTGAAACTACCGACAGCTATCGCTCTCTAGTGTAGAGCGATCGGTTCGAGATAGTACAAGATTATTAACGAAGATGCAGAAGTCGGGGTTCCTAACGATACTGCTGGTCAAACTGACTGACTGACACAGAACCCCGACTTCTTAGACGACACTGCTGGTCAAACTGACTGACTGACACAGAACCCCGACTTCTTAGACGACACTGCTGGTCAAACTGACTGACTGACACAGAACCCCGACTTCTTAACGATACTGCTGGTCAAACTGACTGACTGACACAGAACCCCGACTTCTTAGACAGCTTCTAGCGCAACATGGCACCCCGAATGATGCCACCAAACAGACGATCGGGCAACAGTTTGCGTAAGAAAAGCAATGCTCCCGCGTTACCGCCTGCTGGATAGCGTAGCCGTCGAGAGCCATCCGTCGCCGCTCGATAAATGACCTGCGCTGTAACGTCTGGCGATGAACCCATATCGCCTGCATTTTTCATCGCTGCCATGACCTTGGTGACAAACGGATCATAAGCAGTCAGTTCTGGTTTATTGGCGAGGTCTGCTGATCGCTCGTAAAAGTCGGTTTTAATCGGTCCCGGTTCAATGATTTTGACGCGGATATTGAACGGCTCCAGTTCATATTGCAGCGAGTCTGAGAACCCTTCTACTGCCCATTTTGTAGCGTGATAGAGGCTATACAGCGGGAACGCCAGGTGTCCGCCAATGGACGACACGTTCATGATGATGCCCGATCGCTGCTCCCGCAAATGTGGCAAGAGCGATCGGGTCACTGCCATTAAACCAAACACATTCGTTGCAAACTGCCGTTCAATTTGCTCTAGGCTACACGCTTCAAAGGCACCGATTAAGCCGTAGCCTGCGTTGTTGACCAGCACATCGATCGCGCCAAATCGCTGTAATGCCTGAGCGATCGCCTGCGAAATCGATTCCGGGTCGGTTACATCCAATCGCAAACAGCAGACATTTTCCAGTGCCGCTAACGCTCCAGCCTTTTCAGGAGAACGCATCGTCGCCACCACATTCCAGCCTCGCTGCTGAAACAAGAGGGCTGTTGCATACCCAATGCCCGTTGAAGCACCTGTAATCAGAATGGTTTTAGTCATGAGAGGAGGGGGAAGAGAGTTTTGGAGTTTATGAGCGGTCAGCGGTCAGCGGTCAGCTTTTTAGCCTTTAGCCTTTAGCCTTTAGCCTTTAGCCTCTAGCCTTTAGCCTTTAGCCTTTAGCCTTTAGCCTTTAGCCTTTAGCCTTTCTACCCTACTCCCCACTCCCCATTCCCGACTCCCCCTAGATATGAATCCCACATTCCGTCTTACCCATTCCACGCCAGCGCCCAGCGCGTTCGTCTTCGCCTTCAGCAATGGCTGTAGTGATGGGTTCGTCGCCAATGCTGGGATAGCCCTGGTCGTGCAGTGGGTTGTAGATGACATCGTGTTCAAAGACGTATGCCCAGGTTTCTTTACGTGTCCAGTTGGCGATCGGATTCAGTTTAAGCCGCTGCTGGTTGTCAAGTTCAAAGATGGGCATGTCAGCGCGAGTGTTTGCTTGGTCGCGTCGTCGTCCCGTAATCCAGGCGATCGCGCCTAGTTCGGTTAACCCACGCTGCAACGGCTCAATTTTGGTGACCTGGTGAAACTTGGCGATGTCTGCGTCCCACAAGGCTTCGCCATATTTGGCAGCAAACGCTTCACGGCTATCTGCCTCCGTTGTTTTGTAAATCTTCAAGTTGAGGTTGTACAATGCCTTCGCTTTGGCAACCAGTTCCAGGGTTTGGGGAAAGTGGAACAGGGTATCCAAAAACAGCACGGGAACTGGCGTGGCTGGCTTGAGTTCGCGATAAAACAGGTCGGTAATCAGGATGTCATCGACGTTAAACGCGCTGGTCTGCACCAACCCTGTAGGGATGTTCTCGACGCTCCAGGCAAGAATGTCTTTAGGATGAGCGTTTTCAAAGCGCTGGTTGAGTTTTTTTAGGTCAAGCTGGGCTGGTTGAATCAGCGGTTGCGTAGATTGGGTCATCGTGACGGATCGCCTCAAAGCTTCTGCATTCTCTACGATAGCGAACTAAGGTAACGTTGTGGAAGCGAGAAGGTGATGAATCGATCGCGGTCTGGCGTAAACAGCGTGTACAAGGGCAGAAGGCAAAAGGCAGGGGCAAAGACTTGAGTATTCATCTAATGCTTTACAGCAAACCGGGTTGTCATCTCTGCGAAGGGCTGCAAGAAAAGCTCATGGAGATACAGAGTCTCGATTTTGAACTTGAGGTGCGGGATATTACGACTCGCGACGATTGGTTTCAGACGTATCAGTATGAGATTCCGGTGTTGGTGTTGGAGAAAAGGCAGGAGGCAGGAGGCAGAAGGCAGGAGGCAGGGGAAGCAGAGGGGGATAGGGAACCGCAGAGACGCGGAGGCGCAGAGTTTCAGGCAGGCAACGCTTCTTCCGCCGAAACCCCTTCATCCTTTATCCCTTATCCTTTATCCTTTATCTCTCTTCCCCGACCCTCTCCGCGTGCGACGGTGCAGCAGTTGGAGCAGATGTTGCGGAAGTATTTGTAGAGGATGGGAGTCGGGAGTCGGGAGTTGGGAATCGGGTAGATAAGGCTAAAGGCTAACAAGCTGACCGCTGACTGCTGATTGCTCAATCAACTCAAAACTTAGAGCGCTTTTCGCGTTGCAAAGGTCGATTCACGCTCTAAAATCTAGACTTTAGAGCCGCATCGTTTACAGCGTAGAGGGGAAGCACTGACATGAAGTTGCGAGAGTTGCTGGCGATCGTTCCCGATATTGCACCGCTAGCTGATCATCCTGCTCTAGAGTTAGAGGTTAAGGGGTTGGCAACCAATTCTCATACGTGCCAGCCAGGAGATTTGTTTCTTGGGATGCCAGGAACGCGGGTAGATGGGGGCGATTTTTGGGCAGGGGCGATCGCGGCAGGGGCGATCGCGGCAGTTGTATCTCCCTCCGCTGCAGGGAAGGTGAGAAGAGAGGAGAGAGGAGAGAGGGGTGAAGAGGCTTCTGCACAACCTTTCATCCTTTCTGCGAGTGATATGGTTCAGGTTTCGGCTCAACTAGCAGCGGCGTTTTATGGTAATCCAGCGCAGCAGTTGAAGCTGGTTGGGGTGACGGGCACGAATGGTAAGACGACGACCACACATTTGATTGAGTTTTTGTTGCAGCAGGCGCACAAGTCTACAGCACTCTTGGGTACGCTGTATACGCGCTGGCAAGGGTTTCAGCAGACGGCAGTACATACGACTCCGTTTGCGGTCGATTTGCAGCGGCAGTTATCAGAAGCGCTGGCGGCAGGATGCGAGTTTGGGGTGATGGAGGTCAGTTCGCATGCGCTGGCACAGGGGCGGGTACTGGGCTGCACCTTTGAGGTGGCAGTGTTTACCAACCTGACGCAAGATCACCTGGATTTTCATCGCGATATGGATGACTATTTTGCGGCAAAGGCGTTGCTGTTCAGTCCTGGTTATCTTAAGGGACGATCGGTGGTAAATCTGGATGATCCCTATGGTCAGCAGCTTATTCAAAACCTCGATCGCGTCTGGAGCTACAGCACTCACGATGACACGGCAGATCTATACACGAGCGCGTTGTCCTACGAATCTGATGGTGTGAGCGGCATCTTGCACACGCCTCTGGGAGACGCAGCTTTTCGAT
Source organism: Tildeniella sp. (assembly GCF_059505325.1). Classification (NCBI taxonomy): domain Bacteria; kingdom Bacillati; phylum Cyanobacteriota; class Cyanophyceae; order Oculatellales; family Oculatellaceae; genus Tildeniella; species Tildeniella sp. The sequence goes on from NZ_JCACKI010000050.1 coordinate 310,310, forward strand.
CGCCCTTGGTTGGTCAATTCAATCTCGCAAATCTACTAGCCGCAGTCGGTGCAGTGCTGCATTTGGGGTTGGATCTGGACAGCATTGTGACCGCACTCCCGCAATTTGGTGGCGTACCGGGACGCATGGAGCAGGTACAGATTGCGCCCAACCAGGACATTAGCGTGATTGTGGACTATGCTCATACGCCTGACAGCCTGGAGAATTTGCTGAGAGCGGCACGTCCGTTTATTCACGGCAACATGATTTGCGTGTTTGGCTGTGGAGGCGATCGCGATCGGGGCAAACGTCCCCAGATGGGTCGCATTGCGGCTGACCTCGCCGATCGGGTGATTGTCACTTCCGATAATCCCCGTACTGAAAACCCACAGCGCATTTTGCAGGATGTAGTGGCTGGGATTCCTGACTCGATGAAACCTGTTGTAATCGGCGATCGGGCTAAGGCGATTCGTCTGGCGATTCTGGAGGCGCAACCGGGCGATGGGGTACTGATTGCGGGAAAAGGACACGAAGACTATCAGATTTTGGGGACGGAAAAGATTCATTTCGACGATCGAGAGCAGGCGCAGGAAGCGTTGAAACACCGTCTAAAACTCTAAGAAGTTGTTGGTTGTTAATCTAAAATTCTCGTCTGCAGGGACGTTACATGTAACCTCCCTACTCCTTTATCCCTGAATCGAGGTCATTGTCATGCTGCTAGAATCTCCCCCCAAGCCGATCGGTGAAAAGCGGATTACCTTTCGCGATCTCGATTGGCATTCATTTAAACAAATTCAGCAGTTGCTAACTGAGCGCACCCGTGCTCGCTTTATCTATGACGATGGAGTATTAGAAATTACGATGCCGCTTGAAAGTCACGAGCGTTATGCAAGATTAATCGAACTTTTTATCCGTATTCTGGTGGTAGAGCTGGGCATGAAAATCAAGACGATGGGGTCAACAACGCTCGATCGTGAAGACTTACTCAAAAGTGCTGAGCCAGATAACGGTTACTACATCCAAAACTATGCACTGGTTGCGGATCACAAAGTTGATTTAGAGCGTGATCCTGCTCCAGATTTAGTGGTTGAAGTAGACATTACCCACACCGACATCAACAAAAATCGACTCTATGCCAGCATGGGCGTACCAGAGTTTTGGCGGTTTAATGGGCAGGCATGGACGATTTTGTGTTTGGTAGATAGTGCCTATGTGGAACGCGATCGTTCCCCTACGTTTCCGTTAGTTGAAAAAACCGATTTATATCAATTCCTAGAAGCGGCGTTATTAGATGAAGTCTCTGCTGAAATCAACTTTCGTCAGTGGGTGCAGCAGCAACGTTAGCATTGCTGGTATCAATTTAAATGGCGATCGCGGCAGCTATCTGTAGCGATAGGTTTTGCGGTCAAGCAGCGGTAATGAAAAACTTCATTTGACGGTTTGGGTAGGTAAAGGAGACTCTAGAACAACACAAATTTTATCCTTAAAGCCTTTCTAATCTGGTATCTGAATCGTCTGATTACGGTTTTGAATGTAAACTTTTTGCGTTTTCAAGTTGTACTGGAGGTAAATGGGATCATTCTGATAGGGGATGCCAATGTATCCCGACGATCGACTACAAAACAGACCGAGTGGTTCACAACTGTACAGCCTGTAATCATAACTATCAATGCGTGAGAATTTGACCAGATAATAGCTTTGATTTTTAAAAGTAGCACTGGCAGTGATTTCGTAGCTTGTTAACAAGGCTCCAAAGAAACTAAGACTGGACATCACAAATACAGCTACCCATAAAGCAATTGTCCAGGTTGTTATCATTCTCCAACGAAACTCTAGTAGGGATGCTAAGACAAACGTAACTATAATTATGGGTGCTAACAACATTAGCGAGGTAGTTGTTGGAATGACCACAGCAAAAAAGAGGCGCATCAGCCAATAGCTCTGTTCTGAAAGAAAGAGCAGAGCAAAGACTACGCCAGACAAGATCAACGCTCCAAAACTGAGATACTTCCAGAGACTCATTGTGTCCTTTATGCATCAAGAAACTTGTGATCAAAATCTAACGTTACTCGTGTTTTTTAACTGATTGTATCAAGAACCTCAGTTTAACAACTAATATTCAAACGTTGAATACGCAATGGTTTCTCCTCCCGATCGCCCCATCATTCTTAACCTGGTCATCCAGTCAGGTCATCCCACTCTCCTTGAAGGCTTAGACGTTTGGCTACGCTTGGGGTTGCTGTCAGACGAAACTGTGCGGCAGCTTTGTGAAGATCATCTCACCTGTCTGCTGTCTGAGGCGGTTGCGGCGCGATCGCGTGACGATGATTTTGCCGTAGCCAATGATTTTGCAACAGAAGAAGTGTTGGTGCCAGTGGGGACAGTCTCGACCGTGGAGCGATCGCCCAGTCCAATCACACGCAGCATTCAGTCGTTCATGGCAGAAGTCAGCGTGATCTGGCTCCTGTTTTTGGGCGTGTTTATGGTGGTGGTGTCGTCGGGAGTGCTGGCAGCAACCCAGTGGCGCAACTTCTCCGCAGTCGGACAATACGCCATTTTGTTTGCCTATACGCTGGCATTTTGGGCAGCAAGTGCCTGGACAGGACGACAGCCAAATTTACGGTTGACGGCAAGAATGCTCCAGATTGCCACGCTGCTGATTATTCCGGTTAACTTCTGGATGATGGATGGCTTTCGGCTATGGCAAAGCGGTTTGGGCTGGGTGATGGCAGCGATCGCCGCGATCGTTCTGACGGGCATTACGGTGCAGTTATTGAAAGGGGGGAGTCGGGAGTCGGGAGTTAACGTGATTAGCTCCACAGGCGCAGCAGGAGACAATCATGTTAGAGGGAGTTGGGAAAGGCTGCCGTTGGGAATGGCGATCGCGCTGAGTTGGCTGCACTGGGGTTGGGGTTGGGATGGCTTCCCACTGATAGCGACGTATGTGGGGACAATTGGGGCGACGATCGCGCTGGTTTTGCAGGAGCAGAGGTGGGGAGTCGGGAGTTGGGAGGCAGAAGGCAGAAGGCAGGAGGCAGAAGGCAGAAGGCAGGAGTTAGAGGCAGAAGCGGTATTTGAGGGGGCTGAAACTCAACCGCAGGAAGATTTAGCATCTGAAGATGAACTGGCTTCCCCCTCTCCCCCTGCCTCCCTTGCTTCCCCTCTCTCCCTCTCCACCATCACGATCGCGATCGCTGCCATTCTCCTCCTCGCCCGTGCCGTCTTTGCAGCAGGAGTTCCGATCGATCGCCTGGGATTAGCCGTGGGAGTCTGTGGTTGGCTGCTCTGCTGGTTGGGACGACGGGATGCGAGTCGGCTTGGTTGGCAACGGGGTGGTGTCGGGCTGCTACTGGTGGGTTGGCTGATTGCGGTGACGGTAACTCCGCCCTGGCAGGCGATCGCGATCAGTGGGCTGGGCTTGTGGCTACTGGCAGACTATCTGCGGCGATCGGGGCAGGTGCAATATCTCACAGCAGGCTGGTTGATAGGACTGCAAACGGTTTGGTTGCTGTGGCGCGTGGTTTCCCCAAACTGGCAGCAACGGCTCATCGAAACCAGCATCCGACTGGCAGGACAAGAGGCAATGCCGATCGCGCTACTAGGATTATGGTTTTTTCCTTACGTGCTGCTGACGGTATGGCTGGCAGCGAGGCTCCGTCGCTGGCAAAAGCCGTCACTGGCGAAACAGGCAGAATTTTTAGCATTGGCATTGGGACTCGTCCTGACAGCGGTGAGTTTTGGTAATGGGTGGACACGATCGCTTAATTTAGTGCTCTCTACTATGACGTTGGCAGCCGTTTTGCGAGGGCGCACTCGTCCAGACGCATTCCTGATTTATCTCACCCATGCCACCGGGTTAGCCGCGATCACCTCTCTCATCCACCTATGCTTCCCCAGCCTTAGCCAAAATACCTGGGCAGGGATTTTACTCATCGGTGCGGTCGGCGAATGGATACTCAGCGCCATCCTTCCCACTTCTGGCTCCCGGCTCCCGACGCCCCCCGCTCCCTCTGCTTCCCCCACTCCCGTTCGGCTGAGCGCTCACGTCGAAGCCCACTCCCCACTCCCCACTCCCTCACTTAAAATCTGGCAACAAACCACTTGGCACGCGGGTCTTCTTCTCACTGCCACCAGCTATTTACTCTTGTCTAGCAGGATTTTGACAGGGTATCCACTTTGGGATCTTCTGAGCCGCGCCTTTGGGGATACGACAACATGGGGCGGCATGTGGTTAGTAACACCGATCGCGTTGACAGTATTGGGTAGCTGCCGACATCTACCACAACGTCGATCGGCGAGTGTTCTCAGCGTCATTGCCCTCTTTCTAATCCAAGTCTTGATGCTCGATTCGGCTCCTGAGCGGTTGACTGGTTTAGGGACAGCAGTCGTGCTGATGTTCATCAATACGCACCAGTTGCGGCAATTGCTGGAAGCGGTCATTACAGTTGGTTTTGGACTAACATTCACTGCCGCTTTGGTCTGGGAGGTTTTTACAGATTCGCTCACGGTTGGACTGAGTGTGAATCTGCTGGCGATCGCCCTGCTCCTCCTCTGGCTGTTGTGGGGTTGGCTAAAACGCCGCGAAACCGTGCTGGCAAAGCTCTATCGACAGGCAACCGATGGCTGGGCGATCGCGCTGGCAGTCACAACACTGGCATTTCTTACGCTTTGGCATTTAGTCGTTTACACTCAGTTAGATCTTCCCCACTGGCAGTATTTATCGGCGGCTGGCATTCTCTTCATCGCCACCAGCTATCGCACCTGGCAACGTCCGCAAAACCCTGGCTTCTACGCGATCGCCTGGAGTCTCGAACTGGTGATCACAGGCATTGTCTCGCTTACGGGGCGATCGCTGGATGCTGTGGCGATCGCCAATCTTGCACTGGGATTGGGAACGCAATTGTTGGGGGATTGGTGGCTTAGCGGTCAGCGGTCAGCGGTCAGCAGTCAGCTTCTTTCCATCCCCCCATCCCCTTATCCCCCCATCTCCTCATCCCCCCATCCCCTCCTCCCCTCCAGTTGGAACGTGATTCCGCTCCTCTACGCCCTGGTTGGACTGCTCCTTCAGCACCGTTCTTTCACAGCGGCAACCGGACTCTACACATTGGCAGCAGCCTTAGTCGGTATCGGTGTGGGTCGGCGGCGACCGTTCAAGCCACTGGTATATCTGTCGGTGTTGGGTGGGACGATCGCGGCGTATGAACTGTTGCTCTACCAACTCTCGCAGGCAAAAGGCGGTGAGGCGGGTGATGGCGTTGTCCTGATGGCAGGATTAGCAGCGGCGATCGCGATCGTCACTCAACTTCTGCAACGCTGGCTCGTGCCTTACTTACGCTTAGCTAGTCGAGAGGTCGCTGTCATCGCTCATGTGCATTGGGGGCTGGGTAGTGCGCTCATGCCTGTCGCCCTTATTTTTTCCCTGAGTGGCTCTGGAGCATGGCTGTGGACGGGGATTGCAGCAACGTTGGCAGGGTATGCTCTCGCCATGGGGAATGAGCGCTGGCATCGGGCAGAGGGGCTTGCAACCGCAGAGACGCAGAGACGCAGAGAGACAGACACCGACTCCCGACTCCCGACTCCCGACTCCCAACTCCCTTCCTGGACGTATGCAGGCATTGTGGAAGCGATCGCCACGATCACCCATCTCCTCCATCAGTTGCTGCCTGATTCCATATTGCTGACCTGGGGAGGGACGATCGCGGCGGGCATTGCCTTTGTCCTCTATCAGGCACCCTGGAGGCGTTGGGGATGGCAGCGTAAACCGTGGGAGCGATCGATGGCAATCTTACCCATCGCGGTGACTGTACTGACGATGGGCACGATCGCGATTCAAGGCTTGCTGGTTGTGGCAGCGTTCTACGCCTGGTTAGCAAAGGCAGAGCGGCAGGTGCGGCTCAGTTACGTCGGTGTGCTGCTGGCAGATTGGGCTGTGCTGCGGTGGCTATACAATTTGGGGACAGAAGAACCGTTGTGGATTGCCGCTTTGGTGAGTGTGTCGCTGCTGTACCTCGCGCAAGTTGATCCAGCATTGCGATCGTCGAGCGATCGTGACAAGCGTCATCTGCTGCGGAGCCTCGCCACCGGGCTGGTGTGCCTGACTGCGTTCTATCAAGCCGAGGTGGGCATTGCAGGTGTGCCATCGCTGTTGCCAGGCTTCCTTAGCGGTGCGATCGCGCTGGGGTTTGTTCTGGCTGGCTTACGACTCCGCATTCGGGCGTTTCTCTTCGTCGGTACTGCCGTTTTTATGATCCAGGTACTCCGACAAGTCGCACGCTTCACCAGCGAAGCCTTGCCGTTATGGTCAATGGGCATCGTTCTAGGCATCGCGTTTATTTGGGTTGCCGCTACGTTTGAGGCACGCCGCGCTCAAATTTCAACCTTAATGAATTACTGGTCTACTGAGCTAGAGATTTGGGAATAACTGACAGTAACAGTGGAATAGACAGGCTCTTTCCAGCAGTGTAGAGAAGCTGACTGTGTGATCGGAGACGCTACTCCCTTATAAAAGCTTGCCTAAACAGTCACTGACCTGTCGATTTAAACAGATCTTTGCTGTTAGCTTGAAACGCTGAAAGCTGCCGCGATCGCCACCCCTCGCTAGATCATCAGACTTAAACCTTCAGTATTCAGAGCTACAAAAGACCCTCTTTATCTGCACGTACCCTGACGACATAGCCTTATCAAGCAAGCGAGAACGAAGCAAATGCAAACGCACTATCCCGTCATCGTCGTGGGCGGTGGTCAAGCTGGGTTATCCATGAGCTACTGCCTGAAAGCGCGAGGCTTTGACCATCTCGTCTTTGAGAAAAATAAGATTGGTCATGCGTGGCGTGACAAGCGTTGGGATTCCTTCTGCCTGGTGACACCCAACTGGCAGTGCAAACTTCCTGGTTTCCACTATCCAGGCGACGACCCGCATGGGTTTATGCAGCGGGACGAAATTGTGCAATACATTGAGGCATACGCCGCTTCGTTCGAGCCACCCGTGAAAGAAGGGGTTGCCGTGTCGAAAGTGGCGCGCAATGAGGCTAGGGATGTTTTTGAAGTGGAAACAACGATCGGCAACTATACCGCCGATCAGGTCATTATTGCCGTAGGTGGCTATCACATTCCAAAGCTGCCCCCGATCGCCGAACGGCTGCCAGAATCGATCGTCCAACTACACTCCTCTGAATACCGCAACCCTGAGTCATTGCCCGACAAAGCGGTTTTAGTGGTCGGTACGGGACAATCCGGCTGTCAGATTGCTGAAGATCTTCACCTTGCCGGGAAGCAAGTGCATTTGTGTGTCGGCAGTGCGCCCCGATCGCCCCGGCGCTATCGTGGCAAGGACGTGGTGGATTGGCTCGATCAGATGGGCTATTACGACCTATCGATCGACGAGCATCCCCAGAAAGAAAAAGCTCGCACCAATACCAACCATTACGTTACCGGGCGTGGTGGTGGACGTGAAATTGATCTGCGTCAGTTTGCCTTAGAAGGAATGCAACTGCACGGCAGGCTGAACACTATCAGCGGTAGCACACTCACCTTTGCCGATAACCTGAAGCAAAATCTCGACCAGGCGGATGCAGTTGCCGAAAATATCAAGAAAGGCATTGATGCTTTCATTGAGAAAAACCGCCTTCAAGCACCGACCGAACCGCCGTATCAGCCTGTCTGGGAACCTGAGCAGGCACTACTCGACCTCGACTGTGCAGCCGCAAAGATCGGCGCGGTTGTCTGGTCTACTGGCTACCATTCAGATTTTAGCTGGATTGAGATTCCCGTCTTCGATGGCAAAGGGTATCCCGGTCACGATCGCGGTGTCACCGATGTACCAGGCTTGTATTTTCTCGGTCTGCCGTGGCTGTACACGTGGGGTTCAGGCAGATTCTCAGGTGTAGCACGGGATGCAACCTACCTGGCTGACACGATCGTGATGCGAAAAAAAGTATCGCAGCGTAACGATTGGAGCACTATTAACGAGTTTTTGCTTGGCTCATAACTCCCCCACAGACAGAGGAAAAACCGGGTTGGCTGGATAATCTTTACAGGTGAATCCACTGATCGCAGGAGCTAGAAATGGCAGAACAGTCGCTCAAGGGCAAAGTTGCCGTAGTTACAGGTGCAGGCTCTGGTATTGGTCGAGCGGTGGCATTGTTGCTGGCGCAAGAAGGTGCCACGATCGCCACGATCGACCATACGCAAGAAGATAGCCAGCAAACGATCGACCAGGTGCATCAGAATGGCGGCAACGGGATGGTAACTGTTGCTGATATTGCTCAGCCCGATCAAGTGCAGCAATCCTTTCAACAGATCACTAATGCTTTCGGTCGCATCGATATTGTGTTTGCGAATGCGGGTATCAATGGCGTTTGGGCACCGATCGAAGACCTCACCCCCGAAGAATGGGACAAAACGCTAGAGACAAACCTCAAGGGCACCTTTCTCACGGTGAAATACGCGGTTCCCTACCTCAAACGACAGGGTGGTTCAGTGGTGATTACCTCATCGGTCAATGGCACTCGCATCTTTAGCAACACAGGCGCGACTGCTTATGCCACGTCTAAAGCAGCCCAGGTGGCGTTTACCAAAATGGTGGCGCTAGAGCTGGCACCGCACCGTGTGCGAGTGAATGTGGTGTGTCCAGGCGCGATCGAGACGGGCATTAACGAAAGCACGAAACAACGCGACCTGGAACAAATCAGAACGCCCGTAGAATTCCCCGAAGGCAAAATTCCGCTGAACGATGGCAAACCGGGCACCTCTGAGCAAGTCGCTCAACTCGTGCTGTTCCTCGCCTCCGATGCCTCCAGCCACATCAGCGGCACCGAAGTCTGGATCGATGGTACAGAGTCGCTGTTAAAAGGATAAACAATCACCGAGCTTTTGATCCTCGGTAGTGAGTCTTCGATCAAACTTGCATAGAAGAGAACGTTAACCCGTGCTACGCCCCGTTTCGTCAGAAAAAAGAGGACTTTAAGCTTCTCCCCCCTTTTGAAAGGGGCTAGGGGGATCAAGGTTTCAAGCTTTAAGCGCGTAAGTTCTATTTGTTACTCATCGTTGAGTGCCTAATACTCGTTACCGAGTCCTTGATAGTCATTGTTGGATGTTTGCTACGTGTCGCCGAACCTTTAGTACTCATCATTGAGTGTTTGCTACTCGTCATCGAATAGTTGCTACTCATCATTGAGTGATTGCTACTCAGCGTCGAGTGATTGCTACTCAGCGTCGAGTGTTTGCTACTCGTCATCGAATAGTTGCTACTCATCATTGAGTGATTGCTAC
>NZ_JCACKI010000050.1:319658-343818 GCF_059505325.1 Tildeniella sp.
TCATCATTGAGTGATTGCTACTCAGCGTCGAGTGATTGCTACTCAGCGTCGAGTGATTGCTACTCAGCGTCGAATGGTTGCTACTCAGCGTCGAGTGATTGCTACTTAGCGTCGAGTGATTGCTACTTAGCGTCGAGTGATTGCTACTTAGCGTCGAGTGATTGCTACTCAGCGTCGAGTGATTGCTACTCATCATCGAATGGTTGCTACTTGTACAGGAATGTCAGGTATTTGTGCCTGAACCTCAGTGTCTTGTCTTCTTCCTGCCTAACTTACCGTCTCTACACTTAATTCCTATGCCTCAAGTTTTTGGTAAGCTTCCCATTCATGCCCGCTCCTGGAAGGCATTAGGCGCTGTTACGTCTGTTGCACATGACGATCGCAGTGTGTATTGTCACTGTGGCGACGCGCTCCTATCCGTCACAGTGCTAACGCAATCATTGATTCGAGTGCGACTGGCACCAACTGGAACGCTGTTGCCCCGACGCTCTTGGGCAGTGGCGAAAGATGATTCAGAGTGGTCGCCCGTGTCGATCGATCTTCAAGAAAAAGAAGATGCGATCGAGATCAAGACTGACAAGCTGCTCGTCCGCATCGAACGGAATCCCTGTCGCGTCGTGTGCTTTGACCAGGCAGGCAGACCGTTTGCCGAGGATGCCGAAACAGGTATGGGCTGGTCAGAAAATACGGTGGCGGGTTGGAAAACGATCGAGACCGACGAGCACTTCTACGGCTTTGGGGAGCGTACTGGTTTGCTCGACAAGCGGGCTGAACGCAAAACCAACTGGACACTGGATGCGCTGGACTATACGACGCTGGCGGATGAGATGTATCAGGCGATCCCCTTCTTTATGGCGCTGCGTCCTGAGGTGGGTTACGGCATTTTCTTCAACACTACATTCTGGAGCCAGTTTGATCTGGGGGCAAGCAAGCCTGGTGTCTGGCAGATGGAAACTCACAGCGGTGAACTCGACTATTACATCGTCTACGGTCCTACGCCTGCGGAAATTCTAGACACCTATACGCAGCTCACCGGACGGATGCCACTGCCGCCCAAATGGTCGATCGGCTATCATCAGTGCCGCTGGAGCTATGACTCCGAAGACGTAGTGCGAAAACTGGCGCAAGAGTTCCGCGATCGCCGCATTCCCTGTGATGTGATTCACCTGGATATCGACTACATGAACGGCTATCGCGTGTTCACCTGGAGTCCTAAACGCTTTGCTAACGCAGCGAAGTTAATTAGCGAACTGAAAGAGACGGGCTTCAATGTGGTGACGATCGTCGATCCCGGTGTGAAGTACGAACCCGAAGCCGACTACGCGATTTTCGACGATGGGTTAGAGCAAGACTACTTTGTCCGTCAGGCAAATGGCGAAATCTTTCACGGCTACGTGTGGCCCGACAAGGCAGTGTTTCCCGATTTCCTCAAGCCAGACGTGCGTCAATGGTGGGGCGATGCTCAGAAAGCTCTGACAGATGTAGGCGTGGCAGGCATCTGGAACGACATGAATGAGCCTGCCATCGTTGAGCGTCCTTTTGGCGATGAGGGTAAACACATCTGGTTTCCGCTGGACTCACCGCAAGGTTCCGTTGATGAGTTAACGACCCATGCTGAGGCGCACAACCTCTATGGGTCGGGTATGTCGCAGGCTTGTGCCGAAGGATTAGAGCGGCTGCGTCCCAATGAGCGATCGTTCGTGCTGACGCGATCGGGCTTTGCTGGCATTCAACGCTGGTCGTCGGTGTGGATGGGCGATAACCAATCCTGGTGGGAACATCTGGAGCTGTCAATCCCCATGCTCTGCAATATGGGCTTGTCCGGCGTTGCCTTCGTCGGCGCTGATATTGGTGGCTTTGCAGGCAATGCGACGGCTGAACTCTTTGCCCGCTGGATGCAGGTCGGGCTGCTCTACCCGCTTATGCGCGCCCACTCCTCTATGAAGACGGAACAGCACGAACCCTGGGTGTTTGGCGAACAAACCGAACGTATCTGCCGCGAGTATATCGAACTGCGCTACCGCCTGTTGCCCTATCTCTACACGCTGTTCTGGGAAGCCGCAAACACAGGCGCACCCATCTTGCGTCCGCTGCTCTACCATTACCCCAACGATCGCCAAACCTATGCCCTGTACGATCAGGTGTTGCTCGGTGCCTCCATCATGGCGGCTCCCGTGTATCGTCCCGGCGTGGAGCATCGCGCAGTCTATCTACCCGAAGGCGTGTGGTACGACTGGTGGACAGGCGATCGCTACGACGGAGCAACCCACATTCTCGCCCACGCGCCACTGGAGCGAATGCCCCTCTACGTCAAAGCTGGAGCCATTATCCCCATGCAGCCCGTCATGCAGTATGTCGATGAACGCCCGATCGACGAACTCCGTCTCCGCGTCTGGTCAGGCGAGGGTGAATTCACCTTCTACGAAGACGACGGACACAGCTTCGACTACCGCGACGGTGCCTGGGCAACCACCACCTATCAAGTCACTGCCAATGATGACCGCACGACCATCCACATCCAGACACGACACGGCAACTGGACTCCGCCTGCCCGCACGGTGATCGTAGAACTCGTTGGCATCGGCGAACAGCGATTTGAGGATGACGGAAGCGATCGCACCATCACGTTCTAAGTTCACTCTAAAGGCTGATCGCTGACCGCTGATAGCTGACCGCTGACCGCTGACTGCTGACCGCTGACCGCTATCCCCTCTGCAACGGTGCAATACCTGCCCGATCGAGAATCTGCGGAATCAAGTCTTCGCGCTTGACTGCCATCATATGTACGCCCTGACAAAGCTGACGTGCCTGTTGCACCTGCTCAGCAGCGATCGTCACACCTTCCTGAAGCGGATCTGAGGCGCGTTCTAAGCGATCGATAATATGGTCAGGAATTTGCACACCGGGCACACAGCGGTTGATGAACTGCGCGTTTTTCGCCGACTTAAGCAAGAAAATGCCTGCGAGAATCGGCTTATTACAGCCTGAGGCAAGTTGCGTCATGAACTTCTCAAGGCGATCGAAGTCCGAAATCAACTGACTTTGAAAAAACTGTGCCCCGGCTGTTAACTTGCGCTCAAAGCGACGCTGCAACCCTGACCAACTGCCACATTGAGGATCGATCGCGGCTCCGACAAAGAGTTCCGTAGCGCCATCAGTCAATGGTTTATCGTTGAAGTCGAATCCAGCATTCAGCTTGTGAATCAGTTGCAGTAAGCGAACGGACTCTAGCTCAAAAACTCCCCGTGCTTCAGGGTGATCACCTGCTTTGATCGGGTCGCCTGTCAGTGCCAAAATGTTGCGAATGCCCAGCGCCTGAGCGCCCATCAGGTCTGCCTGCAAACCAATAGCATTGCGATCGCGGCAAGCCATCTGACAAATCGGCTCAATCCCCTCTTGTAAGAGAAGCACTGACGCTGCCAGCGACGACATCCGCAGCACTGCCCGACTGCCGTCCGTAATGTTCACGCTATGCACTCGCCCTTTCAGCGATCGTGCCATCTCAACCATGTGGGCGGGATTCCCCCCCTTCGGTGGCATCACCTCAGCGGTGATCAGAAACTCACCGGACTGAATAGCAGACTGAAAAAGACTTGGGGATGATGGCATGAGATGAAAACAATGCTTAATAAGCTTACTTATATAAGGCTATCAATCCAGGTATGAATTCTGTCTTCAAGGGCAACAATATCTTCATAGCAGAGTGCACGAATGCGACTGTAGCGTTGATCGGCTTCTTCTGCCAAAAGTTTGCGCCCTTGTCCAGTTCCCGTCAACTGAGTTGCAGAAAACTCAAGCCCCTTTCACCGTGCCAGTCGAGTCGAGCACGAGCATCATGCCCAGCATGAGCGCAACAGAACGGCACAATCCAGCCGCAGGAATAAACAGGTGAGCGTCTGAGGGGTGCGTAAGCCTGATTGGAGCACGCCAAAAGCAGCCGCTTGTAATCGTTTGACTATTTCACCCAGGCTGTGACTGGAAAAGCCAAAGCTAGCCGTATAGATTACACCCCCAGCCACAATCAAAACGTTTTGGTGCAAGGGGTGCTGGTGATAAAGGTGGACTGGGCTATGTTGGCATCAATTACTACTCTGCCAACAAAGACAAACTGCACTTGCTGCGGGTGCAAAGCCCCATTACAGGCACCTGTGAAAAGCCTGTGCCATTAGCTACAGCGGCAAACAATCTCTCTACGCTGCTGTCTCGTCCACTCTTTATAGCAGGTAGTGCTACACAAGTAATGAGGCATTGTAGTGATGGATGAAATACCAGATCGCACCAATGTGATTCTCCAACGATTTTGAGAAGGATCAGGTTTTGCTGCCCGCAGTCTCGACCTTTGAACCGTTGTTTGCCGTTGTGGATGCGACCATTCTTAACCGTGGAGGAAGCGGCACAGAGGGAGCAGGCAGGCATGGGAGGACAGTAAAAAACGCTACTTCTCCATCATTACATCTTGAGCACTACCTAGGATGTGAAAGTTTACTGCTAGCCCAACCTTTTCGCTAACGCTCTGATGACGTTCTCCTTCACCATTAGCAAGTGAGAGGTTGTAAGCAACAGCTCTTTTAGCTTTGCTGGACTCATAGTCGTCAATTCTTTCTCAATTAATTTCATCTGAAATTTTTGTTCCAGGGTCAATTCAAGATCTAATTCAGGCAGCATAGTTTTTGATGAAAATGTGATTGTTTCGTCAGTCAATCGAATTTACATTTTCCATTCAAAGGCTAACATGATCGTTTCAAATCACCTAGTACGTAAGATACACATTCGCGGTACATGGTATACCAATTCGATCAATTGCATGGTTTTCGATCAATTGCATGGTTGACCTGCTGAAACAGCAGCGATCGTGTTCATAACACGTCCTGGCGTAGCTCCGGGAAAACTTTTGCAACTTTGCTCAACACATAATCGCCATACGTACCACGGAACTCATGCACGCTGGCATTGTCCCAGCGCTGTTCCTTTGCCTCTTCAACCAGCACCCCTTTCAGGTCGATCGGGTGTAGTGCTGCATCAAAATTGGGATCGAAAAAGAAGGGAAAAGAGAGGCGATCGCGTCCTGATACATTTCTCACTCGATGCGGTGTCGAACGGTAAAACCCACCTGTAAGGCGATCGAGCATATCGCCAATATTACAGACAAAGGCATTGTCAATAGGTGGTGCATCAATCCAACCGGATTTTGATTTCACCTGCAAACCACCCAAACCATCCTGTTTCAATATTGTGAGCAACCCATAATCGGTATGCTCGCCCACACCCCAGGAAGGCGCTTCAGGACTGGTTTCTGGTGGATAGTTGAAAATGCGAAAGAGGATGAGTGGATCAGTAGTGTAGCGATCGCGGAAGTAAGCAGCGTCCAATCCTAAACTGAGGGCAATGCCAGCCATCAAGGTGTGCCCCAGTTGGGTCATGACTGTCAGGTATTCCAGCACTGTTTCACGAAACTGGGAAATCTCTGGAAACAGATTCGCTCCATGCATGGGAACCCCTTGTTGAACCGATGGATGTGCTGCGCTTAATTCCGCTCCGAAATAAATTCCTTCTTTCAAATCTGGCTGACCAGATGTTAGTTCACCGCCAACCGGAAAATAGCCACGCCAAGCACGACCACCTAATGCCATGCGAATCTGTTGTTTCGTTTCCACATCTTGAGCGAAAAACTGACGGCTGAGTTGCTCCAAGCGGTGTTGCAACGCTTCATCAATTCCATGCCCAACCACATAGAAAAAGCCCGTTTCACAGCACGCTTGTCGAATGTGGGTGGCAACCGTATTCGTTGCTTGACCTGCTACCAGAGCACTCAGATCAATTACGGGAATTTGAGAACTGTCGATCGATGATTGCGTTGTCATCGTTGCTGCCACAGAGCAAGAGGTTGTTTGATGTATTCAACAATGATGACATGAAACTGAAATGACGACAAAAACCAACCGTTTGAAAGAATACCGCGTCTAACTCTGTAATTCGTGCAGCAATCGGATTGAGATCATGCGATGTCCAGTGAATTAATGTGTGTGTAAGAAACAATACCCGATATCAAAGTTTTGCTGAGTACGCAAATGACCGTACTGTTGATCCCATACTTCCGTCTTTAAATCCCGTTGCAAACGCGACAAGCCAGAATCTCGTTCAGTAGCATTAAGCTTAGAAAATGATGAAATGCCATGACGAACTCTACGCTCTAGATACAGTTCTGGTCGTGCCCACCCAACAGCCATAAATGAGTCTGCCAGGTCGCGTGGCAATGGAAATGAAACCCGGTTGATGGCTTTACCTGTAATCGTCTTAATGTTAGATATTAAGGTTGAAATCGGCAAAAAGGTAGTCTCTACATCAATGATGAATGCAGGGAAATACTCTGTCAGCCAAAACTGACGAATCATCGCTGGATCATAAGTGAATAAAACAATTTGCCCCCTACCGATAACTCGATAAATTTCCTGCAATGCCTGACGATCGTCCTGAAAGTGGTGAAACGCAAGCATAACAATCGCTGCATCAGCAGTTTGATCCGGCAGAGGTAAGTGCTCAGCGCAGCCATCAAACCACTGAATGGAAGGATGGGAAATGGCTTGCTCCCGCATGACAGCCGATGGCTCTACTGCCAGCACCTGATAACCCTGGTTGGCTAGAGGCAAGGCATACGATCCCGTTCCAGCACCAATATCAACGACTGTTGATACTGATGAAGCTTGTAAAATCCTTAGAAGCTCGGTAACGATACGTGGATCGCTCCGCCTTGTTTGAACATAATTTCTACCGATCGTGTCATACAGCGCCATCTTCGTTTAGCAACTTGTTACACCGATTGAAGCCATGAAAATTAAACCATGAAAATATTCAGGAGCAATCATGAACGTTTGCTCCTGAATGCTCATTCATGCCGTTAACTCAAGCCGCGATCGCACTCCGCTCTTCCGCTGCACTGCGGTTGTAATTGGTGGCATCGCCTTTGATGGCTTCACTATGCCGACCGTCGATGCTGATGGGACGATCGCCAACGATCGTGACCCGTTGCACATGACGCGGCTGACCACCATAGTCATAAATGGCATAGTGTTGAGTCGCACGGTTGTCCCAGAAGGCGACATCACCAACCTTCCAGCGCCAGCGCACCGTATTTTCGGGACGAGTGACATAGGATTGCAGTAGGCGAATCAGGTCATCCGATTCGGTGGTGGAAAGCCCCTGAAGCTGACGGACAAATCCACCAATGAAGAGTCCCCGTTCGCCCGATTCGGGATGGACGCGCACGACGGGATGCAGGCTTTCATAAACCGTTGAAGTAAAGACCTTGCGATATGCCTTCAGTGCTTCAGACACATTGACGGCTGCTTCAGCATAGTCATAGGCATTACTATGAACCGCCCAGAGTTGATCAGCAAGGCTTCGTAGATGGGGTGGTAAGTCCTGGTAGGCAGTAACAGAGTTTGCCCAGATGGTATCGCCCCCTGCTGGTGGGATTTCGATCGCCCGCAGCACTGAACCCAGAGGTGGGCGATCGACAAAGGTAACATCTGTATGCCAGTTATTGGCACGGGCAGCCGTTCTGCCATAATCCAGATCGAGAATTTCCGGGTGTTCGGGTAGCGATGGTACGGTCGGGTGAGCCGTTGTGACTTCACCAAACCGCCGCGCAAAGGCAACTTGCCCCGCCGCATCCAGTTGTTGCCCCCGGAAGAAAATGACTTTGTATTGCACCAATGCTCTACGAATCTGACTAATGAAGTCATCGCTCAGATCCCCACTCAAATCAATGCCCAGAATCTTTGCGCCAATCCGTCCTGAAACGGGATGGATTTCAAGTGTTTCTGCCTGTCCCATAGTCAACCTCCTAAATGAGAAACGAATGATTAGATGATCTAACTAATAAATCAAATTTTGCGGCGATCGATGGCTTTAGTCAAGCTTTGGATTAAAACCTCCGAGGTTTAAGCGACGACACTGGTAACGATGTTTGATTTTGGTTAAAACCTCCGAGGTTTGCGTAAGCCATATCACCTACGATCCCTTAGTAGAGTGCTGCCAGCACCGTATCTGCCGCCTGACGGAGAGCCGTTGCCGCTCCTGCACTCATATCCCGTGGCGCACAAATGCGGTTTCTGATATAGGCGAGGGTAATGGCTCCTGCGGCAGCTACCAACGAATCGCTATTGTCCTTGCCACCAATGCGCCCCCAGGGGAGGGGCGTTGAATTGCCATGCAGCAAATAGTCTGCCAGCAAACGCAAATGCCAATCGATGGCTGCTCGAACGGCTGCCTCATCGCCTGCCGCTAATGCCTGCGCTCCAGAGTTCTTCAGAATATCGCCGATCGCCACATCATGGTTATCACTCAAGCGCTCGGCGGCTTCTGCCCGATGATGGTTTGCCTGTGTAATCTCCACATCCAATGGCAATGGATTGCCGATCGGTTTCACACCCCAACGGCGACGTAACAGTAAATTATTCGTCGTACTGTCCGATCGCACCCGATGATAGGCGGAGCGCTGATTAAGGGCATCAAACCAGGCATTGATACGCGGAAAACGGGAATTGCCCTTGATGGTGTAATTTCGATAGACAGGTAAGCTTGCTGCGAGGCGATCGAGATGGGGACTATACATCAAATCCGCTAAACTAAAGCTGGAAAGAAAGAAGGGACTGGGATAATTTCCCAATGCCTGCTCCAGTGTGTCTAATTTGGCTTCAAAGGTTGTTTGCAAGTCTGCCAGTTCTTTGGCATCGGTTGTTGGATGCCGCAGGAAATTATAGGCAGCACCCTTAAAACCATTGGTTTCAGCTTCTTCTACCCACTGTCGTGCAATGGCATTCTCGGCTGGATCTTGTGGGAGTAGAGATGTTTCGGGAAAGCGCTCTTCCAGCGCCAGCAGAATGTCTTTTGATTCATAGATCAGATTGCCGTTGATCTTGGCGGCGGGCACGAGGGCAGTCGGCACCAAATCCAGATACCATTGGGGTTTGTTGCTTAAGTCGATGAACTCGGTTTCAAAGGGAATTTCCTTCTCTTCCAGGGCAAACCACACGCGTTCGCAGAAGGGACACCAGGAATTGGTATCACGGTAGAGCAACACTGATGGTTTCTCACCGGGAGCAAGTTTCTGCAAACTGCTGGGAATGGGAGCAGTGGATGGAGATTGCCCGGGGCGGCGTACTCGACGGGCAGTGGTTTGGCTGAGAGCGGTTTCTAACAGATAGTCCCAGGTGGAAAGGGTTTCTCGAACTGGCATCGTTCACCTCAAAGAAGGGGTAGAGGAGTGAAGAGGGTAGAGGAGTAAAGAGACAATTGCAAGCATGAAGGTTACAGATAGAACCCTGTAGGGATTTGTCACTACCAAACCTGTACAGGGGAGCGTTCAGAGATATTAATCTACGGTAAGTCTATCAATGAACTGTATTATAGCTACATTTGAGGATCTCATAGCTAACCGAAAAAAGCAAGCCAGGGAATTGATATATAACAGTTCTCACTTAAATGCGGTACAAGTTTTTAGTTTGAGGCAGAGGACAGGAGGCAGGAGGCAGAAGAAAAACCGCAGTCCTCTTTACTTCTGCCCTCTGCCCTCTGCCTTCTGCCTTCTGTCTGTTCTCCACCATACTTCACTTGACTAGAAACCGCTATATCCGCAATGGGCACTATGCCAGCGTTTCGATCAGGTCTTTCAGCCGATTGTGCCCATCTCGAAAGACCGACCAACCATCTCCCACTAAGACAGCTTCAATGCGATTGAATGTTGCGAGACGACGAACAGAGGCGATCGCGGCTTCTCGATTTTGCAATTTGGCATCCGGTAAAAGCATCAAGCTGCCAGCACGATGGGCGCGGATCAAATCGCCTGTAATGAGGGTTGTTTCATCCAGCAGCAGCGCCAGTTCACCAGGGGTTTTGGAACCGTGTAGCTCGATCGCCTGCAACCCTGGCACGATTTCTTCACCATCCGTCAGCCAGCGAAGCGGTTTTTTGCCATCATCTGTCAGGGGAAAGGTTGTCTTCTCTCTATGAGGGGCAGCAATTTGCGCGTCTGTTCGTCGAGCGATCGACTGCGCCTCTCGCACATGATCGGAGTTAGTAATGACAATCCACTGAGCGCCACCCAATGCTATGAGATGCGACCAGTCGTGCTCTGAGAGGGGAACGGGATCGATGAGCACATTGCCTTCAGGACGAATCCAGGCAACGCCATTAAAATCAATATTCCGCTCCAGGTCGAAGCTAGACCAACTATAGAGATCGGGGCGATGGAGAGATTTCATCAGCGTTCTGAATCAATTAGGCTAATCATTAGACCATCATACAGTTTGTGAATTATTAACAGAAGACTTGTCTTTCAAACGGGACTATGAAATACTCCAGATAAATCTACTGTAAATCTAGCGACAAACCGTACTATTGTGACTGCACTGCAACTCTACTTTGCTCGATCCTCCACCTTTGCCCAGCGTACGCGTGTGGTCTTGCTAGAAAAAGGCATTGACTTTACGCCAGTTGAAATTGACTTTCAAAATAAAGCGCCAGAGTTTTTGCAATTTTCCCGCTATGGCAAAGTGCCTGCCATCAAGCATGGTGAGGTCGAACTCTATGAATCTGCCATCATCAATGAATATCTAGAAGAGGTATTCCCAGAACCACCCCTTTTGCCTCATGATCCGGCTAGAAGAGCGATCGCGCGGATCTGGATTGACTATGCCAATACTCGCCTTGTCCCAGCGTTTAACAAGTTTCTGCGCGGTAAGGATGGGCAAGAACAAGAGCAAGGGCGACGCGAATTTCTCGAAGCACTGCTGTATGTAGAGCAAGAAGGCATAGGAAAATTGTCCGGTGATGGTTCCTACTGGTTGGGAGACACATTGAGCCTGGTGGATATCAGTTTCTATCCCTGGTTTGAACGCCTACCACTACTGGAACATTTCCGCAAATTTACCCTGCCTGCTGAAACGCCTCGTTTACAAGCCTGGTGGCATGGGTTGCACGATCGTCCATCCATTCAAGCAGTTGCCAATCCAACCGATTTCTATATTGAACGGTTCACTAAAATTTTGGGTGAACCAGTTGCAGCAGTTCAGAAATAGGCTCAGAAGAAAATAAGTATATAAGGATTATGGGTTTAATAAAACCGAACACTTGCGTAGGATGTGTAAAGCCGTTCCGGCATCCCAGAAAAGCGCAGCGTAACGCATCGTCGGCGGAGATTGATGCGTTACGGCTAGTGCCTAACGCATCCTACAGAATTCGAGCTTATTTAATTCTCATTCCTAAGCTGCAGCCGTAGACTTCTCACTACTGAATTCTGAATTCTGACTACTACATTCTGCTTTGCTATGAAACTGCTTCTACCCACTGAATTTACATCTGAGTTGGAGCCAAAGTTAGCTCATCTTGATCCCGATTTGCAATTGGTCTGGGTGAATACTCACGGCGAATTCAAGGGCGATCCCAGTGATGCAGAGGTGTATCTTAACTGGTTTTATCTCAAGCCAGATTTACTCCAGCGTGTGTTGGGAGCGGCACCGAACCTGCGCTGGCATCAAACCCTTAGTGCAGGCGTAAACCATATTCTCACGCCCTTGTATTTGCAGCGTGACATTACTCTAACCAATGGGGCTGGAACATTTGGCATTCCCATTGCAGAGTTTGTGCTGACTTACATTTTGTTTCATGCCAAAAATATATCGTTTTTGCTGTCACTCCAGGCAAACCACACGTGGAAACAGAGTATTCAGCTACCAACTCAGGAAGTCTTTGGTAAAAGCCTGTTGATTATTGGCGCGGGTAAGATTGGGCAAGAAATTGCCAAACGTGCCAGCGCCTTTGGGTTAAGGGTTTGGGGTTCTCGTCGCCATCCTCAACTCACACCGGGCTTTGAGCGCGTGGTTGGGTTGGATGAATGGCGATCGCTCCTCCCTGAAGCTGATTACATCGTTCTCGCCACCCCCCTGACTTCAGAAACCCACCACTTGATTGATGAAACGGCTTTACGGGCAATGCGTTCTACTGCCTATCTCATCAACATTGCACGAGGAGCAG
Organism: Tildeniella sp.; assembly: GCF_059505325.1. Classification (NCBI taxonomy): domain Bacteria; kingdom Bacillati; phylum Cyanobacteriota; class Cyanophyceae; order Oculatellales; family Oculatellaceae; genus Tildeniella; species Tildeniella sp. The sequence goes on from NZ_JCACKI010000050.1 coordinate 331,692, forward strand.
TGGTAGATGAGGTTGCGCTCATTCGGGCACTGCAAGAGGGCTGGATTGCAGGAGCCGGACTGGATACGTTCCACACGGAACCTTTACCTCCAGAAAGCCCATTCTGGTCTTTGCCAAATGTGTTTGTCACCCCGCATTGTTCTGGCTTTTCACCTTGCATTGTAGAACGGGCGATCGCGCTCTTTCTAGACAACTTAGACCGCTACCGGACGGGGCAACCCCTACGGAATGTAGTGGGCAAAACCTTAGGATATTAAACCCATGACACTTAAACGACGTGATGTTTTGCTTGGTTTGGCTGGTTTGAGCGTCCCGCTGATTGCCTCAAGCTGTGCCAATAACGCCTCCAATCCAACGGCTAATAGCCCGTCTGCTGAGCCTGTGGCGACCACTGCTGCTTCTGGTGCTCCAGTGCGTTTTGGCTATCAGAAATCGACGATTATTTTGAAAAGCAAAGGCGATATCGAGAAACGACTGAAAGCAGAAGGGGTAGAGGTGGAATGGAAAGAGTTTCCAGCAGGTCCACCATTGTTGGAAGCGTTGAATGCGGGCGCGATCGACATTGGTCCGGTCGGTGAATCACCGCCGATTTTTGCTCAGGCTGCGGGAGGCGATTTGGTGTATGCCGCCGCGATCGCGCCCAATCCAAAGGGATCAGGTGTTCTGGTACGCGAGGATTCACCGATTAAAGCAGTGGCAGATTTGAAGGGTAAAAAAGTTACTTTTGCGAAAGGATCAAGCGCCAACTATCTAATTGTGCAACTGCTCGAGAAAGCAGGCTTGAAGTATAGCGACATTCAGCCAATCTATCTTCCACCTGCGGATGCTCGTGCAGCCTTCGTGCAGGGAAATGCTGATGCCTGGGTGATTTGGGACCCGTTCTATGCTGCTGGCGAAACCGGGATTAAATCTCGCGTCGTTGCCGATGGCGAAGGCTTGAACAAGATTGGTGGTTACTACATTACCTCGCGCAAATTCACCACCGAACGACCCAAACTTTTGAAAGCAATTTTGGAAGAAGTGCGTAATTTAGAAAGCTGGTCAGCCCAAAACCGGGATGAAGTCGCATCTGTGCTGGTCGATGCGCTAAAGCTGGATGCAGCAGCCGTCAAAAAAGCCACGCAACGCCGACAGTTTGGGTTGCAGCCCGTCACAGATGATTTGTTGACGGAACAGCAAAAAGTTGCTGATGCCTATTATGATTTGAAGCTCATTCCTAAGAAAATCAGCATTCGTGATACGGTTTTACCACCTGACAAGGTGGCTGCCTACGCCTTGAGTTAACTTCTTGCACCAGACCAGAAACCGGGTTTCTTGCGAAAAATAAAGGCGTGAAACCCTGAATCTTTGCTTGAGAAACCCGGTTTCTTAAACGCGCCTGTTCACCGGAAAGGATGAAGTTCTGTTGTACTTCAAATTTGCATTGGTATATGAGTGAATGGAATGAGCAGCAGATCATTCAAGACCAGATTGCCTACTACGCACAATCGCCTAATATTTCGCAAATCTGGCTGGTAAGCTCTTATGCCAGCGACTAACCCTGGTAATGCAGCAACCGTACTGGTTGCATTGGCAATCACGGGTGGCATTCCCATAAGGAGCAGTGCTGGAAACATGATTAAACCTCCGCCTCCCGCTACCGAATTTAAGGCTCCACTGGAGAGAGAAGCGAGAAAGACCAGGCAACCTTGTGTAAATGTCATACTGGTCGCTGTAAAAGTTTTGCGGGGCGATATCTGTATCGTTACTGTCGCGTGATTTCAGGTTGCCTCAAGGCTCCACGGCACGATCGGGTGTACCAGAAAAAACAAATAAGGTTTCGTTGGCGGGTAACGGAGCCGATTCACCCAAATACTGGTGTAACCCAACCCCCATGTCACCCGTTACCGTCAGGCGAAAATCCACTTCCGCAAAATTAGCCGCTTTCAAGTTTTTTCGGGCGATATCGGAATAGATAATGTCGCCTCGATTACCTCGTGTCCAGGGAATGAAGGCACCGGGTTTTGCCAGAAATATCCACTCTGCGCCGTGGGCTTGCAGTTCTTGAAGCGTTCTATGGAACAGGACTTACGCATATTGACCAAAACCTCAGAGGTTGAAGCCAATATTTTGGTCAATATGCTTGATTTTTGGTTCCAACCTCCGAGGTTTGCGTAAATTCTATGAAAATCAAACAAGATTGTAGCAGTCATAGTTTCTTCGAGAGATCGATCACCACAAGCTAGAGAGGCATCATTGCAACCACTTTCGATTACCTGAATTGATTGATTGGAAAAGAAAGACTATTTGCTGTTATGAAGCGGAATAGCTACCGTAGTAGCAGTTACATATTCGCCTTACTACAATCTGGTGCGTCCTATGCTGGAGTCTTTAAGAAACCAACACTATCAACAGGGGCAACGCGATCGCGATGCTGGCTTATTGCCCAGAAGGGAAAGTTCCATTTATATGGATGGCTATTTCAAGGGCAGACCGGAAGGACTGGATGGGCTTGTGCAGTATTTCCCTTCTGTGGAGTCGTACCTGAAATGGAAATGCAAACACGTATCGCCACCATCCACATAAGTATTGAAACCGCTTACCTCGTTCCAGGCTGTTGTTCAAACACTTGCTTGAGTAGGGTCAAGCTTTCATCAATCTGAACAATCTGCTCATCCGTCAAGGAACCTAGTAAGTCGGTGATATATTTGCGGGTCTGTGCCCGATTGCTTTGGAGGTGTTCGAGTCCCGCGTCAGTCAGCTTCAACACAACGCGGCGGCGTTCTTCTGGATGATCGCAGCGATCGACAAATTGCCGTTGTACCAGTCGTTCTGTATTCGCAGATGCTGTCGCCCGTGTGACACCCAGATGTTCGGCAAGCTCGGAGAGAGAGGCACCAGGATTACGATCGAGGAATGCCAGCGTGCGAAACTGGGGGACTGTCAGTTCTTCATACGTCCCCCGTATTCGCATATCTGCCCGGATAAAGCGCATGACCATCGGCACGGTTTCCATGACTCTGGCAGCACAATTTTCTGACACCTTTTTCCGGGTAGTTTTACGCGATCCCATAGACTGACAGCGGTTCCAGCAATGAAGAGGAGGACAATGAAGCCACTACTCTACTGTAGCCGTAATCACATCTATTTTCGTAGAACTGGGGAGGGGAGGGGAGAGTTTTGAGTTACAACAGTTGTTAGTTGTTAGTTATGAGTGCATGAGCCGTTCCTGATTCCTTCTAAAAACTAAAAACTAAAAACCAATCACTTCTCTGCCTTCTCCCCTGCCTCCCCTGTCTCCTCTGTCCCTGCTCCCTCGCTACCTCCCCACATTCGGATACAGCCGCGTACAGATTACCGTCAGTACGGTTACTGCAAGCAGCAACACCGCGCAATCCAGCCCGAAGCCGTAGACGGGCGTACTGTTTGCCAGCATTACGCCCCGCAAGGCATCTACCTGATAGGTGAGGGGATTGAGGTGAGAAAGCACCTGCAACCAGGGGGGCATGAGCGCAAGAGGATAGATGGCATTGCTGGCAAAAAACAGGGGCATAGTCATGAGTTGACCGAAGCCGTTAAACCGCTCCCGCGATTTGACCACGCAAGCAATGATCAACGAGAAGATGGTAAAACAGGCGGCTCCCAGCAGCACAATCAGAATGACTCCCGCGATCGCCACAGGATGCAGGTTCAGCTTCACCCCCAGTAGCAAGCACAGGATGTAAATAATAAAAACCTGGGACAAACTGCGAATGCCTGATGCCAGAGCCTTTCCCAGCACCATTGCCGCACGAGGAGTCGGACTGACCAGAAACTTCTGGACAATGCCCAAATCCCGTTCCCAAATGATCGACATACCGCCATTAAAAATTGCCACAAACAGGACACTTTGCGCCAGAATCCCAGCCGCCATAAAGTCCAGGTAGGGCAGATTTCCAGTGGGAATGCCTCGTAGACGGGTGAAGACCTGACCAAAGATCAGCAGCCAGAGGGTTGGTTGCGCCGCTCGCAGGAAGAGATCACTGGGGTCATGGCGCAGTTTTCGTACTTCCAATTCAGTGATGACCAGCGTTTTGCGAACCAGTTCGGCGATCGCGTCCAACCAGTTTCTTTTATCGTCGAGTGACGGATCAGCCCAACCGTTGAGCCGTCCGCCGGGTTCTTGCAGTCTCACAATAGTTCACTCCTGAAGTGAGTTGATCGCCAGTGTAGTGGATGAAAACGTCATCCAGCGTGGCATTGTCTTTGTCGAGGTCTGCCTTCAAAGCCGTCGGTGTGCCCGTCACAATCACCTTGCCGCCATGCATGATGGCAACCCGCTGACACAGGTGGTCGGCTTCTTCAAGAAAGTGAGTGGTAAGGACGATCGTCGTGCCGTAAGACTCACAAAGCTGCTTTACCAGTGCCCAGACGGAAACCCGCGCCAACGGATCAAGCCCTACCGTCGGCTCATCCAGAAACAACAGTTGGGGACGGTGCAGCATGGACTGCGCCACTTCCAGCCGCCGAATCATCCCTCCCGAATAGGTGCGAACGATCCGGTGAGCCGCCTCTTCTAAGCCCATGAATGCCAGGACATCATGAATCCGTTGTCGCCGTTGCGTGGCAGGAATGTCATAGAGTTTGGCGAAGATCAATAGGTTTTCAAAACCCGTCAGTGTGCCATCAGCAGAAAGTGCCTGGGGCACGTAGCCAATCAAGCGTCGGACAGCCGCTGCTTGTCGAGTCACATCTAAGCCCGCGATCGTCGCACTCCCCGCACTGGTCGGCAGCAAGGTGGTCAGCATCTTGATCACGGTACTTTTGCCTGCTCCGTTGGGACCCAGTAAGCCAAACACCTCACCAGGAGCGACGGCAATGTTCAGATGATCGACAGCCGTCAACGTGCCAAATTGACGGGTGAGATTGTGGGTTTCCAGGATGGCATCGCTGCCGTTAGCGTCCTGGTACGAGGGTGGGAGCGATCGCCCGCTGCCTCCAATCCATCTACTCAATCCGGTTCCTCCTTCGATGAGACTACTTCATAGACTACCATCATATAGTTAGATAGTCTAACTATGTGGATTACACATCATTTGCTTGCCAAATAGACTTGAGTTTTCAAAGCATCTGTGCCATACTTCGGGTTAATCTACGGTAAATCGATCGATATACAGGTTTAATTTGCTCAGTCGGTTTAATGTAGCCTTGTCTCCTGTGTGCAGTCACAAGCGAGGTGACTGTACACGGTTTCTCCAGCCTTAATCAGGCTTCCGTCGGTTAAATCTTTAGTGCAATCCAGAATTTTAGGCTGACAATTTTCGGTAGCGATAGCCAACATCTTTAAGCTTTCTGATCTGATTGACTGACAAATCTTTTTTATAGGTTGGGTTGAACAACCTGAAACCCAACGCAAGCAGCGGTTTTGTTGGGTTACGCTGACGCTTTTCTGGTATGCCGGAACGGCCTTACCCAACCTACGGAAGCATCAGTGGTTTGGGGTTTTGTCAGTCAATCAAGCTTTCTGACATTTCCAGGCGGTTGGAGATCAGATTTTTTTATTCAATTTCGTATTGAATCAGGAGTTATTGCTAATGAGTCACTCGATCGCCAATCGCACCCTGACTACCGATGTTCTGGTGATTGGTGGTAGGACTGCCGGAACATGAGCGGCTCAGGTCTAAGTCAAGACAGCACTGATCGTCCCTCAGGTAGAAGCAACGCGAGAACTGGTGGCACTGTAATCAATCAGACTTCAACACCCGATCGTCCTATGACACTAACAAAAGATTCCATTACACAAACAACGCTGCTGCACGATCGCTATGGCACAGCGTTTGATGTTGTGTTCAACCATGCCTGGAATACGAGTCTGACGACACTCCTTTCCCATCGCTCGATCCGGGCTTACCTCTCCAAGCCGCTGCCATCTGGCACGTTGGAATTGCTCGTTGCGGCGGCTCAATCTGCGTCTACCTCCTCCAATCTCCAAACCTGGAGCGTAGTGGCAGTGGAAGATCCGGCACGCAAGGAGCGACTCTCACAACTGGCAAACGGGCAGGCACACATTCGGCAGGCTCCCCTCTTTCTAGTGTGGTTGGCAGACCTGGCGCGATTGAAGCAGGTAACTGAGCAACGAGAATTGCCCCATGCAGGACTGGAGTACCTGGAAACATTTCTAACAGCGGCGATCGATGCCAGCCTAGCGGCACAGAACGCCGCGATCGCCGCCGAGTCTCTTGGCTTGGGAACCGTCTACATCGGAGCTATGCGAAATCGTCCCGACGCGGTAGCAGCTGAGTTAGGCTTACCGCCTCATGTCTTTGCCGTGTTCGGCTTGTGCGTAGGTTATGCCGATCCTGCCAAACCAGCCGCGATCAAACCACGCTTGTCACAGACGGCAGTGCTGCATCAAGAACAATACAGCCTTGACGCACAATTGCCTGCGATCGCCGAATACAACGACATCATGAAAGCATTCTATACGAAGCAAAAGATGACGGTTGAAGGCGATTGGTCGCAGCATTCTAGCGATCGCATTGCCACCGCAGAGGCACTCCGCAACCGCGCCAATCTACGAGAAATACTCAACAAACTGGGCTTTGCCTTGCGCTAGCAGAAACCGGGTTTCTTGAGCAAATGGAGGCGTAAAACCCTCAATCTTTGGTAGAGAAACCCGGTTTATGAACCCTCATTGGACACACTCTTCTAGACACATTTATGAAATACAACCCATTGGGAACCAGTGATCTCCATGTTTCGGAAATTTGCCTCGGTACTATGACCTACGGGCAGCAAAACACCATCACTGAGGCACATCAACAACTGGATTATGCCATTGCTGAAGGGGTCAACTTTATTGATGCCGCCGAAATGTATCCGGTACCAGTCCAGGAAAACACTCAGGGGTTGACTGAAACTTATATCGGCGCATGGCTGACTCGCCAGCAACGAAACAAATTGATTGTGGCGACCAAGATTGCCGGACCAGGACGCAATTTCCATTGGTTACGCGGTGGGAAACAAGCCATTGATCGCAAAAACATTGAACAGGCAGTCAACGACAGCCTCAGACGGTTGCAAACGGATTACATTGATCTATATCAAATCCACTGGACCGATCGCTCTGCACCCCAATTTGGCGAGACAATTTTTGATCCTAGTAAAGAACGAGAAACGGTGTCGATCGCTGAACAACTCACCATTTTTGGCGATTTAATCCAGGCTGGCAAAATTCGCGCTTTAGGATTGAGCAACGAAACGCCCTGGGGTGTCTCAGCATTCAGTCATGCGGCAAGCCAACTTGGACTACCTAAAGTGGTTTCCATCCAAAATGCCTACAGCCTGATCAATCGTGTTTTTGATTCTGCCCTGGCAGAAGCTTCCTATCGAGAAAAGGTTGGACTACTGGCATACAGTCCACTTGCCTTCGGGCTGCTTTCTGGTAAATACGTCAATGACACTCCTGACAAAACCCGTTTGACCCTGTTTGAAGGCTTTGGTGGACGCTACCGCAAACCCAACGTGGAAGCAGCCGTTGTCGCCTATGTGGAAATTGCTCGTGCTCATAACATCAAACCAGCCGTGTTAGCTCTGGCATTCGTTCGCAGTCGTTGGTTTGTCACCAGTACCATCATCGGTGCAACGACCTTAGAGCAACTACGCGAGAATCTGGACAGCACTCAAGTTAACCTCGATGAAACCATCCTGGCAGAAATTGAGGCAATCAATGCCCGTTATCCCAATCCTGCACCTTGAAGCGGTCAGGAGGCAGAAGGCAGAAGGTAGCAATGGAAAAAGGTTCTCGATCATTGATAAGCTGATCGGCATTCAAATTTGCACCATCCTTATGCCTTCTCAGGCGATCGACTCTGCAACTTAAATGCTCATTAGCTCATCACTAACCACCAACAACCAATAACCGTATACCTACATGACAACTATTCAAATTTACAGCGCCAACGCCTGCCCATATGCTCACCGAACTCGCTTGGTGCTCCTGGAAAAGAATATTCCCTTCGAGTTGATAGAAATTGACCTGCAAAATAAGCCAGAATGGTTTTCGCAGATTTCTCGTTACGGTAAGGTGCCTGCAATCAAACATGGTGCTACCGAAATCTATGAATCTGCCATCATCAACGAGTATCTGAATGAGGTGTTTCCAGAACCACCGTTGTTGCCATCTGATCCCGGCAAGCGGGCGATCGCGCGCCTCTGGATTGACTACGCGAACACTCGGTTTACCAGTGCGTTTGGTAAATTGTTGCGCGGCAAAGATGAGACAGAACAGCAGCAGGGACGGCAGGAGTTAACCGAAGCGTTGCTCTATATTGAGTCGGAAGCATTGGGCAAATGGTCGAGTGAAGAACCCTATTGGTTCGGTGAGCAGTTGACGCTAGTGGATCTCACCTTTTACCCCTGGTTTGAACGCTTGCCCACGCTAGGATCCCTGCGCCAATTTACGCTCCCAGCAGAGGCTACTCGTTTGCAGCAGTGGTTGATCGGGTTGCGCGATCGTCCTTCTATTCGGTCGATTGAGAATCCAGTCAGTTTCTATCTGGAGCGTTACGCGCGGCTTGCCATTCAACCTGTCGCAGTTGGTGCAGTTCAAACGTAGGCTTTGGAGACAACTATTCTTAAAGAATGAACTGTAGCTCCAGGAAAAACTAAGTAGCTCGGTGGAATTAAAATAACCATCGTAGGATGGGCTAGCGATAGCGTAACCCATGCTGCTTAGAGGTTTGATGCGTTACGGCTGCGCCTAACTCATCCTACGTTTAATTATATTCACCTACTTAGAAGCCAGAAGCCAGGAGTCAAATGATCAGGGCTTATGCACTTTGACCAAAACCTCGGAGGTTTAAGTGGCTACATTGGTCACTGCTTAACTGCTGGTCAAAACCTCGGAGGTTTGCGTAGGTTCTAATAATTACAGTTTTTGGCTTCTAGCTTTTGCGGCATAAACGTATACACTCAAACGAGTTTTTTATAGAGACAAAGCATTTAGATTATTATCTCTTAGCTTTGCCTAAAGAAATGATGATCTAACCAGGTTACATTAACTCAACAGCAGGTGCTTGTCACTCAAAATACTAGGAAAATGTGATTTAAATACCTTCTGCATTAATAGTTAATCTACTCTTAATGATTATGAGAGGCTTCATGTCAAGCCTTTATGAGCATGAGGAATTCATATCACTTGAATCTAGATTTTTGCGAAATTTTTCTCTTACGCATTTCCTACTATAGAGGGCTTTAGCTCTTTGCTCCGAGAGCTGATTTTGCAATTAATAGACAGTAGTAGACAGTTCAACAACACTCGTTAGAGTGTTTAACAAATATTTTTATTCGTTATTCTGAGTTTTGTATAAATAGTACTTGTAATTATATTAACTACATGTGAAACTGAGCGACAACATACAGCAGAGCAATTGTTGTATGAAAAAATCTATAAATGCACTCAAGTTCGCATTTATAGAGCTGAATGCCTGAATGTCAACAAGTCGGTTTTACTGTTAGCATCTCAGGCTGTAAGTAAGTAGCCATAATTAATTCTAAAAAGGAGTTTAGGGCGGGATCTACCCTTTAGTCTCGAAGCTGTTTTTTATTTAATTATACTCATTTACTTACTTGTTTCCCTGCTGCCTATCGATTGTAGATGTCTTCGGTTTTGTAGGGATTGTCACTAGAGGTCTTGGTGTATGGAATCTGAAATTCGTGGAACTCATCTGGTTGTTGAAGGGTTGGAAAAGTCCTTTGGGACAAATGTTGTTTTGCAAAAACTCAATTTGGAGGTGATGCCAGGAGAATTTGTTGCGATCGTCGGTCGCAGTGGGTGTGGCAAAAGTACCCTGCTACGTCTCATTGCTGACCTGGAAACACCGAGTGCAGGCGGTGTTTTCCTCAATGGTCAACTGACGCAGCGCCCCAACCCCACCGTCCGGATGATGTTTCAGGATGCTCGACTCCTGCCCTGGGAATCGGTGCTGGCGAATGTTGAACTGGGCTTATTCGGCTCAACTGGAAACCGCCCTATGGCGTTGCAGGTTCTAAATTCTGTAGGTTTAGCAGAAAAGGCAGCCGACTGGCCCGCTGTTCTCTCCGGAGGGCAGCGCCAGCGGATTGCTTTGGCAAGGGCACTTGCGAGTCAGCCCCGTTTATTACTATTAGATGAACCGCTAGGAGCACTGGATGCGTTAACTCGCATTGAAATGCAACAACTGCTGGAAGAACTATGGCAGGAAAAACAATTTACGTCACTGCTGATTACTCATGATGTCGAAGAAGCCGTTGTGTTAGCCGATCGCGTCATTTTGATTGAACATGGTCAAATTGCACTGAATGTGCCAGTAAAGCTGCCACGTCCCAGACAACGGGGTCGTGCCATCTTCGCTCAAACAGTTGAAACCATTTTGCAGCGAGTCATGTTGAAGGAAAGCAATCAGGCAAATGCTTTGGCGATCGCTCATGAATATTCAGTTTAAGAGTATTTAGGAGATTTAAATTGATGAGTACACTCGGAGTTAAAGCAAATTTGAGCCGTCATCGTCGGGCACGACCGCTGATTGACCTAAGCAATCCTAGTGTCAGAACCTTTCTGCCCTGGGCATTTCCGGTTGGCGTACTCGTGCTCTGGCAATTGCTTTCAGTCTTTGGGTTGATCCCAACTCAAGTTCTACCTTCACCCTTGAGTGTTGTCACCGCAGCAATTAATCTAGCCAAAACGGGTGAACTGTTTGTCAATATTGGTATCAGTTCCCTGCGTGCTGTGAGCGGCTTCATTGTCGGTGGCAGCATTGGATTTATTTTAGGGCTATTTAATGGACTCTCCCGTCTGTCCGAAACCGTGTTTGATACGACGCTTCAAATGTTGCGAACCATTCCCAACCTGGCGCTCTTACCGCTGGTAATTCTGTGGTTTGGTATTGGTGATGAAGCACGCTTGTTTCTGATCTCGCTGGGTGTCATGTTTCCCATTTATTTGAATACCTTTCATGGGATTCGGAATGTTGATCCAGGACTAATTGAAATGGGTCAGGTGTATGGTTTGACTCGCTGGCAGTTGTTCCGCAGGATCATTCTTCCGGGTGCCATGTCATCCATTCTCATTGGTGTCCGCTTTTCTCTAGGCATCATGTGGTTAACGCTGATCGTAGCCGAGACGATCGCAGCCGATTCTGGCATTGGGTACATGGCAACGAACGCACGCGAGTTTATGCAAACCGATGTGGTTGTTCTGGCGATCGTGCTGTACGCCCTCTTCGGAAAATTGGCAGATGCAATTGCTAGAGCTTTGGAACGTTCCTGGCTGCGTTGGAACCCTAATTATCGAGATGCTTAAATCGATCGCCCTACCGCTTGTGATGAAAGCTGCAATGAATCAGAAGTGGAAGCCTCGCTCCGTTTGGAACCGTGTGATAGTCGGAGTAAGCACGATCGCGTTATCTGCTTGTTCAAAGACCCTGGATACGGCAAAGCTAGAAGGTGACATTCAACAAATGGTCATTCGGCAGGGTGGGGTTTCGCTCAAAACAGTATCCTGTCCAAAGAAGGTTGCCTTAGCTGCGGGTCAGGGTTTTGATTGTGTGGGAACACTTGATTCTGGCGATACATTGGCAATTCCAGTTAAGCAAAGCGATGCGAACGGCACGACCACATGGGAGATACCGAGCGCGAAGGGACTCTTAAATCTGACTCAATTGGAATCATTGTTTCAACAAACCATTCAACAGCAAGGACAGTTCTTAAGCATTGATTGTGGCAAAGGTTATCGATCGGTGAAACCAGGCGATCGCTTTGAGTGTAAAGTTGCTAAAGCTTCAAGAAAAGCCGTTCAAACTCAGAAGGCTGCTGGGAAAAAAGCGATCGATCCGAAGCAGCCAGAAACCATTATTGTCACGGTTGATCCTCAAAACAACGTGAATTGGCAACAGGTATTGCCTGCCCCTGCGGTAGCGGTTGCCAGTGCAAATCTTCCAGCATCGGCTAACTCTACGCCTCAACCAATACCGACGATCGCGGCACAAGACCGGGCAAAGCTGGCTCCAGAGATTTTGCAGAAACTTGATCAGATCGGTGGTGGTGATAGCGAGTAAGGTAGAAGAATATTTTGTGGGCGTTGCTGAATACAGGTATGATTTTCCCTCATCCCCAACCCTTCTCCCCAGGG
>NZ_JCACKI010000051.1:0-2900 GCF_059505325.1 Tildeniella sp.
GCTGACCGCTGACCGCTGACCGCTGACTGCTGACTGCTGACCGCTGACCGCTGACCGCTGACCGCTGACCGCTGACCGCTGACCGCTGACCGCTCTCCCCTCTCCAACCTTCCCCCAATGTCCAAGCCCTAACGCATGTTTCCACGCCCAGAAGGTATGCACATCGGGAAAGGTGCGGCAGAGATATTCGTCGTTGGGTCCGAGGATTTGGGCGGCTCCGCCACTGTGGGGTTTGCCACCGATCGGGTCTTCGATCGAGTACATAAACGCAAACGTTTGACCGCAATCGGGCAGCGTGACGCGATAGTACCAGCCTTCAAAGAAACGCCGATCGCTGCCGTCCCAGTGGTAGCCGCTGTGTGGGGTTTGCAGACGACTGGGAATGGCTGGATGTAGTGGCACGGGATCTAAGGTAAAAGGCTATGAGCGATCGGGCTGGTCTGGTGGCAGCGAGAGAGAGCCTGCCAGCAAATCTTCCATCTCCATCCGCTGCTCCATCTGGCGAAGAAAGTAGCCTGTCATCATGGCAGAGGCTAACAGACCCGCGAGATTGTCGCGATCGGTGGTGATTTTGACATTAAAGGCTTCGGATGGCAGCATTCCTACCAGCCCCTGCACGTTATGCGAAATGATTTGCTTTACGTCTGGGGTCACTAACTTTGCCACCTGAGCGAGTATTTCAGGGGGCTGATGCTGAAGGTAGTTCAGCAGTTCATTCGAGTCGTTTTCTTCAACATCGGCACCGAGGAAGTTCGCGCTATCAGGGTTAAAGACCATGTGCTAGTTTGATATCCGTTTCAAACCATTCTGACACTTCTCGCTGTAACTGTAACCAGTAGGTTTGAGGGGTGAATACCGAACAAGCGCCAGAACGTCAGAGTAATCACGGTGAGCGCGCTGGCGGTTTAATTTCAGAACATTGTCGTCCATGCTCCGAGCATCGTGCGCGAACCTCAGAATATCGTGCGTGAACCTCAGAACATCGTCGTCCATGCTCAGAGCATCGCGCGTGAACCTCAGAACATCGTCGTCCATGCTCGGAACATCGCGCGTGAACCTCGGAACATCGCGCGTGAACCTCGGAACATCGTGCGTGAACCTCAGAGTATCCTCGCCGAACCTCCGGAGCATCATCGCTCAACCTCAAAGTATCGTCGTCCATGCTCGGAACATCGCGCGTGAACCTCAGAGCATCGCGCTTGAACCTCAGAGTATCGTCGTCCATGCTCTGAGCATCGTGCGTGAACCTCAAAGTATCACCGTCCATCCTCAAAGCATCGTGCGCGAACCCCAGAATATCGCGCGTGAACCTCAGAGCATCGCGCTTGAAGCTCGGAGCCTTATGGCGGCGGCTTCTACTGCTTGACGGCTGCTTTCCTTTAGGCAAAAGTGTCGATCGGCAGCAACGTGAATTGATCCGTGTACAGACCTGATGCGGTTTCAGGCGCTTGCAGTGATGCTTTTGTAAGCAATGCCTGGGCGGTTGTAATCATCTCGTAGGTGATCATAAGAACCTCCTAGTAGATGGATGCCGCGTTAACATTTTTCAGGATAGGGGAGCACGGCAAGGGTTCCCGCTGACTCACAGTCTTTTTAGGGTGAGTTGAGGTGCAGGCAGCGAAGGGAGATTTTTATGGCTGAGTCTCAAGACAGTATGCCGATTGAAGCAGCGAACACGCCGTACAAGCAGCTTAATGCCGCCCAAAAGCAACAGCGGTTGAGCGAGCTAGCGATCGTCTTTCTCAAGCTAGGGACGATCGCGTTTGGTGGTCCCGCTGCCCACATTGCCATGATGGATGACGAGTGCGTGAAGCGTCGGCAGTGGCTGAGCCGGGAAAAACTGCTGGATTTGCTGGGGATCACAAACCTGATTCCGGGTCCTAACTCGACCGAACTGGCGATACATATTGGCTACGATCGCGCTGGCTGGAAGGGGCTGATCATCGCTGGAGCGTGCTTCATTTTGCCTGCCATGCTCATTGTGTGGGCACTAGCAGCCGTTTACGTCCGCTTTCAGACCATCCCTGAAGTGGGCTGGCTGCTGTATGGCGTGAAGCCCGTCATCATTGCGATCGTGGTTCAAGCACTGTGGAAGCTGGGTAAGACTGCCATTAAGGACGTGCCTACCGCGATCGCGGGCGCAGCCGTGATCATCGCCTTCTTCTTGCATGTAAATGAGCTGGTGCTGCTGCTGCTGGCAGGGCTGGGTGTCATGCTGTTTAAGCTGCAACGTGGCAATACGGGCGTTACTGCGCTGTTGCCGTTCCCTATCATCCTGTCGCAGGTGAGTGTAACCACTGCTGCCGTTGGCAAGGCGACCTGGCTACAGGTGTTTCTGGTTTTTCTCAAGATTGGTTCGGTGCTGTATGGCAGCGGTTATGTGCTGCTTGCCTTTTTACAACGCGATCTGGTGGAACGGACGCACTGGCTCACGTCCCAACAGTTGTTGGATGCAGTGGCGATCGGGCAGCTCACGCCCGGTCCTGTCTTCACCACTGCAACCTTTATTGGCTACCTGATAGCGGGCAATGCAGGCGCGATCGCGGGGACGATCGGCATCTTTCTGCCTGCCTTTGTATTCGTGGCGATCGTCAATCCCTGGGCAACCAAACTCCGATCGTCGCCTTGGACAAGTGGCTTCTTGGATGGCGTAAATGCCGCCTCTCTCGGCTTGATGGCAGTCGTCACCTATACCCTGACACGCGAAGCACTGGTGGATTGGCTCACAGTAGGAGTCGCGTTGGTGAGCGCGATCGTCGTATTGCGGTTCAAAATCAACTCTGTCTGGTTGGTTCTTGCAGGCGGTGCGATCGGCTTTCTGGCGCAGAAGCTTGGCTGGATTATGTAGCTATCAGCTATCAGCTATCAGCTATCAGCTATCAGCTATCAGCTATCAGCTA
>NZ_JCACKI010000052.1:0-26837 GCF_059505325.1 Tildeniella sp.
TCAGCTATCAGCTATCAGCTATTAGCTATCAGCTATCAGCTATCAGCTATCAGCTATCAGCTATCAGCTATCAGCTATCAGCTTTTCTCTGACCGCTGAACGTTGACTGCTGACTGCTGACCGCCAATCCCAGTATATTTATTTTTTCGTCAGCCCTTACAAATTCAATGCGAGTTGAAGCTGTGATTTGGCGCTGCTTTCAGGCAATGGTACAGGACTTGCACTGACGGCTGAACAGTAACGGGCAAAGGTGCAGCGATCGCACTGTCGTCCGGGTTGTGGTTCCCAGCCGCGATCGTAGCGTAGCCGCACTGCCAGATCGCTCACCATCGTTTCAACTCGCTGTCTGTGGGCTGGCGTTGCCTCAAAGCGAATTTTTTCACCTGTACGAAGAAAGAGCAGGCTGAGATATTTCAAACTTTGCTGGTACGTTTGCTCTAGCGCCAGGTAATATAACCCAATCTGCACATCAATTTCGGTAGCGTCAGGTAGCTTTACCTCGCGGCTCGATTTGTAGTCAATCAACTCCAAGCCATCTGAGAGAAAGTCGAGGCGATCGTAGCGTCCAGTAATCAAAAACTCCAAATTTTCAACCTGCAAAAAGCCTTGAATCCTACCTTCCACCGCCAGGGGTTGCGTCAGTGCCACCTCGCTGGCGATGAAACGGTAGTAGTAGTTTTCCAGGATTTCAAATCCTTCCATGACCTGACTAGCACTCAATTCGGTAGAATGCTGCCGCCAACAGTGATGCACCCAACGTAAATCTGGCAGGGGTTGTTCATAATGCCAATCTCGATGGCATTGGGCAAGCGCCTGGTGCAGCGCAACACCTAGTGAGGCTGACCCAAAAAACTCATTCGTGGTTAGCTTTCGTTCATAGCGGAGATAGTAGGCATAGGGGCAGCGGTTGTACGCCTGAAGCTTCGTCGCTGAAATTTGGTAAGCCATACTGTTCGCTTTGAATGAAAGGCACTACGAAGGTGGATTGTTTGTTACGTGTCAGCCGTCGTTCAGCACTTCTGATTTCTGACTTCTGACTTCTCAGTTGTTCTGCCCGATCGGACGCTTAAACAAGGCATCCAGGTAGATACGCGAGGCTTGACGATGGTTTTGCTTTTCGGGAACAGAATCAACGCTGCGGTTTTGCAGCAGAAACAGTGACAGGGCAGCGGCAAACACCCGGTCTTGATCCCAATCAGGGCGGATTTCGAGATAGTGCTTCAGTGAATCGTGCAGAACTTCGGGAACTTCGACTAACAGGCTAACGGTGCTATTCATAGAATTTTGGGTTCTCCCTTACATGGGCAGGGTGAATGGTGTACACCTGACAGCTAGCGTTTTAAGACAGCTAAACGCAGCGCAAAGCTAGACCTTGCTGATGCCACCTCTCTCTAATCAAGACAGGATGGGCATTTGCCAGCGATTCGGTCAGCGCGCTTTCAAGCAGGTCGTCACATTGTGCAGTCGCGCTCCCCGTCTTGTCAATGCTGCGAAATGTTACGCCCAACTTTAGACAATCAAAAGATTCACGAGAGAATCGTGGTTTGAAGCGCTTTTTTGTTACAAAATTTCATGAAGCTTGGGCATTTTCCACGCGCTGAACCCGATCGTCCCCAATTGATCGATCGCGGCGGCAAAGACCGATTACTCCGTAGAGCCTGTGGAAAACTTTCGTAAACCTGTGGAAAACCTGTGGATTTTGTGTGGAGAAGAGATAAACAGCTTGTGGAAACAGTGTGGATTTCCTGGGGAAAAGTTAAGGCAATGATAAGAATTGCAAAAAGTGCAAAAGTTATGGCTTAACAGCTTTTTGCGGATGCTCTACAAGCAAACAGCACAACAATGCCGAAAGTGCCGAGAAATTTCTCTGCGAACTCCGCGACTCTGCGGTGTATTTTCTTCAGCGATCGCCTCACTGCTTTGGGTGACTTTTAAAGTAGGTTTTGTAAATTTCATGGGCGATCGGCACTGCCGACACTGCTCCAAAACCGCCGTTCTCTACCACGACAGCCACCGCAATTTGAGGTTTGCTCACTGGTCCAAACCCAACAAAGAGTGCGTTATCGGGCTGACCTGGAACTTCCGCTGTACCCGTTTTGCCACCCGTGAGCGGAATCGAGCCATTGTTAAGCTGGCTAGCAGTGCCTGATTGGACTACGGCAATCATTCCCGCTTTGATAATGGCGATCGTGCCAGGGTCTAAGCCAGTTGCCACGGGGTGCATTGACGGTGTGTTGCTTTCTGCCAGTTGTAGGTGGGGTTTAACGCGCTTGCCTCCATTGACAATGGCGGACACCATCACTGCCATTTCCAGCGGCGTGACTTGCACTAACCCTTGCCCGATCGACATGCTTACAGTATCGCCACCGTACCAGGGTTCCTTGTACAGCTTTTCCTTCTCAGCAGGTGTAGGCACTGATCCCCGGCTACCACCCTCCAGACCCATATTGTCTGTCGTGCCAACCCCCAACCGTTTTGCCCACTTAGAAATCTCTTCTGGTCCCGCTGCTAGACCAACCTGGTAAAAAAAGGTGTTGCTGCTATAAGCAAACGCATCCCGAAAGCCAATCACCCCGTAGCCGCTGCCGTGTTCGTGAAACAAGTGCCCACCCAGGTTGAGCGCTGCAAAGGTCGCCAAGGTTGAATCAGGCGAAAACTTGCCCGACTGGATACCAGCCGCCGCAGTTACAACCTTAAATGTGCTGCCAGGTGGATAACCTTGCAGGGCGCGGTTCAAGAATGGCTGATTGCGGCTCTGTAGCTGTTTCCAGTCGGCTGGCGAAATGCGGCGTGTAAAGAGGTTGGGATCAAACGTGGGTCCGCTTGCCAGTGCCAACACTTCACCTGTTCTTACATCCAGTACCACAACGGCTCCACGGCGTTTTGCCAGTGCTTTTTCAGCCGTCTTCTGTAGTTCCAAATCAAGGGTGAGCTGCATTGGCGCACCAGATTGTGATGGCTTCATGCCAAGCGACTTGACGACCTGTCCCGCCGCGTTGACTTCGAGCAGTTGTCCGCCCCAAACCCCTTGAAGCGTAGTGTTGGCAATGCGCTCAAGCCCCATCTGACCCACTAGCATACCCATTGGGTAAGCAGGATTTTGCTTCAAATCCTCTGCTGTTGCCTCACGGATATAGCCCAGTACATGAGCCGCCAGATCAGCATTTGGATAGTAGCGGTTTGACTCGCCACGGATTTCTAACCCTGCAAACTGATTGTGCTTCTCAGCCAACGCTACAAAGGCAGGAAGGGTTAAATCACGACTGATGCGAACGGGGGTTGGAGAGCGATATCCCACTTGCTCTAACTTAGCGAGAATTTCCTCACGCGGTAGGTTGAGGATCTGTCCCAGTTTGGTTGCGGTCTCTGACCACTGAGCTTTGGATTGTTCTCTCGGTGAGAGATACACCGATCGCGCCAGCCGATTAGCAGCCATCAGCTTACCGTTGCGATCGAGAATGTTGCCTCGATCAGACGGCGAGGGGACTAGCGAAATCCGATTTTTATCAACGAGATGGCGGTGATACTCGCCCTGAACAAGCTGTAGCTGGATCAGACGCAAAAGGCAACCGCTGATCAAGCCTGTGAGCAGCAGCAGCAGCATGACCGATCGCTGCGATCGCTGTGTCAGCGCCAGGTGAATCCGGCGGCTTTTTGAATTGAGGGAAAGACCATTAGCCATGGCTAAGAACGCCCAATGGTAGAAGCATAGTGGTGATGACCTTAAACACAATCTTAAACACAGTAGAGTTGAACACAGTGAAACAGCCAGACTCCTCAGTAGACGAACCGACCGCTTAGCAGGCACCCGTCAAGCCAAAAATAAGCTGTCATCAGTACTAGCAATCAACTGTTCGTCTGTATACTCTTGCTAGATTCTCTTACTAACTCAACATACCCGCAATGTTTATATGAATTTCGCATAATTTTTCATCAGTCCACCCTTTCATGTGACCAAGCCTTGAATCGATGTAACGGTCAATGCTGCTAGTCTCATGCTGATAAAAACTGTGCCGATCTTAACAGATGAATCTAGTTAGAAGACGCACAGACGTATCTTTGCCAAGCATGTCTCATCCCGATTGAGATAACCCTTAGGACTTCCGTACAAGGGGTTTAGATCACCGTCTGCTGATGAAAACTTAGCCATCAAAGCCTGCGCCCTTGTAGAAGTCGGGTGGCTGTGCATCAGTTCAAACCCTGAAACATTTGTGGTGTGATGAAGCAGCGATCGCGCCAATAGTCAGCAAGCCGCTTTTGCCAAATCTAGCTGGTTCAAACCGATCTGCCTTCACTGTTTAACTTAACGATAAGTAGCATTGAAGCGAATCTGCAATATTGACAGATCGTCGTCCAAAACTGCTTTAGCGTTCAGCGTGTGAACGTGATTCAGAATATAGTCTAAGCCTAATTGCTCGATCGCGGTTCGATCGTCAACCAGCAAAGCGGCAAAAGCCTCAAAACT
The DNA here is from genome assembly GCF_059505325.1 of Tildeniella sp. Classification (NCBI taxonomy): domain Bacteria; kingdom Bacillati; phylum Cyanobacteriota; class Cyanophyceae; order Oculatellales; family Oculatellaceae; genus Tildeniella; species Tildeniella sp. The sequence goes on from NZ_JCACKI010000052.1 coordinate 4,466, forward strand.
CCAAAGACTATCTTCTCGAAAAAAATCATAAACGCCATCACTAAAAATATAAAGAAGGCTAGATGCATCAATGTCGTACCGTTGATCAAAAAAGCGCGCATCGGGTAACAAACCAATTGGCATACCCGTCGTTTTCAGTAGTGTTGTTTGAATGCCTTTGTCAACAGTGTCTTGCAGCAAGATAGCGGGTGGATGTCCTGCGCTTGAGTAAATAAGTTGCTGTTTTGCCTGATTATACACACCATACCAGATCGTAAAGTATTTATCGTTTTGGCTATCCATTTGAAAGGCTTCGTTGAGAGCGGTTAGAACATGGCTGGGCTGATAGAAATTGACCCCATCCATAGACTGCGATCGAAGCATATTTAGCACCGAAATTGATGGCAGCGCTGCGCCTAAACCATGCCCAGAAACGTCCAATAAGTAGATCGCTAAATAGTCAGGGTCAAGCCAGTAATAATCAAAGCAATCGCCGCCAAGGTGCTGGGAAGGCAAAAAGCGTGAATCAATGGTAACGCTGCCGCTGAGCGGTTTTGGCAACAGCGATCGCACATATTCTGCTGCTTCGTGAAACTCTGACTCTAGCAACTGTTTTTGAGCCTTCAAGTCTTGACTCGCTTGATACAGTCTTAAGCCTGCGCGGACGCGTGCTTTCAATTCAGTCAGTTCAAATGGTTTCGTCAGAATGTCGTCAGCACCATTATCTAAACCACGCACCCGATCTTCGATCGCGCCACGCGAGGTAAGCAAGATAAAGAAAGCAGTTGATAAGTTTGGGTCAGCTTTAATCTGACGGCATACATCTAAGCCATCCATTAGCGGCATCAGCCAATCGCAAATAATCAAGGCTGGCTGGATGATTTGTGCTTGCTGAATACCCTCTAGCCCGTTACTAGCCACAGTAACCTCGTAGCCCTGATCGTGCAGTACTTTCTTTAGGACAATCTGAATCGTCCGATCATCATCAATGACTAAAACTTGAGGTATAGAAGAAAACATGATCTGTAATGCATAGCTAAAGAGGCTCAATGGGTGGCTAAAAAGAGATGGTGGCTAAAAAGAGACGCACTTCGTTCAGTATTTGTTGCAATTGAATGAGCTGTTCAGGAGCGTCTTGAAGTTGGTGCTGCCGCGCCTGCCGTTCAATCTGATCGGCGATCGCAGACATTGCAACCAAGCCAACATTAGCACTCGCGCCTTTAATGTGGTGAGCCGCCTGTTCAAGGTCATGAAAATTACGCTGAGCGATCGCGGTTTCTAGCGCCACAAGATGATCACCAGCATCTTCAACAAACACATGTAATAGCTCAAGTTCAAACTCTTCATTGTTGTCTGAGAGTTGATGGAGTTGGTTCCAGTCGATGCATGGAAGAAAGTGTGACGCGCGATCGATTGCCTCGTTGGATAGCAGCGGTACTGTTTCAGGATTATCTGTTTCGTTGACACCTGGAGCAGAAACGATCAAAACCTCTGGCTCCACTACGACTGGTTGAGAGGCTCTGTTCGCTGACAGAGGACTGTCCTGCCTGGTTGATGGCTGGCTACGTGCAAGCAATACCTGACTCCAATCGGTTAGTTTGGCAGCTAACGCCTCCTTGAGCAGCGGTTTACTCAAGTAATCATCCATCCCTGCGGCAATGCAGTTTTCTCGGTCTTCTTTCATGGCATTGGCGGTGAGAGCGATGATAATGGTTTGCTGTCGCTCGTCCAGCGGTTGCCCTTCCAGACGACGGATTTCGCGGGTCGTGTCGTAGCCGTCCAATCCGGGCATTTGGCAGTCCATCAGCACAATGTCGTAGGTCGTCTGAGTCATCATCTTTAACGCGATTTCACCGTTGGATGCGACATCAGCCGTGTAGCCTAAGTACTTAAGCTGGCTCAACGTCACCCGCTGATTGACCGCGTTGTCCTCAACCAGCAGAAGTTTGAGGGCGGATGGTGGTACTGGTGCCGCACCATTAGGAGGTACGATCGCGGCGGAATCACTATGGACGATCGACTCCAGAGCCTGATTCTCCAGTTTGGATGACGATCGTTCATTGGTAGGAAGCGCTTGGATAGACGCTGCAAACAATGGATCATCCATTAATGTCTTCATGATGCAGTCCATTAAGCGCGACTGTTTGACTGGCTTCACTAAATAAGCAGCAAAGCCTCGTTCTAAAAGCTGACTGCCACTGCCCCGGTGGTTCAGAGAGGTCATCATCATCAACTTGGTTTTTGCTAACAGCGGGTCTGCCTTAATTTGACAACCCAACGCTTCACCGTCTATCTCTGGCATTTGCATATCCAAAAGCGCCAGATCGTAAGGACTGCCCGTTTTTGCCTGTTCCTGCAACAACTGAAGGGCGATCGCAGCGTTTTCGGCTTCATCGACCTGCATACCCCAGGCAGACACTTGATAGCGCACGATTTTACGATTGGTGGCGTTGTCGTCTACAACCAACACGCGGAGCGGCTGGAGCGGCACTGCGATCGCTTGCTGATCGGGTGCTGAGAGCAGATTTGATGCGCGATCGAACGTTAGCGTGACCCAAAACCGTGATCCCTCTCCTACCGTGCTGGCAACACCAATCTCGCCGCCCATCAGCTCTACCAATTGGCGTGAAATGGCAAGCCCTAAACCTGTACCTCCGTAGCGTCGTGTTGTTGACGCATCAACCTGGGAAAACGGCTTGAAGAGTCGGTCTAAACCAGCGGCAGAAATACCAATGCCAGTGTCAATGACAGAGAACATCACGGTAGCGGTTGCGATCGTCTCGGCAACCAGCGATGCCTGTACAACGACTTCGCCAGTGCTGGTGAACTTGATGGCATTACCCACCAGGTTAGTGAGAATTTGGCGCAGCCGATGAGCATCACCCCGAAGCTGCGTTGGTAAATTGCGATAGACCAGTGTGGCTAACTCCAGCTTTTTGGCATGGGCAACGGGTGCCAGGAGATCTGCCACTTCCTCAACACAGAGATTCAGGTCAAAATCAAGTATTTCCAGCTCCATTTCGCGTGCTTCTAGCTTGGAGAAGTCCAGAATTTGATTAATCAAGTGCAGCAGAGTTTCACCACTCGTCTGAATGGTTTCGACAAAATCGCGCTGCTCGGGGTTCAATGGAGTGTCTTTCAATAGTCCAGCCATGCCCAATACGCCGTTCATGGGTGTACGAATTTCGTGGCTGACGGTTGCTAAGAAAACGCTTTTCATCTGAGATGCCTGCTCCGCCTCATGACGGGCTTGCTCTAGCGCCAGGTTACGCTCTGCAAGCTGTTCACGCTGTTGTGTTTCGCGTGAGAGCAGATGAGCCTGAGCAAGGGCAATACCGACCTGGTCAGCCAGTTGAGTTAGAAATTCCACTTCAAAGGCACGCCACTGTCTAGGAGCAGAGCATTGATGGGCTACGAGCAAACCCCAAAGCTCTGCTTTGCCAGTGGCACCGCTGCCTTGAATGATGGGAACGACCAGGTTAGCTCTCACTTGAAACTGAGTCAGCAGGTTGCGGTGACAATCCGTAAGCGTTGCCTGGTCAATGTCGTCGATCGCCTCCGTTCGACCACGGTAGTATTTTTGCCAGCCGCCCTCCATAAAGCACGTATCACGAATGGCTGCCCCAATGGCTGGTGACCAGTTGGAATCGACTGATTCGACGACAACCGTACCCGACCAATCGGGTTTAAAGCGGTGGATTAGAACGCGATCGGCTTGCAGAAATTGGCGGACTTCAGCCACCGTTGTGCCCAAAATATCATCCAGGTTGAGTGATTGGCGGATGCGGAGAGTAATGGCTGTGAGCAAGTAAGCACGGTGATTCTGGCTTTCTACCGTTTCTTCTACCAGTTTGCGCTGAGTGACATCACGGACGATGATCACCGCTTCATTTTCACCACTGACGGCAATGCGGGCTTCTTCGTAGTGAAGCCCATCAGCGAGCGCAATCTCATATTCACAAAACTGGAGTTCGCCTGTGCGGAGTGCCTCGGCGAGACAATGCTGGCGCTTTTGAGCGACATCTGGCGGCAACACATCCACCTCCCGTTTGCCAACGATCTCAGTAGGCGGCAGAAGGGTATCAAAATACTTTGCGGCTTTAATATCCAGGTAAACACCCTCGTGATTGACACGCAGCATCAAATCGGGGATCGCATTGAGTAGTGCCCGGTTGCGGCTCTCGGTCTTGGAGAGGGTCTCTTCGATGTGTTTGCGATCGCTAATGTCGCTGAAGGTGCAAAGCACATACTGAATGCTGCCATCGGGGTTGAGCTGTGGATTTGCGTGGACTAAGAGCCAAACTCGATCGTCATATTTCGGACGATGAACGCCCATGATGACGTTGCTAATGGGTTTGCGAGTGGCGATCGCTTGAGGTACTGGATGCATTGCGCCAGGAAAGGGAGAGCCGTCTTCATGCACAACTTGCCAGCGATCGTCAAACGATGACAGTCCTAAAATTTCGGATTCCTCCAACCCCAACATCGTCAGGGCGGCTGGATTCATCAGTAACACTTCAGCCTTCGAGCCTTGCAAGACAACGCCTGCCTGAATATTTTGTACCAAGTCACGGAAATGGGCTTCACTCTGCTGTAATGCTTGTTCAGTCAGCTTGCGCTGGGTAATGTCTTGGAACTGCGAGACAAAATACAGCGGTCTTCCCTCAGCGTCTCGCAGTAAAGAATTATTCAGTAATGCCCATACAGTGCGTCCTAATTTATGGATATAACGTTTCTCTAACTGGTAAGATTCAATCTCGCCTGCCAGCAGACGTTGCAGATGGGGAGGATTCAGATCCAGATCGTCGGGATGAGACAGTTCTCGAAAGGTTGTGTCGAGCATTTCTGACTCGGAATAACCAAACGCGTGGCAGAGCGCGCGATTGACTTGGAGTGTACGCCGATCGAGACCAACCAATGCCATGCCAACCGCAGCGGAATTAAAGGCACTCCGAAACCGTTCTTCGCTATGTTGCAGTGCCGCCTCTGCTTGCTGCCGTTCAGCCATTGCAGTGGTCAAAGCGCCCAGATGAAGTCGCAATTCTAACTGGCTAACCACCTGGCGACTGAGCCGACGAAGCGCTTCAATCTGCTGCGGCTGCGGTTCGCGGGGGACGCGATCCATCACACAAATCGTGCCGATCGCGCATCCCGTCGGTGTAATCAGAGGTGCAGCAAGATAGAAGCGGACGTGTGGTTCACCTGTGACAACCACATTTGGGGCAAATTGTGCGTTAGCGGCTGTATCGGCAATGATCAGAATCTCCCGCTGCTCAACGCAAAGTGGGCAAAAGCCAACGTGAAGCCCGACTTCATCAATTACCAGACCGACGCTTGACTTCATCCACTGGCGATCGTCAGCAACAAGCGTCATCATTGCCATTGGCGTGCCACAGATTTGTGCGGCTAACTGGGTCAGGTCATCGAATGCTTCTTCGGGAGCCGTATCCAGAATCTGATATTGGTACAGAGCCTCTAGCCTTCTTGCTTCCTCATCCAGTGGGGTTGCCTTCATGGTCTGCCTTCAGTTACTTAGAACGCCCGTTTACACCCTCATTGACTGAGAGTTTGTTAAAAAATAACTGCACATTTTCAAAGCAGCCATCAGCGATCAGCTTTAAACCATGGGCTGACTGCTGACCGCTGATCGCTAAAGTCCGCAACATTATTTTTTTACAGTCCCTGAGATTGAATTGTAACTATGCAGCGCTTGAATTAGTTCACGTATGGTTGTTCACAGCTAAAAAAGACTCCCTTAAAAGCCTGCGTTTAGCTGTGTGGACATCCTCAGAGTCTGCCCCGATCGACTGTTGTGGTAACCATTTTCTAAAAGTTGCCCTTGAAAAATGGGTGATGGAGCGATCGTGACCCTGGCAAGATGATAGTTCTCGGCAAGCGATGGGAGCAACATGCTAATCACCTAAGCACCACGAGAATAACGCTACAGCCCCAATGAAGTAGAACCAGGTTGGTAAGCTAAAGCCTGTCAGCAGGTCAAATGGCAGGATTAACAACCTGACCACTAAAAGGCTGAGGGTCAGAACCAGCAGAGGCACGATTAACGACATCAATCGTTCACTCCCATTCCTTGAACGGGGCTAAGAGGTTGTTTGAAAAGTGTCTGGCGGTTAAAACCGCGACTACGTCAACAAAGTCCGCCTGCGCGGACGACCGCAGAGTAAGGGTTTTATCACCTGCAACGGCAGGTTTTGCCTCTGTAGCCGCGACTTCAGTCGCCAAGGCTACAAGCATCTGGACTTTTAAAACGTCCTCTAAGAACCAAATTGCTGTTTTGCTTGCTCGTAGACTTCGACTGTGATTTGTGTGACACCGGACTCTTGAGCAAACGTCTCAATTTTTTTACGTGCAGCGGGACGCACAAAAAAAGGAATTTCTTTCAAACGAGCTTCTGCTGCCGCTGTCCACTCGATCGCGCTACTCATAAGGGTTCCGCTTGGCTTAAGCACTGCCTCTTTACTGTAACTCGCTTGTTGTTTTGCGGTTGCCATTTGCCACCACCCCTCGAAAGCAGAGAATGAACCGATCAGTTTTTGAAACGAGCCTTGATGTGCGATCGCCAACCCTTATCGTTAGAACATCAGCAACAGGCATTGTATAGCGGTTCTCGTTTGAGTGTGGTACAAGCTCTTAGGTTTTAAGGCAGGAGGCAGAAGGCAGGAGGCAGAAAGAAAGCTGTCAGTCTCTTTGCTTGTGCCCTCTGTCCTCTGCCTCTTCGCAACCGTACTTCACTTGGTCAGGAACCGCTATAGAGCCAATCTATCTGTGAGGAATGGGCATGAAAAAACTTTTGGCGTTATTACTGGGTACGGGCGTTAGCTTCGTTGGGTTTGCTGCTCTGGCAACATCGCAGCCAGTTGCATGGCAGGCAGGTTCGATCGCTCAGTCGGGCGCATCGATCAATCAGCCAACACCAAGCGACCTATTAAATACCGAATGGCTACTGGAAGATTTGGGCGGTAGCGGTGTGATCGATAACCTGCAAACGACGCTCAGTTTTGACAGTGGCGATCGTCTTTCTGGGCAAGGAGGCTGCAATCGCTACAATGCTCCAGTGAAACTGGTGGGTAACCGTTTGACGGTTAGTGCGATCGCCTCGACCAAAAAACTCTGTCCGCCTGCGGTAATGAACCAGGAAAACCGCTACTTTCAAGCGCTTCAGAACGCTCAGCGGTTCAGGTTAGAAGGTTCTTACCTTCTGATTGATAGCCAGGGTCTTGAAGCCCCACTACGATTTACTCGCCTGACTACGACAAGTAACGCCGAAACAACGCTTGTCTCATTTCAGGGACGGCGAAATGCGGTGCGAGTGTTTGTGCGTGATGGGCAGACGCAGATGAATGTTTATGATAAACGTGTTCGTAGAACTTGGGTGATCGGCAGTCCTGTCAAAACTGAGCAAACACCTGAAGGCACTCGTTATACCAACGCTAGAGGTGAAGCAGCGCTTGTTGTCTTTGTGCCCAACGCTGGCAAGCCGCCTACCTTAACGATCAACGGTAGGGTCGATCGCTAACTGTGGGTTGAACGATCAGCGCATGGTTGAGAAAGCTGTCAGCCGTCAGCGAAAAGCTGATAAGTAGCTGGGTGAAATTAAACGTAGGATGTGTTAGGCATAGCCGTAACGCATCAAAACCCTCAGCAGCATGGGTTACGCTTCGCTTTCCTTGAATGCCGAAGGCTATATCCATCCTACGCAGATTTTATATTTAATTGAACCTTCCTACTTAGCTGACGGCTGATAGCTGATAGCTTCTTGCTGATAGCTGACACCTCACGCACAATACAACTGCGTTACCTCGATCAATCCAACACAGCGTCTGGCACTGCTGTTATTGAGCGGGGATACTTCAAAAAGCGCCCTATGAGGACGAAAAGGACGATCGCCAGCGTACCAATGCCCAAAGGATTGGGCAGCCAAAACACGACTTCCAGATGATTCAATTCGCCAGGAAGCAACTGCCAAATCAGCGTTTTTGCAGACGAAATCGCTGGCTGATTGATGTTGGCAGATGAAATGCTCTTAGCACCCCAGGGAGTCTGTAGCCGAAACTCCAGGTCGATTAGAGAGGCAGGGCTAAGCAACAAACCACCACTAGAAGACCGCACACCCAGCGATCGCAGATCTAACTCGTAGCGAAGATGGTTTCGCTCGACTAACAGTAAATTACTGGTAGACAGAGTAAAGCGGGAGGCGATCGGCGGAAGCGTAATGGCGGCTGTGGCTGCATTGTTCTCTTCTAACGGGCTGAAGAATTGGTTGAATTTTGTTTGGAGATCGCCACTGCTCGTGAACGGAATCGTCACTAACAGATCGTGATTGGGCAAGCGATCGATTCGTCCACCCAAACGCTGGCTTCGCTGCTCAATCAGCGTCAACCACTGCTGAGCCGTGCTACCGCTAAAGCGTTGCAGTCGTTCTTCGAGCTGAATGTGCTGCGTAAATTCTCCCCGATTGGGGCTGTCAAACCGCACACCCACGTCGTAGCGCACACAGCCAGACAGCAGCAGCGAGACAAGGAGGATAAGCCAGAGATGGCGCGATCGCTCAAACGCATACTTCAGATTTCGCCCTACCTGATGCAGCAGTACGTAGTGGCGAGGGGTTGTCTGGTGTCGAGCCGCAACAGTCGTTCGCGTCATGGATTTCAGGCGTAGAAACGAGAGCTTACGACCATTCAGCATACGCGAAGATGGTGAGAAAATCATTGCGCCGCTACTACATGAACCAGAGCAACCCACCCAGGACGATCGCCCCAACTCCTAACGCCACCCAGACAAAGCGATTGGACTGCACTACTTGCTTAGGATCGACAACCGCTTCGAGCTGAAACGCAGGCTTCTCCGGCTGTTTGATCGGGGAAATGGTAACAGCCGTCGGACGATCGCGGGCATCACCATGCTCCAGATTGGTCAGATCTGGAATCTGGGTCAGCCATTCTGGACGAGTCGTCAGTCGGGGTGCTTCCAGGATGTAAAGCAGACGCTGACCCTGTTTGCGAATTTTTAAATCGGGATGACGACTCAATTCACGGCAAAGGGTAAGTGCATCCGATCGCTGTCCCATTGCTTCATAGGCTGTAACTAACCAGATTTGCACCTCACCACCAAAGCGAGACATGGGCAGCACCAGCGTCTTGGCAGACTCTAAAAACTGCACCGCTTTACGGTATTCGCCGCGTTCAAAAGCGGCTTTGCCAGACTGATAGTCCGCTTTAGCCGTATCGGATTGGTCTGAACTCACGGTTTGATCTGAATTCACAGTGATTGAAAAATACGTTGACAGTTATACGGGTCGAATCGAATGGTCTGGAAAAACATGGGCAAATCCCCTTCATTCTATCGGAACACGTTAGGCTAGAAAGGAGTCCTGAGTATGAGAGTTCTTAGTGAGAACATCAGTTCTGTACTGCGATCGGTCAGGCATTGAGGTTGCGTCAACCGCTTCATGGTTTCCGTCTTGAGTGGTAAAAACGATGGTTAAGACACCTTTTCAGCGCTGTGACGTACAACTTCCACAGGCATTCTATCGATCGCCTATATCTGGCTTCGTTCCGGGTGTCTCTCTACTACTGACAGTCGCTGCTTTAGCTGCGTGGGTGCCTGCCGCGAGCGCGAGACCATATGTTCAGTGGCAAGCTGTTCAGGTGCAAAGCAATGGTTATGCTAATCAGAGACAAATAATCAATCACCAGAGGCAGGTAATCAACTTTCCGCCTGTTGTCCCTTTCCACAATTCCGTTTATAACTCCCGTCAGATACTGATTCAGCCCACCATTCAACCTAATTTTGGGGGCGGTCTTTCGGTACAGATTGGCACTCCTACTGTCTATCCGCCCGGCGTTTACCCATCGGGATACGGCTATGGACAGCCCGGTGTGATTCAGCGACGAGGCAGTGTTAACAATTCAGTGTTGATCAACCCGACGGTGATCAACAGCCCTATTCGCAATTCAACGTTGATCAATCCGACGATCGTCACCACGCCTAATCCTTCAGCCTCTTACTACCCGTCACCTTACTATCCAGCGCCCTACTACAACATTCAAACCACCACTACGACCACGCGCCCAGAGCCAGAGGTGTATATCGATCCCCAGTACGGTGTACGCTACCGATCGCCATCGACTCACTCTGAGCAACCGATCATCATTTATCCACAGAGCAATATCTATCCGTAGAAATTTATCTGTAGGGTAATTTTAGAAGGCTCGCTAAGCGACGCGCACCATATTGAGCAGCGTCACCTCCCAAACTAGACGCGGCTGAACGTTTCGCATGAGATGCTGACGTGCTTGTTCTAGCACACTCACAGGTAAAGCGTCCGGTCGTTGGGTTGTACAGCTTTGTTGCCAGTAGGTATGTTGTAAATATTCGATCAGCCAGCGTTGCACATCTGCCTCCAACGTCTTGTCAATGTCCCGCGCAAGGCTGAGTGCCTCTCGAGCGGTGCGGGGCATCTGAGTAACGGCTTGCAGGAGATCTGCTGGTACTGCCTGAAGTTGCTGCCAATGGACGATCGCGCCTCCTGGGCTACCTTGAGCAAGCTGCAAAATTTCGGGGTGCTGGAGAATTTCACGCTGACCCGCTTGCTGGAGTACCCGCGCCACGCCCTCAGCCGTTAGTCGGTAGAACGGTATGCGTTGGCAGCGTGAGACTAGCGTCGGCAGCAACGATTCCATACCTGGTGCAATGAGAATGAGCGTTGCCTGTCCCGGCTCTTCTAGCGTTTTTAGCAGCCCATTCGCTGCCCCTTCTGCCATCGTCTCGGCGTGATCGATGACAACGACCGATCGCGAGGCTTCCAGAGGCGCACGCGAGAGGAAGCGGGCGATCTCGCGTACCTGTTCTAGTCGCACAACGGGTGGAGTTTTCGGCTTCAAACCAGCGTCTGCGGCTTCGGCGATCGTGAGCCGTTTCCCCTGATGCAAATACGTCGGTGCGACCCACAGCAAATCGGGATGGTTGCGCTCTTGGAGTCGATGCTGCAATGCGTTTGTTTGGGCGATCGTCGCGTTGGGTGGATTGAACAGGAGCGACAGAAAGCACTCCGCCGCCAATCGTCGTCCTACTCCAGGTGGTCCTGTAAAGAGGTAAGCAGGCGCAATGCGACCTTTGGCAACTGCCTGGGTTAGTAGCTCGACTGCCTGGGGTTGTTCGATGAGTGGGGCGAAAGGAGACATGGGCGGAAAGGATAAAGGATGAAGTCTAAAGGATAAAAAGATTTGAGACTTTAGCCTTCAGCCTTTAGCCTTTCCACGCCGTACCATGCAGCAAGCCGTTGGGTTAGGACTGTCTGAATTTGTTCAGCAACTTCAGTCTCGGTGCGTGTGGCATCAATGCGGATGATGCGTTGAGGGTGGCGTTGAGCTAGCTCTGTAAAGCCTTGCTGGACACGCTGATGAAACGACAGATCTGCCTGTTCGATACGATCGGCGGTTCCCCGTTGCTGCGTTCTTACCAGCCCGGTAGCCGCATCCAGGTCTAGCCAGAGGGTAAGGTCGCTTTCGAGTCCGTTGGTGGCGACGTGGTTAAGTTGAGCAATCAGATTGAGATCAATGCCGCGCCCGTAGCCTTGATACGCGATCGTAGAATCGGTGTAGCGATCGCATAGAATTAGCGCACCCTGGAGCAAATGGGGGTTTAAGTAGCCATCGACATGTTGAGCGCGATCGGCAGCGTAAAGCAGCAATTCGGCACGGCTCTCAATTGCTTCTGTTGTCGGTTGCGCTAATAAAAGTTGACGTACCTGCAAGCCGAGTGCGGTACCACCTGGTTCGCGTGTGGTAACAAGGTGTTGGAGATAGCCTTTGGTTTGTAGCAATGCCTGCCAGCCGCTATCCACTAACCATTGCTGCGATCGTCGCAGTTGCGTTGTTTTGCCACAGCCTTCTACACCTTCAAACACAATCAGCTTACCGCGCATATTTCCTCATAAAGCAGGCGTTAGACAGGAGATTAAATAGGGACGGGGAATTAATGAGAGGTATCCTAACCGCTGAAGGATTGAGTTTTGTTGACGCATAATTTGGGACTGCTCACTGTGCTCTATAGGACTCGCTGGAGTTTAGCATTGCGTCGTGACGCTAAATGATGAAGCTTGATATGCTGAATGAGCGATATGATAGCGAAGTCTAAATGTTATATGTCCGGGGTTAGCCATGGCTCGTTATACCTGCCTATTTACAGTTGAGGCATCCGTAGGGAACGTCCAAAGCCTGCTGAGCGAGACTCTGGAATCCTGTAACTTTGATATTATCTATGAAACGGGTGACTATTTGATGGCACGCGAAGTACCGGGTAACGTTGCTTTTTCTAAGCTAGTTACAGTGGAGGTGCTTGTTGATAAAACCCTGGCGACCGATCGCGAAGTGCGAATGAGCTTTGTGATCAAAAACGAAGAGTTGCCGCTTCAGATCAATAACCACTGTCGGCGTATGTATGATTTGGTGAGTCGGGCGATCGCCGATAACCGCCAATGGAGCCTGATTGATACGGTTGCAGGCTAGAACGAATGAGATAAGTTCGTGTCTCAGGTTCGTCGCTCTGTTCGACGATGCAGTGCGAATTCCCTGGTTGAAAGCAGTACTTTGTCTCTAGCGCGATCGTGACGTTTGCTTCATGCCAATGCCATGCCGCTTCAGTATCGTTGGAGAAGAGCATAAATCCTCACGCTCTATCTGTAGAGGCGTAGACTCACGCGCCTCTACTTTTGTCAATTTTTGTCGAACAGTCTTGGCTAAGCTGATACGCGGTTTGCGAGAAACCGGGTTTCTGCAAGCAATTAGGTTGGGCAAACAGCAACTTTCGTGGAGAAACCCGGTTTCTACCTGCAACTGTCAGATAACGCAGTGAAAAAGCGTCAGCAGTGGTAGAGTCTGCATTGGAGGGTTTTGAGGAATCAGCAGATGAAAGCACAGGTATTTCGAGGGGTTAATCAGCTTAGCTACGAAGAGATTCCAGTACCAGAGATGGCTGCTGATGAAGTGCTGGTACAGGTGCGGGTTGTAGGCTTGTGTCAGTCAGACATCAAAAAGATTCGCTATCCCCTTTACAATCCACCTCGCATTTTTGGGCACGAGACGGCAGGCACGATCGCGGCTGTAGGCGCTGACGTGCAGGATTGGCAGGTTGGCGATCGCGTGGTGGTACTGCATCACATTCCCTGTATGCACTGTGCGTATTGTCTAAATGACAACTTTTCTATGTGTGATGTCTACAAAAACATCACCACAACAGCAGGCTTTGCACCCAGCGGTGGTGGCTTTGCAGAATATGTCAAGGTGCCAGGTCATATCGTCCGCAGCGGCGGTCTGGTCACGATTCCTGACGACGTAACGTTTGAACAAGCGAGCTTTGTCGAGCCAACGAACTGCTGCCTCAAAGCGGTAAAAAAAGCGCAAATTGCTCCTGGTCAAACGGTGTTGGTCACAGGTGCGGGACCGATCGGGCTGATGTTTATCATGTTGGTGAAGTATTTTGGGGCACGGGCGATCGCCACTGACCTGCTGCCCACGCGCATCGAAAAAGCGCTCAGCGTCGGTGCCGATGCCGCTTTCGATGCCCGCGATCCCGACCTGACTGCCAAAATTCAGGCGCTCACGCAAGGCATGGGTGTGGATACTAGTCTGTTAGCTGTACCAAGCGACAAAGCCTTTTTCCAGGCGCTCGACTGCACCCGCAAAGGTGGCAAAATTCTGTTCTTTGCCGAATTTCCAGACGAATTGGAGATTCCCATCAATCCCAATATTCTTTATCGACGTGAAATCGATTTGATGGGAAGCTACAGTTCCTCGTATCGAGTGCAGGCGCTGGCAGCAGAGATTGTCTTCCACAAACGCATTGATGTGGATGCACTGGTGAGCGATCGCTATCCACTCAAAGACCTGGCAACCGCTGTTGAACAGGCAGTCTCGCCCGGTCCCGAAACCTATAAGATTCTGATCTACCCGTAATGCAGAACTGACGCGGAAACCGGGTTTTAAGGTACAACCTATAGCGATCCTATTTGATTTGTGAAAGGATGCTGGGTTAGCTTTCAGCACTCAGCGCTCACGTCCAAGCTGACGGCTGACCGCTGAGTGCTGAAACCAACACATCCTTTTCATGAATGATTTAGGACGGCTATGTATGCTCAAGCGAATCTATTCAAGGAGAAACCCGGTTTCTGTCCTCACTCAATAAACTTGAGCAAGCGGATTTTGGGTTCAGCAACATTGCCATACTTGCCTGCCATTGCTTCAATTTGTGCCAGTTGACCCAGCGCTAAGCCACACGGGCTGCCATACTTTGCCTTGACACGATCGCTGGCAATGTTGAGCGCTGTCCGCGATCGCTCAATGAAATCCGTTAGCCCATACTCACTTCCTGGCGTAAAGTACTCCTTCACCACCAGCGATGGCGAGTAGCACGTCTCTTGCGACCCATCTGGTAATTCAATCTGGAAACGGATTTCAGGCATCGGTTAGTTGTTGGTTGTTGGTTGCTAATTGTTAGTAGGGGCTGGAGTCAGTAGCTAGTGGTCGGTGGTCAAAATCAACTCAAAACTTATCTCTTTCCCTCTCCCGCTTCAATAATTCATGATAGTGAACCAAATGCATCTTTGCCGAGGCTTCCCAGGAGTAATGGGGCAGAATGGTTTGACTGTGCTGTACCAGAGAGGCGGCAAGCTCTGGTGCCAGAATGGACTGCATTGCCTGGGCGATCGCCGTTGGCGAATTGGGATCTACCAGTAACGCCTGTTGTGCCGTCAGAAACTCGGTAAAGGGCGGCTGGTTTGCAGTGATGACTGGAACGCCACTGGCGATCGCTTCCAGTACGACTAAGCCCCAACCTTCTTTCACTGAAGGAAAGACAAACGCATCGGCAAGGCGATAGAGAGCAGGCAGTTCGACATCGGGGATGACACCTGGTAGAAGCAGAGATTCACCGACGCGAATCTCTAATTCTTTCACCAGTGCGAAAAACTCACGCCGATAGTCCTGGTAGTCAAACAGCGTTGCACCACCTGCGACAACTAATTGGGCTTGCGGTTGTTGAATCAGAATTTGGCTGAAGGCTTGGAGAAGGGCGATCGAGTTTTTGCGCGGTTCAATGCCGCCAACCGTCAGATAAATCGAACCCTCGCTCAAACCCAATCGCTGCCTAAGTGCCTGTTCCAAGCCGTCTCGCTGGGTGGAAAATCGCTGGCTATTCACGCCGTTGATCACTCTTGGTGCATCAATCTGGTAGCGCTGCTGCAATTCTGTCTGCCACCGTTGGCTTACACAGAGGCATAAGTCGGGGTCACGAATCGATCGTTCCTGACACTCATGCAGATAGTGACTGTTGTAAGCCTCGATATGATGCACCGTGCGAACGAAATGGGGTATACGCTGGCGTTGACGCAACAGGGCTAAGGCATTGGCACCGATGCAGTCTTGCGCGTGGTAGCAGTCGTAGGTTTCGCTGGATTGGCTGAAGTGATCAACGAACTCTTGAATGCGCTGCTTGATGAGGGCATCAATGCCATCAGGTGCGTGCTGAGCAGTAATGAGCGTGTGAGCGCACGCAAGGGGACGATCGAACCCCATGCCGTCTTTATCCAACGCATAGATACAGACTTGGTGACCGATCGCGTGCAACGCCTCCGCCAACTCCAGCGTATGCACCACGCTACCTCTGAGTTTGGTCGAGTACGTCAACAGGGCAATGCGGAGAGGCTTACTGTGTTTGCTCATGCTGTTCGTAAGCAGCCACAATGCGTTGCACTAACGGATGACGCACGACATCGGCTTTAGAAAGATGACAGAACGCAACCCCCTCGACTGCTTGCAGAATTTTTTGTGCCACTGCTAAGCCCGATGCCTGGTGTTGGGGAAGATCGGTTTGAGTGAGGTCGCCCGTTACCACCATGCGTGAGCGAAAGCCTAGACGCGTTAAGAGCATCTTCATCTGCGATGGCGTTGTATTCTGCGCTTCATCAAGAATGACAAACGCGTTGTTGAGCGTACGACCGCGCATGTAGGCGATCGGTGCCACTTCAATCACACCGCGCTCCATCAAGCTCGGAATTTTCTCTGGATCAATAAATTCATACAACGCGTCATACAGCGGACGCAGGTATGGATCGATTTTTTGCTGCAAGTCTCCTGGCAAGAAACCTAGCTTTTCACCCGCTTCGACTGCGGGGCGAGTCAAGATGATGCGTTCGTACTGGTTTGCCAACAGTGCTTGTACCGCTAGAACGGCTGCCAGAAACGTTTTTCCAGTGCCTGCTGGACCAATGCAAAAGGTCAGGTCGTGAGTGCGAACCGCTTGAATATACTGCCGCTGCCGAAAGGTCTTAGCCCGAATGTCTTCGCCGCGACGGGTATGTGCCAACACATCTTGTCGCAGTTCATGCAATTCGTCCTGCTGCTGTGTCTCTAGCGCCTGACGAGCAGTGAGTATATCGACTCCTGAGATAGCAGTACCGCTGCTCCAAACGGCTTCGAGGGCTTGCACCAGGCGCGTGGCTAAATCAATTTGGTTGTCTGTACCAGAGATGCGGAGTGCTTGTCCACGCAAGACTAAGGCTGCGCCCGTTTGTCGAGCTAAGGTTTTCAAGTTTTCGTCTCGTTCGCCAGCAAGGGCGATCGCGCTTGCAATACTAGGCAGTTCAATGGTGACAGCCTCTACCATGCAATCAATATCGTACAGATGTGTGTGTTCACTACTGCACCGCGTCCGGCGGGCTACTGCGCGATCGCAGCTTCGGTGCTTCCTTCACACCTGAAGAACGGCGTGGTGGGGTTTTGTCGATCACGTCTTCGCGATCGGTCTCGTCATCATTGCTTTGCGAAGACATGCCAAAAACATCCAGGTAGGCAGAGTAACCAACCGTACGCGCCGCCGCTTCTAGCACAGCGCGAATTGCCTGAATGTTTCGACCACCTCTGCCAAAAACGCGCCCCTTATCAACTCCCTCAAACGCCACGCGCACCCAGACTTTACCTCGACTGGGTGACACTTCGCAGTCCACTCTGAGGGATTCTGGCAGTTCCAGGAACGGCTCCACCAGAAACTTCACCAATCCTGCGTAGTCTGGCACGGTTGCTTCAAAGGCACCAGTTTTTGCGTTCGTCTCAGGCATTGACCTGTTCAAAAACGTTAGCTTTTTGCAGTAGGCTGCGTACGGTGTCGGTTGGCTGTGCGCCATCTTTCAAGCGCTTGACGATCGCAGGTATGTCTAGCCGAGTTTCGTCCGTTCTGGGGTTGTAGAAGCCCAATTCTTCTAAGGGTCGTCCATCCCGGCGATCGCGGCTATTCATCGCCACAATGCGGTAGCTAACCTCGCGCTTTTTGCCGTATCGCTTCAATCGCAGTTTGATCATGTGCTGTGCAGTTTCTCTTTGTCACTTAACGTTTAGAGCACCGTCAATCTTAGCCATCGGCGCAAGAATTTGATCAGCAACTCGAATTTATTATCATATCACGGACACGTTTTCGCACACTGGTTGCGCCCATATTTTAAACAACTTTTGAAGCAGTGTCCGCTTTCCTACCAGTCTTGCCATCGCAAATGGCGTTTGTCGTCGATAATAGCAGTAGAGTTTCGAGGCAGATGTGTGACTGATAAGCGCAATCGCTGGGTTATTAACGTGGTTCTAATCTTGGCAGTCGTCGCCTTCGTGGGCTTCTCACTGATTCCACTGATTGAGGCAGCCTTTCAGGGCAACCAGAGCAAGACGGCTACCACTAGCCCAACTCCTACTCAGTCGGCTAGTGCCGTTCCTAAGAAGGAGGAACTAGAGGCACAGGCAAAAGGTTATGAGCTGGTGCTGCAAAGGGAGCCTGAGAACACGACAGCTTTGCGCGGCTTATTGGAAGCACGACTGGGACTCGGCGATGTGAAAGGCGCGATCGTCCCCCTCGAAAAGCTAGCAAAACTCAACCCCAATGAGACTGAGTATGCTGTCCTGCTAGCACAGGCTAAGCAGCAAACCAACGATCCAGAAGGAGCCGCCCAAACCTACCGGGATATATTGAAGACGAGACCGGGCGATCGCAATGCTCTACAAGGGTTGACTAATCTACTGCTGCAACAAAAACGCCCTGAAGCGGCAGTGGGCTTGCTGCAAGATACGATCAAGACCGCGCCTCAGGCGAACAAGATTCAAGCAGGTAGCGTGGACGTGGTGTCGGTTCAGGTGATTTTGGGACAGGTGTATGCCTCGCAGAAGCGCTTTGATGAAGCGATCGCTGTTTTTGACGAAGCGACTAAGGGCAATAAGCAAGATTTTCGCCCGGTACTGGGCAAAGCGCTGATTCTGAAGGAGCAAGGCAAAACGGATGCTGCCAAGCCACTCTTTGTGAGCGCTGCCGATTTGGCTCCTGCTCAGTTTAAAGACCAGATTAATCAGCTTGCCAATGCGCCTTCACCAGGTGCTAGCGCTCCAGCAACCACAGCTACACCTGGCGTGACCCCCAGCCCTGTGCCGACCACTGCACCCACCTCAACACCTTAAGAAAAAAGCTGAAGCGCCGTTAAGACTAACGGCGCTTGAGTAGGAACGGTACCGCTACTAGAAAGATCCCGTCAGTCGATTCCTGAACGTATCTCTCTGAAGCCACCTTGCTATCAGTCTTTAAGATTTAAGCTGGCGAGCCTTTAACTTCTGACGACGGCGATTGGTCGCAATAACAGCAGTATCAACGGGAAAGCCTGCTAGCGGAATAACCTGATACAACCGCTCTGCTTCCAAGCGCTTTAGCTCGGTGTGATCAACCCAGTGAATGCAGTCAACGGGACAGGTATCGATCGCCTCTTGAAGCAGATCCTCAGAGTCACCATCCTGCCTTACCACGCGCGATCGTCCATAGTCAGGTTCGATGTAGAAGGTATTACGGGCAACATGAGCACAGTGCTTGCAGCCAATGCAGGTCAGCTCATCAACGTAGACACCTTTTTGCCTGAAGACACCACCGAGTTCAGGCTCTAAGCCTGACCGCCCTGGTTCATCGCGCAAAGACCCACCGAGTTCAGGCTCAAGACCAGTGCGAAGCTGAGCCTGCGGTAGCTCAGAGAGCGACTTAGCTGTGTGACTCGCCGAACTCGACGAAGCGCTATCAACCATTACGCACTCCAGCGCTGTAGCACAAGACGAATCGAGCCATCGTTGTTTTGCTGCTGCTCAGTCACCTGAAACCCTTTTTGAGTGGTTTCGTTGAGTACTGTATGGTACGCATAGCGCTGTGTGACATGACTCAGGAATCGATCGACTGTCAATGTTTGCCGCCAAAATTGCAGGTCTGCTACCAGTTCGTATTCGCTACCGTTCCACCGAAAACCGATGTCGTACCCATTATCTTGCTCGATCGCAATCTCGGCGGTTTGAGTTTTTCCACGATAACCCCGGATTGCTTCAGAGCCAGATTTCCAAACGATGCCCAAATCGGTTAAAGCCGCTTGTAGAGAAGACAAATTGCG
Source organism: Tildeniella sp. (assembly GCF_059505325.1). Taxonomy (NCBI): domain Bacteria; kingdom Bacillati; phylum Cyanobacteriota; class Cyanophyceae; order Oculatellales; family Oculatellaceae; genus Tildeniella; species Tildeniella sp. The sequence goes on from NZ_JCACKI010000052.1 coordinate 23,913, forward strand.
GAGCTGAGTTTTAATTTGGCTGAAATGTGACATGGTGATTCTTAAGGATAAAACTGAACAAACGAAAAATCTAACTACAAAATTTACCACTCACCGAACATCGCTTGATTCGTCACTGTAAGAGATTGCGTATCGACTTGAGCAAAGTATTCAGAGGTTTGCTGCTGGCTTACGACCTGACCCAGTTGAGCCTCGATCGCTGCCGTCACCTCAGCACACGAAGAACCAACAATACCCGTCACTTTTTCTTGCACTCGACCGTCTGGATAGATAATGAACTCAAGCGTTTCCATACTATGTTTAGTGGTTTAGTGAGACTGTTAAGCGAAGCTGTTCGGTTCTCATAAAGCTCAAGCTATCTAATCTCTAGAGGCAAAAAAGCAATCACTGTTTTACCCCGCAACTGCCTTCCTGCTTGAAGCTTGCTGGCTTGGGACAGCTACATATCCTTAATAAAAATATGCAGCGCTTAACAAAAGTTAAGGTTCAGCTAGAGTGATGACTCAGATATCTGATAGTTTCGCTTAACTTCCCGTTGCAGTCAAGCTGAAAGGGGAAGAGAAATCTGTTTAAATTCAGTGCTTAGAAACCAGCGCTTAAACTACGTTAAAACAATGATCGTCTGTCTGTTTGGCTCTCATTCAAGCAAGCAGCGGTATAAGGATGCGTTGCAGTCGTTGGCGGTTCAAAACCACAACGATCGCAGTCAAGCCTACCGCAGTGGACTACTTCAAGAGTGGACTATTTCAAGCTACCGCTGATTACTGACACCGAAATCATGCTCACGACTCAAGTTGAACAGTGCGCTTAGAGGTAGCCCTGTTTGTCTATGTTCTAGCGGAACTTGCGATCGGCTTCCTGGATCAGCACATCGTTGATGCTTGCTTCGCGTCGTTGCATGAGTCCATTGGCAGCAAATTCCCATTGCTCGTTGCCGTAGGAGCGGTACCATTGACCCGCTTCGTCATGCCACTCATACTCAAAGCGCACAGAAATACGATGATCGGTAAAGCTCCAGAGTTCTTTCTTGAGCCGATAATCCAGTTCTTTGTCCCACTTGCGGCGTAAGAAGCGGGCAATCTCTTCACGACCACTCAAAAATTCGGAACGATTGCGCCATTGAGAATCGGGCGTGTAAGCAAGGGCAACCCGATCGGGTTCGCGCGTGTTCCAGGCATCTTCGGCTGCTTGCACTTTGGCTTTAGCCGTTTCTAAGGTGAAGGGTGGCAGGGGTGGTTTGGTTTCCATCAGGTGTCCTCTTGAGTAAATGTAAATGGTTTAAGCTAAATCGGGTTATACGGTGAGTATTCTGCAAAGTGCCATCGTAAGGGGATAGCGTTGGTGGTGGCGATCGCCTGACTGATCTCAAAAGCAACTAGCCGTTGAGCGCCAGGAAAGTCCATCAGGTGTTCTGATTCCCAAAGAATGTGCGCTTTACCCGTCAGTTGCAGCGTATCACCGCGTTCAAAATCGATGAAGAGCATCCCTGCGTATGGGTTTTCAAACAAATTTCCAAAGGTATTGAACATATTGTTTCCGGCATAATCTGGAAACAACAGTTTGGTTGCGCTGACCACCTGCACAAACCCTGGATTGCCGCCACGATGGGAAGCATCGGCACCATCAGAATGGCTGCTGGCAAGAAAAAAGGTATCAACTTGAGCAAGCCATTGCTGTTGATATGGCGAGAGGGATTCGCTCACGATCGTCTCTGATGTCGCTTCTCCCGAAGTGGCTTGATGATCTAAGTGACGCAGTTGAATGTGTTTAGGGCAGTTGAAATACACCTGTTTGGTATGGAGATGAATCCGTCCGTCTGGTTGGATCTCAACGATGCCATTTAGTCGCAAGCGTCGTCGTGTTGCCAAATCGATGACCAGCAGACCGAGATCACGACCAGACTGCAACGTTTCTCGCAGCGGATCGCCTGCAAGGGGAACGGCATTGATTTGCACACTCTGATCGGCGATCGGCTCCACAAACCCAGGTTCACCGATCAGCATCGATGCCCACACATTGCCGCTGGCATCCACTGTACTCGCGATCGCCCATGACTGATGCTGCAAAAACTCCTGAGTGGCTGGCTTAATGACACCACCTAAGAGATGGCTCAGTCGATCGGCTTCTGCCCGAACACCCACGATCGCCTGCACTGCCTGTTCCCCAGAGTGAAAACTGGATGACATCACGAACTCCTTTGCATGAAAGAACCAGTGGCAAATCAGACCATTACAAACCGGGCATTCCTACATAACCGGGAAGTTGCTTGATGCGGTCGATCCAGGCAACGATGTGGGGGTACGCGTCCAGTGACAGTTTGCCATCGGCTGCCAGTCCGATATACGGAAAGCAGGCGATATCTGCGATTGTGAGGCGATCGCACTCTAACCATTGTCGTGTTGCCAGATGCTCATCAATGACCTTCAGCACAGCGTAGGACTGCTTTTCTACTGCTGCTACGTCGATCGGTGTACCAAAGAGATAGTGCAGTCTTGCAGTTGCGATCGTATTACCAATCTCCTTAGAGGCAGTTGAGAGCCATTGAGCAATGTTGCCCAGCGCTGCTGCATCTTCGGGAAACCAATCTGCGCCACCATAGCGCCGTGCCAGGTAAACCAAGATTGCCTGCGAGTCACGAATAACCACATCACCATCTGTCAGTGCAGGCACTTGCCCAAAGGGATTCAACTGCAAAAAAGGGGTCTTCTTGTGTTCCCCTGCTTTCAAATCAACCGCTACAAGTTCATGTTCTACTCCCAGCAGAGAGAGCAGCAGACGCACTTTGTAGCAATTACCAGAGAGTAAGAAATCGTACAGTTTGAGCATGTAGCAATCCTCTTAACTTGTGAACGTTAATTTTGGGTTTAGCCATCAGCTATCAGCTATCAGCTATCAGCTATCAGCTATCAGCTATCAGCTATCAGC
>NZ_JCACKI010000053.1:0-9182 GCF_059505325.1 Tildeniella sp.
CCTGCCTCCTGCCTCCTGCCTCCTGCCTCCTGCCTCCTGCCTCCTGCCTCCTGCCCCAAGTACCAAACCAACCCTGCAAACAACCCGGTGCCGACTACATATTTAAGCAAATCGGGAACGGCAGGATTGGGTGAAAAAAAGCCTTCGATGATGCCTGCGATGACCAGCATGGGAATGATGCCGTAAACCAGTTGGGCAGCTTGGGCACCGTAAAGCTTGAGTGCCTCCGATCGCCGATAAACCCCTGGAAACAGCAGCGCTCTGGCAAGCAGAAAGCCTGCACCACCCGCCAAAAAAATAGCGGGCAGCTCCAGCGCTCCGTGGGGAAACACAAACGCCCAAAACGGGAAGGCGAGATTATTCTGACCGACTAACGTGCCCACACTGCCGATTAAAACGCCATTCAACAGCATGACAAAGGTTGTAAAGAGTCCGCCTGTCATGCCGCCTGCCACTGCCGCAAACGACACTTTGATGTTGTTGATCATGATGTTGCTGGAGGCAAACGGCTCGATGCCGACGATCGACCCTATCCACAGTTCGCCGCGATCGCGCACCTGTTCAATCATCGGTGCTGGCACAACCAACGCCAAAAACGCTGGATCACGCCATGCCAGCCACCAGGAAACAACACCCGCTACCATAAATAAACCTGTTGCCAGCGCAATATAGCCCCGCGATCGCTGTACCACTGCCGGAAAACCCCAGCGGTAGAACGACCAAAGTGCCTGCCATTCCTGACGACGAGAACCCTGATAGATTTGGGAGTAGCCGCGCGTTGCTAACGTCTGCAAATCCTGTGTAATCAGGTCGCCTACCTGATTGGTGCGGGCGCGTGCCAAATCTGCGGAGACCGATCGATACAGGCTGGCAAGCTGCCGAATCTCGTTTGCGTTAAGCGCCTTTAACCCTTGCTTCTCTGCTTTCTTCAGCAAGGTATCCAGGTTTTTCCAACTAGGCTGCCGTCGCGCTATCCAGCGCTGTATGTTCATAATCTGTGATATTTCCCGGAAAGCAAACAAACGTGGTTTAGAATCGCGTCAACACCTGTCCTTCAAACTAGCCAAAGTGTAGCCTATGGCTTCGCCATCTAATTCCTCTAGTTCTACTCAAGCGCTCAGCGTTGGTAATGTCGTCAGTGCTGGCTTTCGGCTGTATGGAGAAAACTCCAAGCAGTATTTGACGATCGCCCTTTTTGGGACGCTGTGGCTCCTGCTGCCGTTTGTTGCCGCGATCGCTGTTGTGATCTTTTTCGCAGCAGTACAGAACTATTACGCCACTTTGGGGTTAATTATCCCTGCCCTGATCGTGCTGTTTCTTTACACGCTTGCAAAATATCTCGCAAACTCAGCTCTGATCGCACGGTTGGCGTTTGGTGAACTGACAAACCAGCCAGAACTACTCAAAGATGCCCGTCGGTTTATTAAGGCGCGGATATGGAGCTTTCTGGGCGCAGCTTTTCTGATGGGTTTAATCTACACCGTTGTGGTGATTGTGTTTTACCTGCTGCTGGCGATCGTTGTTGTGGGTGCTATAGCTAGCGTTGGCGGTTTTCAACTCTTCCAGAATCCCACAGCGGAAACGCTTGCCGCTAATGGGGGCATCATCGCACTGCTGGTAGTGCTGGGGTTAGGGTTATTGCTGGCGTTTATTGCCTTTCTGCTCTGGTTTGCAGCGCGGTTTGTGTCGTTTGAATTGCCGCTGGCAGTGGAACCTGGAGTGACGGCAACGCAAACGATCGGGCGCATGTGGTCGCTGACTAAAGGCAGTGCGTGGCGGATTGCGCTCATTTTATTTGTCACAAGTCTTGTCACAATGCCGTTGCAACTGCTGCTACAGGTTGTAGTCACTGGTGTCGATGCGGGCATAAGAACGGCTGGAGTCTCACCCGATGACGCTAGCTACACGGCACTTTCGTTGTTAATTACCTATGTGCTGAGCTTTGTGCTGTCGATCGTCGTCCTCCCGCTCTGGCAAATCATCAAAGCGGTCATTTATTACGATTTGCGGAGTCGGCGCGAGGGGTTAGGGCTACAGTTACGCGATCGCGGCTCTCAGACGTAACCACGCCATGCGCTTTTTTAACCACGTTTCCCTGTCAACACCAGAAAGTGTCGAGCTAGAGTTTACGCTGGCAGGCATTGGTAACCGTACACTGGCGCTGGTGTTTGATTACTCAATTCTAGGGGCAGTGCTGCTCGGCTTCTGGATTCTTTGGGGCATGTTTAGCCTGGGGCTACTGAGCTATCTCAACTCAGGCACGTTTAACTATGCCTCTGCCCCCATCTGGCTGTTGGCGATCGCCCTTTTGATCAACTTTTTCATCTTCGCAGGCTATTTCACGTTCTTTGAGGTTCTCTGGCAAGGGCAAACCCCCGGCAAACGGTTCACCAAAATTCGCGTCATTCGAGACGATGGTAGACCGATCGGTCTCTCTCAAGCTGCCTTACGTTCACTGCTGCGATTGATCGACGATTTTTGCTTTATCGGTGTCTTTTTTATTCTGTTGGGCAAGCAAGAGAAACGGTTGGGCGATTGGGCTGCCGGAACACTGGTCATTCAAGAGCAACGGGGCGATCGCAAAGCCCCGTTGATGATTTCTGATCAAGCAAAGCAACTGGCGATCGAGCTACCCAAACTGGCAGATCTAAACCAATTGTTGCCCGACGACTTTGCTGTTGTGCGTACCTACCTCCAACGCCGCCATACAATGGATGCCAGAGCTAGAAATGATCTCAGCCTGAATCTGGCACGGCAACTCCGCACCCTCATTGGACTCGAAACCATTCCGCCCAACACTACCGCCGATCAATTCCTCGAAGCCGTCTACGAAGCGTATCAGGTGAGGGGTGAGGGGTGAGGGGAGGGAGTTTTGAGTTTTGAGTGGATTGAGCGGTCAGCGGTCAGCGGTCAGCTTTTTAGCCTTCAGCCTTTAGCCTTTAGCCTTCATCCCTGCCCTCCTGCCCCCAGTCCCCCCACGTCCCACCTCGAACAATCTACGCTAATGTAGAAACTGCACCCCTGCCCTGATGCCTGTTGACATACTGTGTTGCCTTTTAGATATTCAAAGACTTCGTTTCTGTTAGCGGCGTGTCTGCTCTTGCCGCTAGGAAGTTGTGCCAACAGTTCGCTTGGCGATTCATTGCAGAAATCTTTTGCTGCCGATCCCAAGCTGGAAACGAGTGCTTCTCCTGAGCCATCAGCAACGCCCGCGATCGCTACCACCCCACAGCCGCAGCCTTCAGTGCTAGTCAGCGAGTCGCCTGCACCCACTTTGAGTCCATCTGCTACACCATCGCCTTCGATCGCATCACCGTCTGAAACCAGCGTGGCAAGCATTCCTGATTTTTCGGACAGCACGGTGGTTGGAGCGTCAGGTAGCTCTGACGGTAATGTAAGTCCGATCGCAACGGCTTCAGATAGTGCGAATGATAGACAACCTCAGACGGTACCTGTGGCGATCGCCTTCTCTGACCTCAATAAAACGCCGAAAGAACTCCAGCAGTACGTGTCAGATTTGGCAAAGCTGGGCGTTCTGTCCCCCGTCACTGACGGCAACAAAGCGACTCAGACCGCAAGCAACCTGTTTGCCCCCAACAAAGTGATTACGCGTCGAGAATATGTGCGCTGGCTGGTTGCGGCGAACAATCGGTTGTATGCGAGTCAGCCTGCCAAACAGATTCGGTCGAGCACAGATACTACCGTGCCTGCTTATCAGGATGTGCCCCGTAACGATCCAGACTTTCCAGCAATTCAGGGATTGGCGGAAGCGGGTCTGATTCCGAGTCTGTTGTCGGGCGACAGTACCACCGTCACGTTTCGTCCGAATGCACCTCTGACGCGTGAAAACCTCGTACTTTGGAAAGTGCCAGCGGATACTCGTCAAGCGCTGCCAACTGCGAGTTTGGATGCGGTTAAGCAAACCTGGGGCTTTCAAGATGCGCCTCGCATTGACTCCAGAGCGCTACGAGCGGTGTTAGCCGATTTTCAAAACGGTGATTCGTCCAACATCCGTCGTGCGTTTGGCTATACGACGCTGTTTCAACCGAAGAAGTCAGTCACTCGTGCCGAAGCTGCCGCTGCTCTCTGGTATTTCGGCTTTCAGGGCGATGGGCAATCGGCTGAAGAGGCACTGAAGACGCTGAACGCTTCGCCAAGTGCCTCACCTTAAGAGGTTGGCAATCGTGAAGATTCCATCTGATGCGAATATTCCCCAAGAAAAGCTAGTTCGTTATCTACTTGTACTCAAGCAACGAAACGATAAATCGCAGTTTTTAGCGAAAGCAGGCTTTACGCAGGAAAACTCAGAAACTCTACGATCGGCGATCGCCCTGTTGATCCAGTCAGCAGAAGCCGTAGAAGATGGCACGAATGAGTACGGTATCTTTTATCGGGTTGATGGTGCATTACGAGGGATCAATGGGCGAAGTTTAGCGGTCGTTACTGTTTGGCTACAATGGTATAGCGATGGCAGCTTTCATTTCGTAACGCTGAAACCTCGAAAGGAATCTCGACGTGAATCTTGAACTTTATCAGCAAGTGGCTTTATGTCGAGATTTACCAGAGCATCAACTGCGTAAAGGTGATCTGGTGACGTTAATTGACCGCGTTCCACATCCTGCTGGTGGTGAGAATGGGTACATCCTGGAAGTCTTTAATGCGATTGGTGAATCTATTGCAGTGATTACAGTACCGCAGTCGGCTGTCGAACCATTGCGATCGCATGAAATCTTGACTGTGCGATCGCTCGTAGACGTGAAAGGTTGAGTAAGGAAACGCGATCGCTCAAAACGTATGACTATCACTGCCGTCAACAGGCTACAACGATCCTTAACGCAGTAGACTAAAAGCCTGACCAGGAAACTGCTATGACGAACATCACAAGAGACGAATTTGAGACCGTTAAAGAGCTATTGGGAAGCGCTGCACGGTACGCGGAGTCAGCACATCGGGGACTCGATCGGCTGGAGATGATGCAGCAGCATTCTCAAGAGCAGATTGACCAACTGATTGGAGCACAGAGGCAGGCAGAGCAGCGGCTCGATCGCCTGGAGATGACGCAGCAGCGAAGTCAGCTTCAAATCGATCAGCTGACAGTAAAAATGGATCAACTGGCTGAAGCCCAAAACCTCACTAACCAGCGAGTCTCGACCCAAATTGAAGAACTGGCTAAAGCTGAAAAACGCACTGACCAGCGGCTAGAGTCTTTCATTTTTGAATCGCAGCGATTGATCACCAAGCATTCTGAAAGCATTGAGCAGCTTAAAGGCATGACCGAGCGACTGGATGGAGTCCTGGCTTACCTCATCCGAAAAGAAGGTCGAGACGAGTGATACTCCCATCTCCTACAGTGACTAACGACAGCCCAGATTCCTTACATTAGAGGCTCTCATGTCACTGTTGCAAAATCGCGATCAACTTGGCGATGACTTCGTTTGTTTTTTCTGGGGTGAGGTTTCCTGCTTTGTAGGCAATCAGTTGCTCGTTGGCTGTAAACACTCGATTTGACTTGGCGTAGCTGGTTTTGTTGAGGCTTCCAGTTTCAAAGTCGCTTGACTCAATCAGGGTTGTGTAGGCATCGTTCGCGGCTTGACTGGTCATCAAGCAAAGGATGAAGTCGCTTCTAGTCAGTTCGGCAAGCACCAATGCGGGTCGTTTTTTAGCGTTGGTTAAATCTGAAAAGGGAAAGGGAAGAACAACCACATCACCCTTTACAAATGCTGCCATGCTTCATCCTCTTCAGGCGTTAGCCACTCCTCCGCCAAACTGGATTCACTCAGAAGGCTAATCTCTAGTTGTTCTTGCTGAAGCTCCTTAGCACGAACAAACAGTAAGAAGTCTAATACTTCTTTTAATGTAGAACCGGGCGCTTCTTCGATCTCTTTTAGTAATTGCTCTTTAATGTTCATACTGTCCTTCTCTCGCTCTACTCTTAAGAAGTCACTCATTTGGGGCGGCGACTGGAAACTTTGCCACTAGACACCAATACCTGCTTCAGCGATGAACACTTCGATCGGAGCGGTATCTGCTAAGTTTTCTTCCCCAAAAATGTCGATGTAGCAAGCGATCGCAGACTTCACATCCGCCAGAGCTGCCTCATACGTATCTCCTTGCCCCACAACTGCGCCGACAATTCCCACTGGGTAAGCAACATAGCCATCAGAATGTTTTTCAATCACAATCTTGAGTTGTTTCACTGGCTCTTCGCTCATTTCAAACACATTAATCCATCAAGCGTATCGTACCTAAAGAGCACAGAGCAATGACGATCAGCATGGTTTGGTAGCATGTCCGCACCAATGGCAACACTCCAGTTTCGATCGCTATGTGCAGGGGGGAATGTATGAACACAATTGGGGCTGTTGATGTGATGGGAGACAACCGCATCGTTTGGCGTTTGAGGATACGAGCATGAGGAAGTAGAGTGGGCAGTGCCTACCCTACCTGCTTCAATTTCCCGAAGGTTTTTATGTACGGTTCATTTTCATGAATCATTTAGGAACGCTATACCTGCTATTTACTCGTGTGTTAAGGTTATGAGCATCTTTCGGGTAACTCACTGATTATTGATGCATTAGCATCAACTCGATTGAAGAAATTGATTAGGTAGTCAACAAACTTTTGATTGGGGTCATTAAAGATGAGCGCCCCTTCTACATAGAAAGCTCCATAAGTCGGATCTCTCCCATCTAACGGAAAGATTATATGACGCCGATCTACAATTAAAAACGATTGCTCAAAGAATAAGTCTGACTTCTTCAAATACCCTGCATCAGGTTTCTCCCGTAATATTTTCAAAACTTTTTGGAAATGATCGTACCAGCGTATTCCTACTCGTTCCTCATCTATTAAAGCACTTTTTCCTTCAGGCAATTGAATGATCCTCTTATAGAAAAATTTTTTATTTTCATCGGCTTTGAGTTGTAGCTTCTTAACAATTGATTCAAGGTACTTTTCCCTCTCCGTTCTATAGATATGTGTAGTAACTTCTCTCCCTTGATCAGCTTTAGAATGTTCCCCTGTTCTGTTTACAAACAAGCACAGTATTTCAAATTCAGCTTTTTCGATTATGTCGCAAAAGGAGGAGTATATCTTTCCTTCTCCGCTTCGTGGAGGGTCTTGCACAAAAGACCACTTTAATCCTCCCAGGTTGTTACTTATGTCTACTAATTTTTGATCGATTTTTTTCGCATTGGCTTCTTGCTTTTTGTCTATTGCCTGAACTGTCTCTTCATTCAGCTGTGCGAATACACTGATTGCCACTAAACCAATGATTATTAGAACTGCCACTAAAAGAAGGATGGCTAGTATCGTCTGCTGAGGAGTATTGAGAAAGGATGTAGAGAAAATCTTATCAAGGGCTGCGCTAGCTAAAATCCCGAATACAGCAGATGCAATTGAAATAAGCACTTGTATTCTTGTGGCTTTCCTAACCCGTCCGTTCATTCAACTCTCCTTTCGAGTCACTTACGATTTCATTAAGTCCGTTCATCTTGGATTGTACAAGGGCAGTACCGTAATGAGGGAAGAATAAACGTTTCTGAGGAAGATTTTGTAGGATAGGCAATGCTCACTCTACTACTGCCGATCGCGAAACAGGGCATCGATCGCCTCTGCCATCGGTTGCCACTCTGGATTTTCCAACAAGTGCACCTCGTCAAACCCGCCCATTTCGGGATCTTATAAGTGCCGCTTGCATGGCGTTGATATCTCTGAGGGGAGCAGGCAGGGACGTAAGCTCCGTATCGGCAAATTCGCTCACCCCAATTAGCAATGCCACTTTAACCATGCCAAGCTCTCAATGCCGCCAATGACTGAAACCGCCGATGCTTTCAGAATAACCGAAACGTTTGTGGCTGACTGTGACTGATGTGGGGCTAAAAAAGGGAGCGATCGCGCAAATAGAGCGATCGTTCCTTGCTCAAACGGGACTGTTCTCACTCAAAACAGAACTATTCTTGTTTGAAACAGGAATGTTCTCATTTCAAATAGGAACGATCTCACTTCAAGTAAGAATGCTGCGGTTTCAAACAGGAACGTTCTCATCTGAAACAGGAACGATGCGGTTTCAAACAGGAATGCTCTCGCTTTCAGTCGGAACGTTCTCACTTTAAACAGAAGCGCTCTCATCTGAAACAGAAATGCTGCTGTTTCAAACAGGACTGTTTTTACTCAAAACAGGAATTGTCTTGCCTGGAGAGAAACCGGGTTTCTGGTCGTTCTGCCTGCTTAACGGCAGAGGCTCGCCAAGAAACCCGGTTTCTAGCCGTCTCGGTTGCATACTGGAACGGCAGAGGCTCACAAAGAAACCCGGTTTCTAGCCCCCTACTAAAACTGCACTTTGAATAGTTGAAAGACCTCTCCCGGCAGTGTCTTCACGATTTTGCCGCCGGATGACTGGATGAGCTTCTTCCAATCCGCGATCGGCTCTAGAAAGACTTCCGTGCCCAGGTACATTTCTAGAATTGCCCAATTCTCAGCGAGTGGTGTCTCCGGGTCGAGTACATCAAAGACAAACACACCGCCGGGTTTCAAGACACGTTTGACTTCTGTGAGTACAGCCGCCCAATAGTCGAGGGGATAGTAGCAGCTAAAGCCCGTGGCGATCGCCAGATCAAACTGGTTCGCCTCATACTCCAACTGGTGCGCGGCTCCTAGCGCCACGCCTTTAAACAGCTTCGAGTTCAGTTGCGGTCCACGCGCATTCAAACTGTCGCGGGCAGCGTGGCTAATCTCCTGCCCATAGAACAGCGCTTCCCAGTCGCGCCAGGGGTAAATCAAAAAGCTCACCCCGCAACCAAGATCCAGGCAATGCTGGTTTTTCTTCGGCTGGGCAAGCTCCCAGAAGGGCGACGCAAGCTTTGACTGAAGAGCACCAGAGGCGCGATCGCGAAAGATCGGCATCGCTTCTACTTCTTCTGGCAGGTCGAACGCTTCCCCCCGATACTCGCGATTGAAGCGTAGAGTAACGGCTGCAATTTGGCTCTGCCAGTCTTGCGATGGGCTGAGTTCACTAAAGTAACTGTTGCTAGAGAACGCTTCCTGGGATTCCGACTTCTGCTTTTTTGCCATGCTCAGGTTTGTTCCTCTAACAACAGTTTTAAAGCGGTCAGCGTTCAGCCGTCAGCATTCAGCTTGAATCCATTGCTGATGGCTGGTAGCTGATAGCTGACCGCTAATTT
>NZ_JCACKI010000053.1:9282-108755 GCF_059505325.1 Tildeniella sp.
CATTCAGCTTGAATCCATTGCTGATGGCTGGTAGCTGATAGCTGACCGCTAATTTTATTAACGTCCCGTCAGCGCTTTAAAGCTGTCAGCGTTCAGCCGTCAGCATTCAGCTTGAATCCATTGCTGATGGCTGGTAGCTGATAGCTGACCGCTAATTTCATTAACGTCCCGTCAGCGCTCTAAAGCTGTCAGCGCTCAGCCGTCAGCATTCAGCTTGAATCCATTGCTGATGGCTGGTAGCTGATAGCTGACCGCTAATTTCATTAACGTCCTGTCAGCGCTCGGTTGAAGTTCTGACGGTAGGGCTTGTTAAAAATAAGGACGGGCCACAGCAACGCCAGGTAAACGCGACCGCTGCTGAAATTAGTGCGTCTGAAGCCAGTCCAGAATTTCCAGATGCCAACGCCATAACCGATGAGTGCCAACACGCCAACTATTTCCATGTATCGATCCTCAATTGACTGACAAAACTGAACCTAGTGTTGAAACTACAGTGAGAGCGCCGATCGCTCCGGATACTGCTGCCTGTTAGGAACGATGCCCCAACAACGAAAAACTACTACAAGCGTAAGGTAACGAACGAACCGCAACCCAAAATTAGAGTAGCCTCGGCAGTGAAAGCCTGACGCACATTCAAGCCTTTGTGTGACATTCCAGACAAATCTGCTTGGAACTGATTAAGGCAACTTGCCGACCTGGTTCTATCCTAGCTTGCAGTTTAAGGGCGATCGCGCCACGTCTAGACATTCCAGCCTGACATTAGCGGCTGCGAGTGCAGATTTTTTCGCCTTCCCCCTCGAAGGATGTCGGAATCGTCGTTAACGTATGACACTAGAGAGGGGAGTAGTGAGTGGGGAGTAGGGAGTGGGGAGAAAGTTTTGAGTTTTAAGTTCAGCCGTTAGCGGACAGCCGTCAGCTTTTTCGCCTTTCGCCCGATTTCCCTCTAATTTTCTGCCTCTTGCCTTCTGCCTCCTGCCTCTTCATTCCCGACTCCCAACCTTACTAAAACTCCTTTTTCAAACGACTTGTAACAAAGCAGGGTAGCCTTATGCGAGCAGTTTTGATGGCAGGCGGATCGGGTACACGGCTGCGACCGCTGACGTGTGACTTGCCGAAGCCAATGGTTCCGGTATTAAACCGCCCGATCGCGGAGCATATTCTTAATCTGCTGAAGCGCCATCGCATTACGGAGATTATTGCGACGCTGCACTACCTGCCCGATGTCATGCGCGATTACTTTCAGGATGGCAGTGACTTTGGTGTGCAGATTACCTACGCCGTTGAAGAAGATCAACCGCTCGGTACTGCGGGCTGCGTCAAGAATATTGCCGAGTTGCTCGATCGCACCTTTCTGGTGGTTAGCGGCGATAGCATTACCGATTTTGACCTGAGTGCTGCGATTCGGTTTCACAAACAGCGGCGATCAAAGGCAACGCTGATTTTGACGCGTGTCCCAAATCCCATTGAGTTTGGTGTGGTGATTACCGACAGGGACGATCGCATTCGCCGCTTTCTCGAAAAGCCCTCGACCAGCGAAGTCTTTTCAGACACCGTGAATACAGGTACGTACATTCTAGAACCAGAAGTGCTGGATTACCTGCCGCTCAATCAAGAAACCGACTTCTCGAAAGACCTTTTTCCACTGCTGCTCGAAAAAAATGAGCCGATGTATGGCTATATTGCCGAAGGCTATTGGTGCGATGTCGGGCATTTAGATACCTACCGCGATGCTCAGTACGACGGGCTGGATCGAAAAGTCAAGCTGGATATTGCCTATGAGGAGCGATCGCCGGGACTTTGGGTCGGGCAAAACACCTACCTTGATCCCACTGCCAAAATCGAAACGCCTGCGATGATTGGCAGCAATTGCCGGATTGGTGCGCGAGTGCAGATCGAGGCTGGCACGGTGATTGGCGATAACGTGACGATCGGTCCAGACGCTGATCTCAAGCGTCCCATTGTCTTGAATGGAGCCATCATCGGCGAAGAGGCACATCTGCGGGCGTGTGTGATTGCGCGCGGTACACGGGTCGATCGTCGTGCTCATGTGCTGGAAGGTGCGGTGGTGGGTCCCTTATCGACGATCGGTGAAGAGGCTCAAGTGAGTCCGGGTGTGCGCGTGTGGCCCAGCAAGCGCGTTGAATCTGGGGCAACGCTCAACATCAACCTGATTTGGGGACATGCCGCCTACCGCAATCTCTTTGGGCAGCGAGGCGTTTCGGGCCTAGCGAATATCGACATTACGCCAGAGTTTGCTGTCAAGCTCGGTGCTGCCTACGGTTCCACCCTGAAGCCTGGTTCTCATGTGTCTGTTTCGCGCGATCAGCGCAGCATTTCGCGCATGGTATCGCGATCGCTCATTGCTGGCTTGATGTCGGTGGGTGTAAACGTGCAGAACTTGGAAGCAACGGCGATCCCACTGGCGCGAACGATTGTGCCTACGCTGTCGATTGCGGGTGGCATTCACGTGCGGATGCATCCCGATCGTCCTGACCACATCTTGATTGAGTTCTTCGACTACAACGGCATCAACATCTCCAAAGCCCGCGAGAAGAAGATCGAAGGCGCTTACTTTAAGGAAGATTTTCGCCGCGCCCAAATTCAAGAAATTGGCAACGTAGTCTATGCCAATCAGGTTGCTGAAATCTATAGCGCCTGTTTTGAAAAGCACCTGAACATCGAAGCGATTCGTCACAGCAGTTCCAAAGTGGTGATCGATTATGCGTATGCGGTTTCTGGCGCAGTACTGCCCCAACTCCTTGCTAAATTTGGTTGCGATGCAGTGGTGCTGAACGCCAGCCTCAGCCATACTGCGCCGAATCCTGCCGATCGCGAAGCGTTACTCAGTCAGCTAGGGCACGTCGTAGAAGCACTCAAAGCTAATTTTGGTGTTCAGGTCTCTGCAAACGGCGAACAGATGATTTTGGTGGATGAAACGGGCAGCCCCATTCGTGGTGAAGTGCTGACCGCGCTTATGGCAGACATGCTGCTGGTACACCATCCCAGAGGCACGATCGTAGTGCCCGTCAATGCCTCCAGCGCCGTTGAACAAATTGCTCACCGTCACGATGGCAGAGTCATTCGCACGAAGGCAAACCCGACGGCGCTGATGGAAGCCTGCCATACGAGTCCCAACGTCATTTTGGGCGGCAGTGGCGACATGGGCTTCATTTTTCCGCAGTTGCATCCCGGCTTCGATGCCATGTTCTGCATTGCCAAACTGATTGAAATGCTGACGATTCAGGAGCGATCGCTGGGGCAAATTCGTGCCGATCTCCCCCGCGTCTGTCACAAAACCTGTATTGTTCGCTGCCCCTGGACGGCTAAGGGAGCCTTAATGCGACACCTGGTCGAAACCCACCCGATCGACAGCCTGGAAATGGTCGATGGCGTGAAGATTTTTAATCACCAGCACAATAGTTGGGTGCTCATTTTGCCCGATGCCGGAGAGCCAGTGGTGCATATTTACGCCAACAGCAACGATCGCGGTTGGGTAGACGAAACTCTGCGCGAATATCGCCTGCGCGTGCAAGAATTTGTCGACCAACACCAGGGCGCAGAAGCAGCCAAAGCCGAGAGCCAGTACTAGAATAGAATATTAGTTTTTAGTTGTTAGTTGTTGGTAAAATGCCTGCTAAATCCTGCTCAATTGTCTATGCCGACTTCCGCTCTAACAACTAACAACTAAAAACCAACAACTTTTCTCAGGAACGCTCCATGAATAGCTGCATCTTAATGGCAGAAATTGTCCAGGCTCCCGAACTGCGCTACACGTCTGATACCCAAACCCCGATCGCCGAAATGTTTGTGGAGTTTCCGGGTTTGCGTGCCGAAGATCCACCCTCGCGGCTCAAGGTAGTGGGCTGGGGTAATCTGGCACAGGAGATCCAGGAACGCTATCATCAGGGCGATCGCGTGGTGATTGAAGGCAGCTTGAGGATGAATACGGTCGATCGACCCGAAGGCTTCAAAGAAAAGCGTGCTGAGTTGACTGCACAACGCATCCATATCCTTGGAGGAGATACCGCTCTGGAAGCGTCTACGATTGTGGCAAGCCCTGCTTCTAGCACGAGTCAAGCCACTAAGCCAAGCGCTGCGGCGATTCCAGCAGCAAAGCCAGCTCCCTCAGCATCCACATCCACACCAACCGCTAAAGCGAAAGCAGGCAAATTTCAGACTGCACCTGAAGCTGCTGCCGAGCCAGACTTTGATGATATTCCCTTTTAAGGAAACCCTGATGAAAAAGCAGTGAGGCTCAAAATCATTTTCGTTCAAGATAGACAGCACTAAACCTTGTAATAAGGGGTTTGAGCTTCTTGTTAGGGCTGGTTCGAGCGGCGTACAAGAGTATGACGGTTACCGTTTGTTCCCCTACAAAAACTCCCCTAGAAAAGCAAACACGTCATCTTCCCAGCAGGGTTCTGGCAGCAGGGCAAGCAATCGCTGGCTTACATCCGCTTCGATCGCATAGATATCATCACGCAAAAAGAGTTCAGCCAGCGCTTGAATATCTCGCGCTCTCAAGGGCGAGAGCGGTGCAGCGAAACTGCTCACCTCAGCAGATTCAATGGCACTGCTTGCAGTTAGCTGGGCAAGCGTACCGCTGCTTAACCAATTTGCTCGTGCCGGGGATCGCGGCGCATTGGTTCCTGCTGCTTGACGCAGCGCATAGAGTGCATCAAGCTCGATTTTGGGTGTAGGCTTCTGTAACCGCAAGGTTTGACGATGTGGCAACGGCGCGAACGCAATGGCTCCTTCAGTAGCATGAGAGCCTAAACGAGGCTCAGTGGCATCAAAATCAGCGCGAGTGTCGGTTGAAGAAGGCGAGCAGGGGTGGTCAGGTTGGACACGATCGCCCTCTATGCTGAGTGGCTCCTCTGCCATGTCAGACTGCTTTTGGGTAGAGTCGATTGACCGGGAGGAGCTATTGTCCCCAGGCGAAGTAAGCAACATAGAAGCACCAAAATAGTTCTGCCGCTGCCATCGGAAAATGAGCGATCGTGATGCTACTTGCTTGGGCTGATGACACTTACCACCAACCACCACACAAGACAACGTTGAATTTCCGGTAGATGCGCTGACTTCAAACCCTCGTTTAGCTTTAGCGAACAGAACTGCTGCGGCGCTAAAGGCTAAAGCTCCTAGCCGCTAAGCTTCTTCAATGCCTTAAAGAAGCTACGTCCAACCTTCCTCGGCTGAGACACTTCAGCAAGAGCAATATCCATTCTACCGTTTTAATGATGGCAATTAGGACTCACCGCAACAGTCACTCTAGCAACGCAGCGGTCGAGATGTGATATCAATCACGACGGTCACTTGAAGCGCGAACCCCTAGCATCAACTAAATCAAATCCCCAGCAGCAAATGATCCAGTGATCGTGCGGTTATGTCTCAATGCTGGGCACTCTAAGGTAGAGACGAGGTTCTTCTCCAGTCGCACAAATCGACATCTTCGTCAATGCTAAAGCGCTGGAACATTAGTGCTGCTCTTAGTGGCTGAACGTTAACAGAGTGCTCGCAACACGTTCATTTGAGCCTCTCGTCCTGTGAGAGCAGCGCTCTTCAGTCTCACACTGCTTACATTGGGATTAGCTATGCTCGACTCACATTCGTTAGCTGAATACTCTTCACAGGTGTTGAATGCTTCTGGCAACACCGAATTAGAGCAACGACTCGGTCTATACCGTGTCTTTTTAAAGCTCTATGAGCACCACCGGAGCCTACTGGATGAGATCCTGGATCTAGAAAACACAGGGGTGAAGTCACGCAGGCACGTAGCGTTGCAGTATGTGCAGGGAGTGGTGCAAGGTCAACAGACTCGTATCATTACGAACCTACTCGGAGGCAAAACGCGATCGGTATTACAACCTCAGGGTATCTGGATCATTGGGCGCGATCGCAAAATGGCGCTACCGATTCAAGACAAACGTCTGTCTCGCCGCCATGCTGCCATTCAGCACATTGAGGATCAAGGTTTTTACATGATTGATCTCAATAGTACTAATGGTTCTTTTGTCAACAGCGAACCCGTGCGGCACTGTGTCTTGCTTAAAGATGGCGACCAAATCCGGCTGGGCAGTCTGGCGTTTACCTTCTTCATCTGCCACACTCCCAAAACTGCTGATGCACTGCCAGATGATCTGATTAACCAGGTTAATGCTGCTCGACATAGCTACGACTCTGGTGGTGAAGATTTGACGGTCACAGAGTCAGGCTTATCGCTGCCTTCAACTGACTGGGATACACCATTGTCGGCTGATGGCAAAGACACCTCCATGTTTTTGAGACCCACTCTCTCCAATGGTGACTTGCCATTGGAGCAAACGTCCTACCCAATCAGCATGAAGCAGCAGTCAGAAATTCTCGATCGCTTCATGAAGCGAAATGAACCCGACAACCATAATTAAGGCAGCAGAGAGCAGCGACAGTAGCACCTTGAAACATGTCAAGCAGCATTATGCGATAGGTTAAGCCAAACACAGTATGACTCAACCCATCGCGTAGCGTTCTCAACTTACTTTCTCAGATCGATTTACTCCTCATCGTCCATTTCATCCTCTTCGTCTTCGACATCGATCGGGGCAACGGAGTTAGCTGAGACGACCGCACCAATTTCCAGCTTGTGCCGTACCTCTTGCTCTACTTTTTGGGCAACGTCAGGCTTCTCTTCCATATATTTAATGGCATTGTCGCGTCCCTGGCTAATATTCTCGCCACCGTAGCTGTACCAGGCTCCTTTCCGAATCAGTACGCCTGTTTCTTCTGCCAGGTCGACCAGGCAGCCAACAGTTGAGATGCCCTTACCAAAAATGACATCAAATTCGGCAATGCGGAACGGTGGCGCAACTTTGTTTTTAGCCACCTTCACCTTCACTCGAATGCCGTATTCTTCCGTTCCTTTCTTGAGCGTTTGAATCCGACGGGTGTCCAAC
The DNA here is from genome assembly GCF_059505325.1 of Tildeniella sp. Lineage (NCBI taxonomy): Bacteria > Bacillati > Cyanobacteriota > Cyanophyceae > Oculatellales > Oculatellaceae > Tildeniella > Tildeniella sp. The sequence continues at coordinate 16,215 of NZ_JCACKI010000053.1, forward strand.
CGTACAGAGGCATAGAATTTGAGTGCCTGACCGCCAGTGGTGGTTTCAGGACTGCCGTAGGTCACGCCAATCTTTTGCCGGAGTTGGTTAATGAAGATGACCGTACAGCCAGATTTGCCCATGTTGCCAGCAATTTTCCGCAATGCCTGACTCATGAGGCGTGCCTGCAAGCCGACGTGAGAGTCGCCCATTTCACCTTCAATTTCGGCGCGAGGTACGAGGGCAGCAACGGAGTCAATCACAATAACCTCGATCGCGGACGATCGCACCAACTGATCCACAATTTCCAGCGCTGCTTCACCCGTATCGGGTTGAGAGATCAAGAGATTATCGATGTCTACGCCCAACGCTTTGGCGTAGACCGGATCGAGGGCATGTTCCGCATCGACAAACGCAGCAATACCGCCAGCTTTCTGTACTTCCGCCAGGGCATGAAGCGCTAGCGTGGTTTTGCTTGAGCTTTCGGGACCGTAGATTTCAATGACACGCCCTTTGGGAAGACCACCGCCCAGCGCCAGGTCTAGCGTCAGCGCTCCGGTGGAAATCGTTTCGACTCGCATCCGGGTAGCATCGCCTAAGCGCATGATGCTACCTTTGCCAAAGTTACGCTCAATCTGAGTCAGGACGAGATTTAAGGCTTTGTTTTTGTCAGAATTATCAGTTGTTTTAGCAGCCATGAGCGCCTCAATGCGGAAGGTTCAGTAGGTGGATGGAGATTTGAAACTTTAAACGGTGGGTTGAAACCAATGGGTGTTTGAGTGTCGGATTGATTACATCAGGACACTCTAGGAGGCTAATGTGCAAGTGAATGGGCTAGAGTGCGATCGAGCGTTAGAGGCATTCTATGCTAACTAATCAATCAGGAATTGCTTGTGTGATCGCTGGTGTGTGTCAGCAATCAGGTTTCAGTCATGCTAGGAAAGAGACGACGCATTCGATGAAGTCCAGTTAATCTAGAAAGGGGCGATCGTGATGACGTTCCCCTTGAAGTTTCACCAACTACGATCCTCCGATCGCCCTGAAAGGGATAAAGGCATCGCTGCCGGACTCGCTTGGGTGTCACTCATTCTTCTTCCAGGTTACATACATGACCTCCTATCTTCCTCATTTGTTGGTTCCAGATACGGCGCTATCTGTAGCAGGGCTGACTGGTTACATCCAGGCACTGTTGGAGCAAGACAATCATCTCAGTCAATTCTGGGTTACAGGGGAAGTATCCAGCGCGACTCGCTATCGCAGCGGGCTGTTTTTTACTCTACAAGACCCGGATGCTAAGGCTGCGATTAGCTGCGTGGTGTGGAACAGCCAGTTAGAGAAACTGACTACGTTGCCCGCTCAGGGAGAACAACTAATTATTTTGGGGCGCATCCACGTCCATCCCCAGAGGGGACAGTATCAGCTAATTGTCTGGCAAGCCTTGCCAGGGGGCGAGGGGCTACGGGCACTACGTTATCGCCAGTTGAGGCAGCGTCTGGAAGCCGAAGGCTTGTTTGACCCAGCACGCAAACGCATTTTGCCTATACATCCCCAAACGGTTGCTGTTGTAACGTCACCTCAAGCAGCCGCATGGGGGGATATTCAACGAACGTTGCGGCGGCGGTATCCGGGTTTGCATGTGTTGTTTTCTCCAGCGCTTGTGCAGGGTGAGCAGGCTCCAGCCTCAATTGTGAATGCTATTCGGCGAGTTGAGCTGGATGCTAGGTCGGATGTACTAATCTTATCACGAGGAGGAGGCGCGATCGAAGATATGGCGTGCTTTAATGACGAACGCGTAGTGCGAGCGATCGCAGACTGCTCCATTCCCGTGATTGCTGGAATCGGGCACCAGCGCGATGAAACTTTAGCAGACCTTGCAGCTGATCTCTGCGCTCACACTCCAACAGCCGCAGCAGAGCAAGCGGTACCTCAGCTAGCCGCACTACAGACCGCACACCAGGAGCGGGGGCTGGCTCTCAAAGCGGCAGTTTACAGTCGCTTGGAGTCAGCTTACAAACAACAGCGGCATCTGAACGATCGCCTCTACAAACTGCGTCTCGATCGCAAACTTCAACAAGAACGGCAAAACTTGCAGTGGATGCGCCAACGTCTGATTCAAGGTAGTGCGCTGCAAATTCAGCAGGCTACGTCTTACTGCCAATCACTCCAGCAGAAGCTGGCAACCCTTGATCCCGAAGCCGTGCTGAAACGAGGCTATGCTGTGGCACGGCGGACAAACGGTACGATCGTTCGTGCTGCCGAAGCAGTGGCACCAGAAGAGATGCTGACGATTCAGCTTGGTCAAGGGCAACTGACGGTCAAGGTAACAGAGGTGTTAGCACGATCGCCATCTGTTTGAGTGCCAAGCATCGAAGAGCTTGCTAAAAAATAACTGCACACTTTTGGATCAGCTATCAGCTATCAGCTTTTCGCTGACGGCTGACGGCTACAGACCATGCTGTTATTTCTGTACAACGCCTAAGTTGCCAAACGTTTGACTAAAAGTGTTCAAGTATAAATATACTAGCGATAGAGACCTTGCTATTCGCACGTTGTGAGCATTCCCAAAGACTCTGCCGAAGCCCATCCATCCAGTCAAGTCGATGTCGATCGTGGATTAACTCCAGACCTGTCAGCACAGGATTGGAGCTATGAAGCAACTGTGCAGCAAGTGGAGGCGATTATGGCGCGTATTGAATCAGGCGACTTGGAGCTGGCAGATGTGTTTGACCAGTTCAGCTCTGCTGTCAGCTATTTACGCCAGTGCGACCTCTTTTTAACCCAACGTCAGCAGCAAATGGATCTGCTGATCGAAACGTTGACTGATGACCCAGATTAGAGATGGCATCTCTACCGGATGCGAAGCAATGCTATGTCATTCTGGCTGATGAATGACAGGTGCTTTGCTCCAATGGGTGCTGTTTTGAACGGCTTCACCGTTCTTACCAACAAGAGTATGTGCTTCCCAACATGCTTCTGTTTCAGGATAATCCAGTCGATAGTGACCACCGCGACTCTCGGTGCGGAACTGTGCACTTTGAAGGATGAGTCCTGCGACATCAAGCAAGTTGCGGGTTTCTGCCCAAACTCTTAGCTGCGCGTCGTCGATCGCACCTAAAGCAATGCTATGTTCCGGCTGTAGGTGCAGCAACGCTTGACTGAGCGCAAGCTGAGCGAATTCTTGCTGCCAACGTTGAATTTGCGCGATCGCCGTTGTTATCACGATCCCGTCTCGGCAAATGCCTGCACTCTGCCACACCAATCGAGGCAGTTCTTGCCGTAATTCTTCGATTTTGGCAAACTCTGTGGCTAAAAGGGACGGATGAGGCGTAGCGAGACGGTTTGAGGTGTCAGGCGAACCTCGTGCTGCAAGACCAGAGTTTAAGCTTAGCTGACCGCTGACCGCTGACCGCTGACCGCTGACTTCTGACTCTTTCACCTCTAAATGAGCAAACTGCGCTCCAAACACCAGACATTCTAGAAGCGAATTACTCGCCAACCGATTTGCTCCATGAACGCCCGTACTGGCAGTTTCGCCGACTGCATACAGACCGGGGATCGATGTTTGGTTCATTAAATCTGTGGCGATGCCACCCATCCAGTAATGAGCAGCAGGCGCTACAGGAATGGGTTCACGGAAGACATCAATACCCCACTGGTGACAAACTTGAACAATGTTGGGGAAGCGGTGCTGAATGGTTTCAGGTGCGATCGGTCGTAAATCTAACCAGACATGAGCGGATGCTGGGTCAGCATGAGTTTTTTGCAAATAGCTGAAGATGGCGCGGCTAACAATATCTCTAGGCGCAAGTTCGCCTGCTGGATGGTAGTCAAAGGCAAACCGTCGCCCATTGTCATCGATCAAATGAGCGCCCTCACCTCGAACTGCTTCACTAATCAGAAAACGAGGTGCACCGGGTTGCGTTAATGCTGTTGGGTGGAACTGAACAAATTCCAGGTCGCGCAAGATGGCTCCAGCGCGATGAGCGATCGCCACGCCATCCCCCGTACTTAACTCAGGATTGGTTGTTTGAGCAAAAACCTGACCACCACCACCCGTTGCCAGAATCACAGCCGCTGCCCGTAGCCAACATACCTGCCCCTGATAGAGCACACAAATGCCCTGGCAGCGTTGCGTCTCATCCAGCCAAACGTCCAGGGTCAACGCCTGTGCAAAAACGTGAATGTTCTTGCGGCTTAGCACCTGCGCCGTTAGTGTACTCACAACTTCCCGCCCCGTCGTATCGGCAGCGTGCAGCACCCGCCTGCGAGAATGAGCTGCTTCCAGGGTCAGCGCCAGTTCGCCGTTGTGGCGATCGAACGAAACACCCATTGAGACTAGCGACTGAATGCACTGCGGTGCTTGCTCTACAAGAAACTTAACCGCGTCATAATCACACAGTCCTGCACCCGCTTGTAATGTATCGGCTAAGTGCAGTACCGCAGAATCTGCTGGATCGATCACCGCTGCAATGCCACCCTGTGCCCAGTCGCTGGCAGATAGTGAGAGAGTATCTTTCGTCAGCAATCCAATGCGGTAGTGATCAGGAAGGCAGAGCGCTGTGTAAAGCCCAGCCGCACCTGCTCCCACAATGAGAACATCAAACTGAGGTAATAGCTCAGAGACAGAGGGCGATCGCAAAACAGACGATTGCAAAGATGCTACCAATTTTAAATTCGGATGATTCGACTGAAGACGAACCACCGTTCACCGCACAGCGCTACGCACAAGCACTCGCAATCAGGGTTCAAGCTATACATAAGCCAGGTGACGCTTTTTAAGCAAGATCCAGGCTGGGTATCGATCGTCTGTCTTCAGTCTAAAGTCGAAACAGTAAAGTGTGTGCCAAAGACAAAAATTGCTCTCCGACTGCGTATCAGCCGTTGAGCAATTTGGTCATCAGGATTGAATTGACGGTCGTAACAACAGAACGGTTAACGATAGATACCGTTGTTGATCCGATCGGCTCCCTCTACCAGCGCTTCTTCAACATCAGTGGCGGTAAAGTTATCCAGATTTGCTTTTAGCACATCCTTCTGTGCCTCCGTCAACCCTGCGATCTTCAAAACATCCTCAACGCTGTCGTAGGGTGCATTCTTGACAATTAACCCTGCCAGCGTAGGGTACAAACCCGAATACTGCCTGAATTGACGTACGTTAGTGTTGTTCAGATCAAGCTTTTTACCGTACTCAGAACTGAGTTTTTCGCCCACTGCATCACGAATCGCTTCAGCAGCAAGCAGGGGCGGAGCGATCGCCCGATTCAACTGATAGCCTGTCATGTTGCTTAAATTTGCTGCTAACACCTGTTGTGGCATCCCCAGCCAGCCAACACAACCAACCAAAACGCAAAGAACCATTAATATATGAACCAACCGTTTCATGAATCTATTCCTCTCTTCCTGTCGCATGAAAACCATACACAGCATTCATTCAGAGCCTATCATTTTCCGGTCATCATCGTTCACTCTAGTTCGTCTGCCTGGAGTGTCTAAGTGAAAATCTTTACATTTTGCTCAGTAAGTTAAAGCACATCGACTACTCTCTGCTTTTCATCTGTAGGAACGTTTCCAGATCGGGAAACGAGCAAGCATGAGCGACGGTGGGCATGTCATACCCCTTGAGATGAACCGTGTAGTTTCTAAACAAATCGATCGACGTAATCTCCATATCCGTCAAATGCTGATAGGTCGTTTCGCCAACGGCAATATCCAGCCCAATTTGCTTTGTGGATGTTTCCAGACGGAAAGCGGCATTCACTGTATCACCCAAGGCGGTGTAATCGGGGCGATCGCCACTGCCTGTGTTGCCTACCATCGCGTGACCCGTATTGATACCAGCGCCGATCCGCAGCGGAAAGGGTAAAGGATACAGGTTGTACAGGTCACTCGTCATCTTATGCAGCGCATTCAGGGCACGAAAAATGCGTAGCATTTCGTCGTCATCGACTCCCTGAGGACCATGAATCCAAATTGCCATTACGGCATCGCCAATATATTTATCAACCCAGCTCCCATACTCACGAATGATGTCGCCCGCATGGCGAAACCAGGTGCCAATCACTTCTGAAAGCACTTTCTCATCCAGTTGGCGAGTTAACACGGTGAAGTCGCGGATATCAACCACCAACACCGATATCAAACGACGTACGTGCAGCGTTGCCGTCGCTGTAAACTCTTTGGAATCGGAACCCGCAGCAGAATCAGCAGGGGGGTTGAGCGTCGGGCAATAAAAGTCAAGGTCGGTTTGACCAAACGTGAGCCGATCGCCATTGTGCAGCGTGACGGGAATACTGACCCGACGACCATTAACGAAGGAACCGTTGCGACTGCCTAAATCAATTAAATAGAACTCGCCCGTCTCCATGCACTGCAACATGGCATGGTTGCGAGAGATCCAGCGATCGGGCAAAACAAAATTGTTATCTTCGCTGCGCCCAATCGTCCAGCAGTTACTACCCGCAAGCGGCAACCGCCGACTACCAGAGTCAGTACGGAGGACGAGATGGGGAGTGGGTTGTAAAGTCACCACAGGCTGAGACAAATAATCCTTTCCTATGATGCATCCTGACATATCTCTCTATGCCAGTGTAGTCTTCGGATAGAAATTCGTTCAAAAAAGTTTTGAACCAAGGTAGCTTGAGCGGTATGGTCGGGAGAAGAGGCTACAAAGCAGGACGGATTTGAGGCTTCATTCAAGCAGCGATCGCCGCTAACCAGAACAGACTATCCACCAAAATTGTACTCAACACTGCGCCACTCAGCGCCCACCAATGAAGCTGACGTGAAAAAAGAGGCAATGTGCCGACCGTAAGGAGAAGGAGCGCCAAAACGATCGCACATCCACCACCCCACGGCGTTTGCATTTGAGCGATCGCGCTCTGGAAGATTGGCTGTACAGCATCAGGTTCAACCCGCATGAGTTGCCGCCAGTGAGGGATCAAATCAACTAAGTAGAAGTAGACATCGGTAACAACCGTGCCAAAAAGAGAGCCTAAGTAAAAGAAGTTGCCGATTTTGCCTGAGTTGCGAGCTAAGCCCCAGAGCGCAAACGGTAACCCGATCGCCTCGATCGGCAGATGTAGCAGTGGTTCCCAGCGCAGCCAACCCCAATACACCGAGCCAGCCAGCCACGTCCAGGTAAACCCAATGAGCAAATCGCCCCAGCGTTGATGAGTAGGGTGTGCCAGCAAGCGTAGCCCTAAAAGCAACCAGACTCCCGTCAACATCAAGCTCACCCAGGGCAGCAGACGAACCAGCGGCGCTTGCACAAAGACGGGAACCGAAACTAACACCACCGAAGCGGCTAGTATTGACCAACGCTGCATCAGCCCCAACTGCGGCTCTATGGGTGCCACTAATACCGCAAGCGACTCAGAATGCAACTCATGCGAGTGAATGGCTGGGGGAACGATGCAACCGGGACTAGAATGGGAAATGGAGGAGACCAAAATATTGCTAATATTTTATTTACTTTACTTAAGTTAACATAGCACAGATCTGTATATCCCCCCCGGTGGCATTGAAATTAATCCTAACTTAAATTTTCGCTAAAGTTCTGTCTGAGCAGTTCTCAACCTGGGTTAGGTTAGCTAGGCTCACGCTGTGCGATCGATCGCCTCGATCGAGGTGAACGGTTTTTGCAGCATTGGAGTGACGCTATATCAGCTAATCGCCCAAGAGCTATGGGATGTCGCTACAATCCTGAAGCCCTCGCGTAGTCTGAGAAGTACAGTCTAAGGTCTTCATGGAGAACAGCAAATGGTTTGGTCGATGTCGAATCTGGATCTCTCCTTGGTGAATCAGGGATGGCATGGTGCGAGCCTGCTACACACTCTGGCAGTTAGCAGCACAGAAAGCACTGTGACACCCTCCAGCCCTGGATTGCTGATCAGTCTTTTGCAGGCGATCGTGTTGGGTTTGGTGCAGGGCATCACTGAATTTTTGCCCATTAGCAGTACTGCCCATTTGCTCATCTTTACTGATGTCTTTCACTGGAACTATTTGGGGCAAAAGTTCTTTGTTGATGCGATTCAGTTTGGTAGCGTTATTGCCGTGCTGTGGTATTTCTGGGCTGACATTCGCCAGATTTTGACCGGTGGTTTAGCCGCCTTCCAGCGCAAGGACTGGGAGCAAGAGGAATGGAAGATTCTCGTTGGTATTGCCGTTGGTACCTTGCCAGCTCTGGTCGTAGGGTTTTTGCTGAAGGATGTGCTCCCCGAAAGCCCACTCGTCATTGGTGTCGCATCGATCGTTATGGCGTTGTTACTGGGGTTAGCTGAGACGATCGGTAGTCGCAAGCGAGACTTCAATGCGCTAGAGATTAAAGATGGCATCCTGGTGGGATTGGGTCAGATGTTGGCGCTCGTTCCCGGTGTCTCGCGCTCTGGGTCAACGCTGACGGCAGCTCTCTTTCTGGGCATGGAACGGCGCACAGCAGCAAGATTTTCCTTCTTGCTCGGCATTCCTACGTTGACGATCGCCACGCTCTACCAGTCTCGCAAAGCCTTCGGCAACCCCGAAATTTTGCTGCCGCTGCTTGTGGGGATCATCTCCACCTTTATCTTTTCTTACCTGGCGATCGCCTGGTTATTGCGCTTTTTGCAAAACCGAAATACCTGGATCTTTGTGTGGTATCGGCTGGCGTTTGGAGCGGCACTACTGCTTGCAACGGCGGCAAATTTATTCAGAGACGTTTAGAGACCTGCACGATTCGAGTCACGGGGTGTAGGGTGGAGAGAGTGCTAATTTATTCTCTGTCATGAGCGAAGTCTCAATTCGCCCCGCTTTAATTACGGCTGTGTTGCCAGACTCGATCGCGGCTGAGATTGGCTTTGAGGCGGGCGATCGGTTGGTATCAATTAACGGTCAGCGTCCCCGCGATTTGATTGACTATCAGTTTCTTTGTGCCGATGAAGTGTTAGCGCTAGAAGTCTTAGACACTGCTGGCAAGCCCCATCAAGTAGAAATTGAGAAAGACTACGATGATGACCTGGGGCTGGAGTTTGAAAACGCCTTATTCGACGGCTTGATTCAGTGCAACAATCGCTGCCCCTTCTGCTTCATCGACCAGCAGCCACCAGGGATGCGGCAAACCCTTTATCTTAAGGATGACGACTACCGCCTTAGCTTCCTGTACGGCAGCTACTTGACTCTGACGAACCTTAGTCAGCGTGAATGGGATCGTATTGAACAAATGCGGCTATCACCTCTCTTTGTCTCAGTCCATGCGACAGAACCAGACGTTCGCAGTCGGCTCCTCAAAAATCCGCGTGCAGGGCAACTGCTTGAGCAATTGCGTTGGTTCCAAGAGCGGCGGCTGCAAATTCACGCCCAGGTTGTGCTGTGTCCGGGGATCAACGATCGCGACCATCTGACCCGTACACTCCTCGATCTGTTTGAGTTTCATCAAGACGATGTACCCGCTGTTGCGTCCGTTGCCGTCGTACCCGTTGGTTTGACCCGCTTTCGCCCCAGCGATGATGAATTGATTCCTGTAAGCCGTGAAAAGGCGCAGGAAGTGATCGCTCAAGTGCAAAACCTGCAAGCCAAATTCCGCCAGCAGTCTGGTTCTACCTTTGCCTGGTTAGCCGATGAATGGTTTCTCCTAGCTCACGAGGAGTTACCGCCTGAATCACACTACGAAGACTATCCGCAAATCGGCAACGGAGTTGGTTCCATCCGGCAATTTCTCAAGCAATTCCAAGCGGCGGCGCGATCGCTGCCTAAGCGGTTAGCTACGCCACGTTACTTTACCTGGGTTGTTGGGAATGCCGTTGAACTTGCTTTTCAGCCGCTCCTTCAGCGCTTCAATAAAGTAGAAGGACTGAAGCTAAGTATGGTTGCCCTTGCCAGCCAGTACTGGGGACAGTCTATGACGGTGACTGGGTTACTTACTGGACAGGATATTCTTCATGCCCTCAAAGGACGAGAGTTGGGCGATGCCATTCTCCTACCGTCTTTGATGCTAAAGCACAACGACACCTGCTTTCTTGACGACATGACGGTAGCAGACGTGAGCCAGCAGTTGCAAACACCGATTCTCATCGTCGGAGATGTGGAGCATTTGATAGAGACGGTAATGGGGAAAGGATGAGGGCTAAAAGCTAAAAGCTAAAGGCTCAGTCTTCCTGTGCTTCCCTTGCTGCCTCCGCTTCCCCCTTTCCCTCTCTCCTTAGGCGTAAATGTGCGTCCGATTCAACCTCACCTGATAAGCTGTTGAAGGCGTTCGATCGCCCTCCGACGATCGTGCGTTTGCGTGGTGCTTTAAAGTTCGGCATGATATTTGAGCAAATTTCTAAAGTCTTTGAGGCAGGCGGCATTGTCATGTTTCCGCTGCTGGGATTTTCGATTCTGGCAGTGGCACTAATATTAGAGCGACTTCGCTTCTGGCTGCGGATCACGAAGCGCCAGGATAAATTTGTCCGCGAGCTTTTAGACCTGTATCAACGCAGTCCCAGGGCAGCGCTTTTGCAGCTAGAGCAAAATTTGGATTTGCCGATCGCTCGTATCTTTCTGGCAGCACTCGGACTCGATCGCCCTAACCCAGAAGAATTTCGTTTGGCGCTAGAGAGTGCTGCTCAGGCAGAGATGCCATTGCTCAAGCGATTTAATGTTGTCTTTGAAACCATTATCAGCCTGTCACCGTTGCTAGGGCTACTGGGCACAATTTTGGGGCTGATTCGTTCGTTCGCTTCTCTCAGAATCGGCGATGCCAGCAGCAATAATGCTGTTCCTGTCAGCGCTGGCATTAGCGAGGCATTGATCTCAACCGCATCAGGATTGGCGGTGGCGATCGTTGCGTTAGCGTTTGCCAACACCTTTCGCGGGCTTTACCTGCGGCAAATCGCCTTGATTCAAGAATACGGCGGTCAAATGGAGCTACTCTACCGTCGCCACTACGAACGAGGAGTGCCGTATGCGTCTTCCTGAAGAGCCAGATATTCCGCCGCAAATCAACATTGTGCCGATGATCGACGTGATCTTCGCACTGCTGACGTTTTTTATTATGTCTTCGCTCTATCTGACGCGATCGGCGGGGTTGCCTGTCAATCTTCCTAAAGCCGCCACTGCCCAAATGCAGCCACAAAGCCAAATCGTGGTGACGGTCAACCAGCAGGGACAGTTGTCTCTCAACCGTCAGCCAGCGCAATTGGGAGATTTGCCGACCAGAATCCGCGCCTTGGCAGGTAATAGTCCCAGCACTCTCGTAGTCATCAACGCTGATGAACGCGTCAGTCACGGTCAGGTGATCGCTTTGATGGATCGATTGCGTTCGATTCCAGGCGTGAAGCTGGCGATCGCGGCACAGCGACCTGCACAGTGATCAAGAGCGATGATAGGAACAGCAATGCATCGCTCTCAACGCCCACTGTTCTTATCCTCTCCCAACGCCAACATAGCGGAAGCCAGCTTGTTCTAACGCTTTGCGATCGAGGAAGTTGCGACCGTCAATCATGACAGGAGCGTGCATCAGGGTTGCCATTTTGGCATAGTCAAGCTGACGAAACTGTGTCCAGTCTGTGATCAGTACCAGGGCATCACAGCCATCTGCCAGCCGTTCTGGGTCAGTTTCTACGATCACGTCCGAGAGTCCGTGTCGCATCCCCGTTTGAGAGACGATCGGGTCATACGCTTTTACCTTCGTGCCCAAGCGGGTGAGCTGTTCGATGATGTTGAGTGCTGGTGCGTCCCGCAAATCATCGGTATCGGGCTTAAAGGTCAGCCCCAACAACCCGACTGTTTTGCCTTTGAGAATTTTCAGCACTTGCTGGAGCTTTTCAATCACGATCACGCGTTGATGCTGGTTGACGTTGACAGCCGCTTTCAGCAGTTGCGCTTCGTAACCATAGTCATCAGCCGTGTGGATGAGGGCAGATACGTCTTTGGGAAAGCACGAGCCGCCCCAGCCAATGCCTGCTTGCAGAAACTTGCTGCCCACGCGAGAGTCTAGACCAATGCCCTTGGCGACTTCAACAACATCGGCACCGACACGATCGCAAATATTAGCCACTTCATTAATAAAGCTAATTTTGGTCGCTAGAAAGGCGTTCGCTGCATACTTGATCATTTCTGCCGAGCTGAGATCGGTCACTACAACAGGCACAGGGGGCAGAGACTGATCGATCGCGTATTGACGACTGACAATTGGCGTGTAGAGTTCTTGCATCAGCGCGATCGCTCTGGCACCGTTACTGCCTAGCACAATTCGATCAGGGTTGAATGTATCGTCAACGGCACACCCTTCCCGCAGAAACTCAGGATTGCTGACGACATCAAACTCTGGCTCTGGCAGCGAAGACTTTCTTGTGACTAAATCTTCTGTAGCGCCACCGCCAGCCAATACAGACGCACTCACGGTCGCTCGTTGCTCAGCGAAGCCTTCCATGATGAGCATTCTCACCCAATCGCCTGAGCCGATCGGCACGGTGGATTTATTGACAATCACTTTGTAGTCGCTGGTGAGATGAGAGCCAATGCCTCGTGCGACTGCTTCCACGTAGCGTGTATCGCTTTCACCATTTGGCAGGGCAGGCGTACCAACGGCGATAAATAAGATTTGCCCATGCGCGACACCAGCGGCTAAATCGGTCGTGAATTCAATCTTTTCGGCTTGAATCGCGCTTTTGATAATGTCTGACAGTCCTGGCTCAAAAATCGGCGATTGCCCGGTCTGCATGAGTTTGACTTTCTCTTCGTTATTGTCAACACAGATGACATGATGACCGACATGGGCAAGACAGGCTCCCGTCACCAAACCGACGTATCCAGTACCAATGACACAAACGCGCATAGGAGAATCCTCAAAAAAGACTAGCGATCGACAGAAACAAGGTTTAGGCAGAAGCATCCAACGCTGACCAACGTTCTGAGCGCTATCCCTGAATCACGCAGCGATGGTACGGGCTTGCTCAGGCTCAGATCTGCGAAGCTGGATTATGAGAGTGGTTTAACCCGATCGCGCAAGGGATCTTCACTCGCAGCACTGCTGGACGTTGCCTCTGAATCAAACATACGTGCTCGAAAATCGGCGATCGTGTAATCAAGTCCCTGCTGCAACGGTATGGTTGGTTGCCAGCCCAGCCATTCTTTCGCTCTGGTAATATCGGGTTTGCGCCGACGAGGATCGTCTTGTGGCAATGGCTCAAAGCGAATAGCAGACGATGGGTCAATCTTTTGCTGCACTGCCTCGGCAAGCTGGAGAATGGTGTATTCATCTGGATTACCGATATTCACGGGTCCCTGATGATCGCCGTTCATAAGGCGCATCAGACCTTCAACGAGGTCAGAGGCATAGCAAAAGCTGCGGGTTTGTGAACCGTCACCGTAGATAGTGAGCGGAATCCCCCTCAGTGCCTGGACGACAAAATTGCTGACGACACGTCCGTCATTTTCCAGCATTCTCGGACCGTAGGTGTTGAAAATTCTGGCGACTCGGATTTCAACATCGTTTTGGCGGTAGTAGTCAAATGCCAGCGTTTCAGCCACGCGCTTGCCTTCGTCGTAGCAGCTCCGAATGCCGATCGTGTTGACGTTGCCTCGGTAGTCTTCCGTTTGGGGATGTACTTCGGGATCGCCATAGACTTCAGAGGTCGATGCCAGTAAAAATCTGGCTTTCACCCGTTTTGCCAGCCCCAGCATGTTCAGGGTGCCGATCACGTTGGTTTTGATCGTTTTGACGGGGTTGTACTGGTAATGGACGGGCGATGCAGGGCAGGCGAGATGATAAATCTGGTCTACTTCCAGCCGGATTGGCTCTGTCACATCGTGGCGAATCAGTTCAAAGTAGGGATGGTCAAACCATTTTAGCAGGTTACGCTTGTGCCCGGTGTAAAAGTTATCGAGACAAATAACCTCATGACCTTCTAGCATCAAGCGATCGATTAAATGGGAGCCGATGAAACCAGCGCCGCCTGTTACCAGAATTCTCATAGTGGCTCAAAAAAGGAGATAGGGATTCTGCAAACTAATTCTTTCTCCCAAGACTAACGGGCAAATCCGTATGAATACAGTCTTACTCACCAAGAATTCATGAAATCTTCAAGGTCAGACGGCGCGATCGGGTTTATTGGTCTAACCGAAGAACAGCCATAAACGCTTCCTGTGGCACATCAACCGTACCGATCGACTTCATCCGCTTTTTTCCTTTTGCCTGCTTTTGAAGCAATTTCTTCTTGCGCGAAATATCGCCACCGTAGCACTTGGCAAGCACATCTTTACGTAGTGCTGGAATGTTTTCGCTGGCAACAATTTTGCTGCCGATCGCTGCCTGGATGGGAATCTTGAACTGGTGACGTGGGATCAGTTCTTTCAGCTTTTCGGTCAAAGCGCGCCCAACACCATAGGCTTTGTCGCGGTGGACGATCGTTGCCAGCGGATCAACTGGGTCGCCGTTAATCAAGATATCGAGTTTGACAAGGGGGTTTTCCCGGTAGTCAATAATCTGGTATTCCATGCTGGCATAGCCGCGCGATCGTGACTTCATCTGGTCAAAAAAGTCGGTGGCAACTTCTGCCAGCGGCAGCTCGTAGATTAACGTGGTTCGTCCTGGCGTGAGATACTTCATATCCTTGAAGATTCCACGTCGCCCCTGACTTAGCTCCATCAAGGTACCGACGTATGCCTCTGGGGTAATCATGTCCACCTGGACATACGGTTCCTCAATTTTTTCCCGTAGCTGTGGGTCGGGGAGGCGGCTGGGGTTGTCAATTTCCAGCACGTCACCTTTGATCGTCGTCACTCGATACACCACCGATGGCGAAGTCGTGATCAAGTCCAGATTGTATTCTCGCTCTAGCCGTTCCTGGACGATTTCCATATGCAGCAAGCCCAGGAAGCCGCAGCGGAAGCCAAACCCCATCGCGCTAGAGGTCTCTGGTTCGTAATGCAGGGCAGCATCGCTCAGCTTGAGCTTTTCCAACGATTCGCGCAAATTCTCAAACTGGTCAGCATCGATGGGAAACATGCCGCAGAAAACCATCGGCTTTGCTTCGATATAGCCGGGTAAAGGCGCAGCAGCAGGAGCCGCTGCTAACGTAATTGTGTCGCCGACACGGGCATCTTCGACCGCTTTGATGGCGGCTGCCAGATAGCCGACCTCGCCAGCGTGGAGTTGATCGACCTGCACTTGAGTCGGCGAGAGCACACCAATCTCGTCAGCCACATACTCTTTGCCAGAAATCATGAGCCGGACGCGATCGCCCCGTTTCAGTGCCCCATCGACAACCCGGAAGTACACAATAACGCCGCGATACGGGTCATAGTAACTGTCAAAAATGAGTGCCCGGAGCGGTTGCTGTACCGTGTCTTGGGGTGGTGGTACCTGACGGACGATCGCTTCCAGAATATCTTCAATGCCAATGCCTTCTTTGGCAGACGCTTCGATCGCGTGGGTGCAGTCTAACCCGATGATTTCTTCGATTTCCTGCTTGACCCGATCGGGTTCCGCGCCAGGGAGATCGATCTTGTTTAAGACTGGAATGATCTCCAGGTTATGCTCTAGCGCTAGATAAACATTCGCCAAAGTTTGCGCTTCTACGCCTTGAGATGCGTCCACCACGAGCAGCGCACCTTCACAAGCAGCGAGCGATCGCGATACTTCATAGGAAAAATCTACGTGCCCTGGTGTGTCGATTAGGTTCAGCACATACTGCTGCCCATCGCGGGCGGTATAGTTCATTCGCGCTGCTTGCAGCTTGATCGTGATGCCGCGCTCTCGCTCCAGATCCATATTGTCCAAAAACTGCTCCTTCATCTCCCGTGCCTGCACGGTGCCTGTATCTTGCAGTAGACGGTCTGCCAACGTAGACTTGCCGTGGTCAATGTGGGCAATGATGGAAAAATTACGAATATGAGAGACGGGCGCGTCAGTCATGCACTTCTTTAGATAGTTGGGTTAGAAAGGAGGAGCAGCGTCATGCCATTGCCATTTTGGTTCGAGACGTTGAACCCTGAGGTACTGATTAGTTATCGCACATTCGGCAGGCTCTCTACTTCACGTATTGTAATGCTTTCTGAACAGCAGCATGGCACTTGATGGCGCTGCCCTGTTGAATGTTCTGATGTACTCTCAGAAAGAGATATGTAAAATCTATGAAGAAACTGTGAGATTTCGTGTCATACACTAATAAATGCTGACTGTTAAGCATTGCCCAGCGCTTTGCTCAGGTAGTAGGCTAGGCAAGATGGACTTGTTCCATACTTTAGATCTGTGCTTCCCCTCAAAAACCTTCGGTTTCACCCTATGAACGAGCCTGCTGTCCATTCCCATCCACCAGCTGAAAAGGTGGAAGTTTCGATTCAGCTTGATCCTGATCTGCTGGAACAGCTCAAGCATCTGACGAATGAGCCAAGTAAAGTGATTGAAGTGGCGATCCGGCAGTGGCTAAGAAACCAGGGTGGGCGGGAAGATGAACTCGCTCGTACATTGAAGCGCAATCCACCAGTGCCACCCCGAGGAGAATGGAATGACTAGGGTGGGCGGCAATCTTGTCAGGCTCATTTAGCGTTCCGTCTACGTTCCTTTTAGACACCTATACCTGCCCCAGAATCTAACTGCATCTACCTGCGTGATTGCCCTCTAGCGCCCTTCAAATCCCCATTCTGGCTCTGATGACCTCTCCTACAGATTTTCAACGTCCCCTGTCAGAAGGTTTGGCTTTCACCTCGGCGAAAGATCAGTTGCCGGAAGTGACGGATGAGCTGGTGTTTGTTCAGGATGCGGCAGGGAGCTACTTATCGTTTCATTGGCAACGAGTCACTCACTGTAACGTTGTGCCAGAGCGGATCACGGGTAGCCGTATCAGTGAGATCTTTAGTCCGGTTGAGCCAGTGTCCTATCTGGAGCGGATTCAGCGCGTTCTCGATCGCAGTGTCGCAGAACATTTTTGCTGCTATTTTCGCTGTGCTGAGCAGATGCTGCTGTTTGATTTGGTCATGAGTCCTGTTTTAGTGCCCAATCGATCGCCGACTGCGGTCATCGTAGCAGGTCAACTACTGCTTTCTCCTGGTGGTACTGCTGGAGTACCGGGACTGGAAGAACAAGGCTCTTTAGGAGCTGTTTCTTTGCGAGAGTATCCGGTTGCCTCTCTCAGTTCCGATCGCTATCAAAAGCTGCTGACTCAAATTGCCTCAAACATTCGCCGCACACTAGATCTGCCAACCATTTGGCAGCAGACAGTACAGGGACTGGGCAAAGCATTGGGCGCAAATCGGTGCCTTGTTTGTCCGTATGACCATCGGACGTATGAGCAGCGCACATCTAAAATCAAGGTCGTAGCAGAATATTGTCAGGATGCCCTCCCATCCATGCTGGGTTTAGAGTTTTGGATGGCGGATCATGCAGTGCTGTCAGAGGCGATCGCCTCGCTTAAACCCGTCACGGCTCGAGGAGAGTCAGCCTTACAGGGAGGTAACAACCAGTGTCAGCAGCAATCGACCCTGGTTGTGGCAACGTGTTATTTAGATCAACCGAATGGGCTGATCGTGCTGCACCAGTGCGATCGCGATCGCGAGTGGACAGAGGCAGAACTGGAGTTGATGCAAGAAATGGCAGATCAGGTAGGTACGGCGATCGCTCATGCCACTCTGTTTACTGCCAGCAATGCTTTAACGGCAGATTTGCAGCGGGCAAACGCCAGCTTGATTCAAAAGCACCGCGAACTGGAGGAAGCCAGACGACAAGCCGAAGAAGCCTCTCGTCTCAAAAGCGAGTTTCTGGCTAACACGTCGCACGAGCTACGAACTCCGCTCAACGGCATGATCGGCTTTCTCAAGCTCATCTTAGACGGGATGGCAGACGATCCCGCTGAGCAAAATGAGTTTATCAACGAGGCGTATGAGTCTGCTCTGCACTTGCTGGAAATCATTACTGACGTACTGGACATCGCCAAAATCGAAGCGGGTACGCTGCAAATCGAGCTGAATCCTGTGAACCTGAACGAGCTTCTGCACGATGTCCAGCGCTTCGCACATAGCCAAAAACATCTTAAGAAACTCAGTTTTGAAATTCAGAAGCCACCCACTGATGATGAAATCATCTTATTTGGCGACTATTTACGGTTAAAACAGGTGATGTTCAATTTGGTTGGCAACGCGATCAAATTCACCCATGAAGGTGGCGTGACCATCAGTATTGAAGTCATCAAAAAGAAGCTTAAGTTTCAGAACCAGGAACTTCCTGGAATGGTCAAGGTTCGCGTTGCCGATACTGGCATTGGCGTTTCCCTCGACAAGCAAGATCGACTCTTCCAATCGTTCAGCCAGATTGATGGTTCTCGCACTCGGCAGTATGGTGGCACTGGGTTGGGGCTGGCAATCTCTCAAAAGCTAGTAGAAGCGATGGGTGGCGACGTGCATTTTTACAGCATGGGCGAAGGGCTAGGGTCAACGGTGACGTTCACGGCTCTGCTGTATCAAGAGCCTGTGATGATTACGTCGTAGAGATCATGTCTACGACCTGAAGCAGCCAGGAGACAGAGTTCAGACTTCAGAAGGGCGTTGTGGATCAGCTTCTGGTTCCTGGCTGCCAACCAGGTGTATCCTGCTCCTTTGGATTGGTTCTATCGGTCTCGATCGCTCAACACTAAAAGACGGTGCCATCACTCTCGATTTGAATCGGTGGACTGCCGTTGGGGCGCAAAGCAGCGGCAATACGACGACCAGCAGCCCAAGTGCCACCCTGCAGAATTTTGACTAAGGGAAGATCAGTTGCAGTGAGGTGGAGCTGCTGTCGCATCGTTTCGGCGATGCGATCGAGCAAAATGACCGTCAGCGCACGCCACTCCACGATCGCCTCTGAACCAGGCAACTGTGGCTGTTGTAAGACGATCGGGTCTTTAATTTGCAGCAGCCCCAAATCCACACACAAACCGCCATTGCGATATTCTGGCAACCCTGTAAGAGCCTCTAACCCAGTAATTTCTAAACCCAGTGCTTGCAGTGGCTCCAGCAGAGAGTACGTTAACCACTGCGACAGTTTGTGAAAGGGTACCAGTTGCGAATGCGGGCGATCGTTCGGTAATGCTGAATGAACCCAAACATCACCGAGATTGACCCCTGCAACGGTAAGTCTTCCAGCCCAAATATCACCGAAACCAAACAGCACTGCACTCAAAACGGCACTAGCTTCTAACTGTCCATGCCGGATCTGTCCCAGCAAATAGTTAATTAAGGAGCCAGAACGGGGACTCTGGGAGCCAAAGACTGTAGGATGCTGCTGGAGCGTCTCTCCTAACCGTTGCAGCAGTTGTAAGCGCCCCTGAATGCCGATTAAGGGATTCTCTGAACTGACCTGAAAGGCTTCACTCAAGGCAGCTTCAGTGAGCGTTTGCAGCCCGATCGCATCTGCCTGTAACGGTTTTTGGGAATCGCTGGAAAAAATGCCCTGGCAGAAAGCATGAAAGCTGGCGATCGCCAACCCTTCCGATCGACGTAAGACAAGTCCTGTTTCGGGTTCAATGTACTGCCAGCGATCGCCTGCACCTGCATCCAGCAACACGCTGACGATCGCTAGATCAAACTTTGCCTGAGCTTTTTCTAGCGGTGTCAAGCCGTCCAGTTTTGCTTCAAGGTTTACCAGTCGAGGCTGTCCATCCGCTTCAAAATGTCGCCAACGGCTGTGAAACGGCACATTCAAATCAGGGTAACTTTCACGAGTGATCTGAATCACATAGTCAGCGACCCGCTCCAACTGGCTCAGGTCGCAGCGAAAGTAACGAAGTTTGTCGGCACACGCCAACTCAAACAGTTGTCCGCAACGCTCCCGAACGGCGATCGGAGAGCGGAGATAGGCGATCGCAGCAGCATCGTCTGCATTCAGCGGTTTAACGGTCATCATTCCCTCCACTCAGCACTTAGCAAAAATAAGCTCAGGTTGTTGAAAGCCGACCATCAAGTCGATCTTGCGCCCGTCGCTGACCGCTGATCGCTGACCGCTGACCGCTGACCGCTGACCGCTGGTCGCCGACCGCTCATCTAATCACTCAGATCACGACCTTTAACCGCTGCCAAAATCGCCTCGGTCGGCACTTGTCCTTCGGTATAGTATCCGGCGGCTTTCTTCGCCTCAATTTCAACCTGGGCATCGGCTGGGATCAAGTCAGCAGGAATCGGAACGCGTTCGACGACAGTAATCCCTGACTTGGTAATGGCATCAAATTTCATGTTGCTCATGGAGATCAGGCGATCGATGCGAGTGATGCCGAGCCAATGCAGCACATCGGGCATGAGTTCCTGGAAGCGCATGTCCTGCACGCCTGCAACGCATTCTGTCCGGGCAAAGTAAGCATCCGCACGATCGCCCCCTTCCTGCCGTTTACGGGCGTTGTAGACCAAAAACTTCGTGACTTCGCCCAGCGCTCGACCTTCTTTGCGGAAATAGACGATGACACCCGCTCCGCCTGCTTGCGCTGTCTGTATGCAGCCCTCAATGCCATGCACCAGATACGGGCGACAGGTACAAATATCAGACCCAAACACATCAGAGCCATTGCACTCATCGTGGATACGTACCGCAAGCTCGCGATCGGGATCGGTAATCGCAGCTACATCACCGACGATGTAGACTGTCATACCCCCGATCGGCGGCAGAAAGACGCGTAAATCCGGTCGCGTTACCAGCTCCGGAAACATCCCACCTGTCTGCTCAAACAAAGCCCGTCGCAGTGTCGATTCACTGACTGCCAACCGTTTAGCAAGCCCTGGTAAGTACCAGACAGGCTCGATCGCTGCCTTCGTGACTACCAGATCCCCATTCGCCTTCATAATGGTGCCATCAATCTTGAGGCGACCCTTTGCTGCCGCCTCCTGAAGTTCCGGCATATTGATATGCGCTTTGGTAATGGCGATCGTCGGACGGATATCGTAGCCCTGCTCATATAGAGGCTGATAGACTTCTCCAACGATCGCGCCAAAAGGATCGAGCGAAACAATTTTTTCTGGATCTGACCAAGCGGGATGCGGTCCCAGAAGTGCTGCTGGGGAAGTATTGGTCAGATCTGCCCGGTGATCAGACTGCAACTGACCGCTGGCAACTGCCAACGCTCGATAAACGCCATACGCTCCAGAGTGGCTGCCAATCACATTACGCTGGGCTGCGTTTGTCAGAGTGCCAACAATAGCTCCACGCACCAGCGGATCTGCTTCACCCCACTGAATCGAAATTGGTTTGACCCCAAAACGGGCAGGATGAGACGTAAGTACAATGTGTTTCGCTTGAGACCCTGTTTTTTCGCTTGACCCTGTTTTTTCACTCGACATAGAGGCACCCAGTAAGGAAATAGAGTAGAAGCAACAAATCCTAAACCGTAGATTCTGTAACCCTTTGCTGCTTGGAGTCCGACGATCGCATGATCTACCACTATGGCTATAAAGCCCCAAAGTGCGCGATCGCGCTTGCTCGGCGTGTGATCTTTACAACGAGCAGAGTTTACGATTCTACCAGTAGAGCTTTGATTTAGAGAGTGCCTCAAGCGGCAAAACCTTGAGGAGCTTTCAGCTTTCAGCCCTTAGCTTTCAGCTCTAAAACTTATGCTGACCGCTCACTGCTTCAGTCTTTTAGCAAGACTTTAGTTTAGAGAGTGTCTCAAGTGGCGAAACCTTGAGGAGCTTTCAGCCTTTAGCTTTCGATTCCATAACTCATGCTGACCGCTGACTGCTGACCGCTTAGAGCTTTAGCCCTTAGCCTTTATACTTTTCTCTCTCAGCGTCTCAATAATCTGCACATTTGCTTTTGGAAATGGGTATTGATCAATGTCTGTCAACGTTACCCAGCGCACTTCGTCGCACTCGATCGCCTGCGGTTCACCGCTAAGGTGCTGACAGTGATGGACGTTTAATGTCACTCGAAAATGGCTGTAGGCATGATCGACAATAATCAGGCGATCGCCTACCGCAATCTCAATGCCCAACTCTTCACGAATCTCTCGTTGGATGCAAGCCTCGACGGTTTCGCCCGGTTCGACTTTGCCACCGGGAAATTCCCACAGTCCACCCAGTAGACCTTCCTGGCGACGGCGATCGATCAAAATGTGTCCTTGATCGTTCGAGATGACAGCCACACCAATGTTTTTGTGAGGCACAGGGGGACGAGTTTCAGACATGGGCAGTTCCGTTTGAATGCCTTGATTGTAAGCCCGACAATGCTCTTTCCACGGACAGCTCAAACACAACGGTTGGTGAGGCGTACAAACCGTCGCGCCCAGATCCATGATCGCCTGGTTAAAATCACGCGGCTGTCGTTCGTCTAGAAGCGCTTCTGAAAGTTGCCAGAGGTCAGCGATCGCCCGTTTTGGGGATACTGGCAAGGCGATCAGACGTGCCAGTACACGCTTTACATTGCCATCCAGAATTGCCGTCGGTTGGTTGAACGCGGCACTCAGAATGCCACCAGCAGTGGTGCGTCCAATGCCAGGTAATTGCATGACGGCAGTTAAGTGATCGGGAAAGATGCCATCATGGTTCAACATAAGGGCTTGAGCCGCACGATGCAGGTTACGAGCGCGGGCGTAGTAACCCAAGCCTTCCCAAGCTTTGAGTACCTGCTGCTGCTCGGCGATCGCCAGCGCTGCAATAGTTGGAAAGAGCGTTAGCCAACGGTGGTAATAAGGAAGCACCGTTTTTACCTGAGTCTGCTGGAGCATAATCTCCGATACCCAGATGACATAGGGATCGCGGCTTTGTCGCCAGGGCAAATCCCGCCCAAATTGTCCATACCAGGACAAAAGAGTCTGCCTGAGGCTGGCAATTACAGAACCGGGCAGACGATCGCGATCGTCTGCCCGGTCTAAAAAAGTTTGTAGTGACTGTGTTTGTAAAGGCTTTACGACTGCTGTCTTCAAAGCGCTGGGTGGTGTTCGCGGCATGATGGTCAGTACAGACTGAGCATGAGCTTTCAGCTTTAGCCCATCAATATATCGCAGCTTGGGACGGTTGCAAACGCAGAGCAGCGATCGCTCCAGGCGGATGAGCTTGAAGCCTCAGCCTAAACCCTATCCTTCCGTGGTAGAAGCATCCGCTGCGGTAGAAGCCAAGGACTTTTCAAACGCCATCCGCTGCTCGGCATTGTGTAGAAAATAGCCGCTCATCATGGCAGAGGCTAACAGACGACCTAAGTCCTCGCGGCTAGTGGTGATCATCACGTTAAAACTATCGGGAGGCAGCGCCCCTAGCAGACCGACAATGTTGCGCTCCATCACCTGAAAGACATCCACTGAGGCTGGTCGGGAGAGTTGCGCGATCGCTTCTGGACTCAACGATTGCACGTAGCTTAGAAACTGATTACCTGATTCAGCGTTCCCTAAAAATTCTGGCATTCGATCTGACATGTTGTTCACGTAGGAACCTCGATCTAAACTGCTTTGGGTTTGTATAAACAAATGTATCAGCGCTTACGCAAAACCGAAGTGAGCAGAACCGAACCGACGATTGGGGGATGAACGCACATAGAGTTGTTGGTTGTTAGCTGCTAGTTGTTAGGGTTCGTCTATCTAACAACCAACAACCAACAACTAACTGGCTAAATACTCGCCGATCGCCGCCTTGCGTTTTCTCAGCTTAGTCAGTGCTTCGCGTTCAATCTGGCGGACGCGTTCACGGCTAATGTTGAGGCGATCGCCAATCTTTGCCAGAGTAAGCGCTTGCCCATCTTCCAGTCCAAAACGTAGCGCTAACACCTCACGCTGCTGAGGAGTCAGATCTGCCATCAGCGCCTCTAAATCAGCGCGGAGTGACGATTGCAGAGCGAAATCTTCTGGTGAAGCACCTGTGTCTTCGAGCAGTTCGCCTAACTCGGTATCTTGATTGTCGCCCACGCGTAAGTCAAGCGAGAGAGGCTGGCGCGATCGCTCTAGATACTCGCGCACTTGACGAGGCGTAAGCTCTAGTTCGCTGGCAAGTTCAGACGCAGTAGCGGCTCGTCCCAACTGCTGTGAGAGTTGACGCTGTGCCTTCTTGATTTTGTTGAGCTTTTCGGTAATGTGGATAGGTAGGCGAATCGTGCGTCCTTTCTCAGCGATCGCACGGGTAATTGCCTGACGAATCCACCAGTAAGCGTAGGTGGAGAAACGGTAGCCTTTAGTGGGATCAAACTTTTCCACGCCACGCTGCATCCCGATCGTGCCTTCCTGGATGAGATCCAACAGATCAACGTTGCGTTTGGTATATTTTTTGGCTACCGAGACAACCAGCCGCAAGTTGGCTTCGACCATTTTGCGCTTAGCGTTTTCGCCCTCTGCGATCGCCTGTTGCAGTTCGGCTTCAGAAAGCTCGACCTTCTGAGTCCACTCAGCTAGAGTTGGTTCGTGTTCTAACTGTTGCGTCAGAAGCTCTTTTGCATCGTATAGCACGGCTAAACGCTGAACTTGCTTACCATAAAGGATTTCTTGCTCATGAGTCAGCAGAGGAACACGACCAATTTCTCGTAAGTAAGCGCGTACTAAATCGGTTGAGGTTTGAGCGGTCTTCATGGCGCTGTTGGAAAGGTGACAGTGGACAGGTGGCTGGAGTTAGCAGCCGAGATGACTATGTGGCAGAGTCGAAAGAACGTAGGGCTTTGAGCGGTCTCAGCAGCAAGGGAATGGCGATGGCTCTTTAGCATCAAAGAGCGAATTCTGAAGATAGTCTTGGAGTGAGGAAAGCATTCAAGCAGCGGTTAGCTTGGGACGGGCTTCAGCATCAATTGTTTTGTCAAGTGCCTTGTCAGGATGAACAAGCCCTTCGCCGTGAACTCGATATCAGAATTGCTGATGCAACGTATTAATAAATGTAACATTCATGAGAGAAGACGTATATACCTGCGGGAAGATTCCTTTTGCGGCTAGGAGGAAGACTGTTGACTGTGTGAAGCTCTGAGTTAGATAAGAGTACCCAGGATTGCGCTTTACAAATGCATCCCACAAAACAAAATGCATCTGTATTACACACGACTAGAAAAAGATTTAGCTTCTCTTAAGCATAACCAATGTTAAGAAAGATTAAGACTTCTTAACATTGGTATGTCTATAGCTGGACATAAGCGTATGGACAAAAAACGGGCACGGAGCGATGAGCACTCTTTATTGGCGGCGAGTCTTGGCTAGTGAATGTAGTCCTGTAGCGCTTTTACTGACAGCGGTTGAGATTGGAGTGAGCGAATTGCGGCTGTGGTTGCTTTTGCACCTGCGATCGTGGTGACGATCGGAATCTTGTAAGACAACGCTGTCCGACGAATCAACCGACCGTCTGCCTTGGCTTCTTCACCGGACGGTGTATTAATGATGAGCTGAATTTTCTCATTTTTGATTGCATCCATCACATTAGGGCGACCTTCGTGGAGTTTCAGCACCAGTTCGACCGTCACACCCTGTTCGCGTAGTGCTTTGCGGGTGCCTTCTGTCGAGACGATGTGAAAACCAAGCTCTAATAGCTCTTTCACCACAGGAACGACCGCAGCTTTATCGCGATCGCTCGTAGAAACAAACACTGTGCCACTCTGAGGTAAACGTTGTCCCGCACCCAGTTCTGCTTTTGCAAAGGCGGTGCCAAAGGTGTCGTCAATGCCCATGACTTCGCCCGTCGATCGCATTTCAGGACCAAGAATGGTATCGGTACCGGGAAACTTCTCGAACGGTAGAACAGCCTCTTTAACTGCAATGTGCTTGGGAATCACCTCTTGCGTGTAGCCCAACTCTTGCAAAGATTTGCCGGACATAATGCGGGCTGCCATTTTTGCCAGCGGCACACCGATCGCCTTCGACACAAACGGCACGGTGCGCGAGGCACGGGGATTTGCTTCCAGAATGTACACCTGTTCGCCTTGCACTGCGTACTGGATGTTGATGAGTCCAATGACGTTGAGCGCTTTTGCCAGTTGCACCGTCCACGTGCGGATTTGCTCTAAGACAGTCTCGCTCAAGAAAACGGTGGGGAGAGAGCAGGCAGAGTCGCCAGAGTGAATGCCCGCTTCCTCAATGTGCTCCATAATGCCGCCAATGACGACGTTACCACCCTGATCAGCGATCGCGTCTACATCTACTTCCACCGCGTTTTCCAGGTATTTGTCAATGAGAATCGGGTGATCTGGCTCAACGAGAACGGCAGCGGTCATGTAACGCTGTAGTTCAGCGTCTGAATAAACGATTTCCATGCCGCGTCCACCGAGCACGTAACTGGGACGTACGACCACGGGGTAGCTGATACGACGGGCAATCTCTAGCGATTCGCCATAGCTGCGGGCGAGACCATTCGCGGGTTGCTTGATATCGAGGGCACGCAGAATTTTCTCGAAGCGCTCCCGGTCTTCAGCCGTGTCGATCGCATCCGGTGACGTGCCCCAAATCTTGGTTAAGACAGTGCAGGTGTCGCCGTTGAGGTACTTTTGTAAGGGCACGGCAAGCTTCAGTGGCGTTTGTCCACCAAACTGAATGATGACACCTTCAGGGTTTTCGGCTTCGATGATGTTGAGGACATCTTCTTTGGTAAGCGGCTCAAAGTAGAGGCGATCGCTGGTGTCGTAATCGGTCGAGACGGTTTCGGGGTTGGAGTTGACCATAATCGTCTCGAAGCCATCTGCACGTAGGGCAAAGGACGTGTGACAGCAGCAGTAATCGAACTCAATGCCCTGTCCAATCCGGTTAGGACCACCACCGAGAATCATCACTTTGCGCTTGTTAGAGGGCAAAATTTCGTTCTCGCCCTCCTCGTAGGTGGAGTAGTAGTAGGGGGTGAGCGCTTCAAATTCAGCCGCGCAGGTATCTACCGTTTTGTAAACGGGGATCACGTTGAGCGATTTGCGGTAAGTACGGACTTCATCTTCAGTCGTTTTGGTGGCGTAGGCGAGTTGACGATCGCTAAAGCCCTGCCGCTTAATGGCAAACATTTGTTCTTTGGTAAGGCTGATTAACGCTGTTCGTTTCAGCGTCTTTTCGGTTTCTAGCAGTTCATACAGCTTGTCTAGAAACCAGGGATCGATCGCGGTCAGTTCGTACACTTCATCCACGGTCATACCCATCTGAAAGGCATGATGGATGGTGAAGATGCGTTCTGGGTTCGGAGTCCGCAAGCCAGGGCGGATTTGCTCCAGGCTCGGCACTTTCTCGTTGCGATCGCAGCCCCAACCCGCGCGTCCTGTTTCCATCGATCGCAGTGCCTTTTGAAACGACTCCTGGAAGGTACGCCCAATCGCCATCGCCTCGCCGACGGACTTCATCTGAGTGGTAAGAGTGGCTGTAGAACCCGGAAATTTCTCGAAAGCAAAGCGAGGAATTTTGGTGACAACATAGTCGATCGTCGGCTCGAAACTGGCAGGCGTTTTTTTCGTAATGTCGTTGGGGATCTCGTCCAGGGTGTAACCAACCGCAAGTTTGGCTGCCATTTTGGCGATCGGAAAGCCCGTTGCCTTGGATGCCAGGGCTGAACTGCGCGATACGCGCGGATTCATCTCAATGACTACGACATCACCGTTGTTGGGATTGACCGAAAACTGGATGTTGGAACCACCTGTTTCCACGCCAATTTCACGGATAATTTTGATCGATGCATCCCGTAACCGCTGATATTCCTTATCTGTGAGGGTTTGGGCAGGCGCAACGGTAATCGAATCGCCCGTGTGAACGCCCATGGGGTCAAGGTTTTCGATCGAGCAAATAATGACCACGTTATCGGCGAGATCGCGCATGACTTCGAGTTCATATTCCTTCCAGCCCAACAGCGATTTTTCGATCAAAATCTGGGAAACCGGGCTAGCTTCTAATCCAGACTGCGAGATTTCCTCAAATTCTTCCTGGTTGTAGGCAATGCCACCACCCGAACCGCCCATCGTGTAGGCGGGACGAATGATCAGCGGGTAGCTGCCAATCTCATGACCGATTTGACGTGCTTCTTCGAGCGTCGTTGCCAGCCCAGAGGGGCAAACGCCAACGCCAATGCGCTCCATTGCTTCTTTAAACAGCTTGCGGTCTTCTGCCATTTCGATCGCGGGCAGCTTTGCCCCAATCAACTCCACGCCGTACTTTTCGAGTGTGCCGTTTTTTGCCAGCGACACGGCGAGGTTTAGCGCGGTCTGTCCGCCCATCGTCGGCAATAACGCATCGGGTCGCTCTTTTTCGATAATCTTGGCAACAACTTCGGGGGTAAGCGGCTCAATGTAGGTGCGATCGGCGGTTTCCGGGTCAGTCATGATCGTTGCCGGATTGGAGTTCACCAAAACCACTTCGTAGCCTTCATCCCGTAAGGCTTTACAAGCTTGGGTGCCAGAGTAGTCAAACTCGCAGGCTTGCCCAATCACAATGGGACCGGAGCCAATCAGCAGAATTTTGTGGAGATCGTTGCGACGTGGCATGGCGTTGTGGGGTCGAGGTCTAAAATCCCACTTATTGTAGTGGGTTTCTTCAACTTAGACGGTAGTCTTCTTTCCAATCCCAAGGTTTGTGATGTGCATTCGCTGCGCTGCCGTTGTACCCATCACTGCTGACGACACAACGGCGATCGCTGAACACAGCAACGCTCCGCACACCTCGTTTCGGCTCTAAAAAGTTGTGTCAACAATCAATTCACACCTCAAAACTCAAACGTAATAGTTATTTCATTCCTGGTGACTTGCTCAAAGATCCGTCATACTTAGAGACAGAACCGTTTTAGATGAGCGATCGCTGCAAGCCAGACTGAATTTGAGGCGTAGTGAGCGCGAACCAATGCCATAGCATTCCCAGATCGGTTGTGAGCGGCACTGAAGCATTGAGCGGTCAGCCGTCAGCCATTAGCTTTTCTCTTATCACTGATGGCTGATGGCTAAAAGCTGACAGCCATGTTGCTTCTCACGCTTCATTGAGGATCGCTATATGTTTGAATAAGCAATGGGACAGCTTGTTTACGGCTGATAACAGTCACTTGATGAAAAAGAGCTTTGTTTTAACTAAAATTATTGGTTTTGGTCAGCTGAAAAACGTGCAGAAATTACAGAAATTGACGTTCTTCCGCTCCTTAGATTTTGAAAACTCGCTGGGAACCGAATGTTGCATAGCTTAGACCGCCCTAAGCAAACAATTCTGGTTGTTGATGATGACGCTAATATTCGTCGGATTTTGGCAACTCGACTTTCGATGGCTGGCTACATGGTTTCAACAGCACCAGACGGAGCACAAGCGCTCAACAGCTTTCATCAGCAAGCGCCCGACCTCATTGTTCTAGATGTCATGATGCCTGAGCTTGATGGCTATGACGTTTGCCGTACTTTGCGAAAAGAGTCAGATGTCCCGATCATCTTATTAACCGCTTTGGCAAGTGTGGCAGACCGAATCACAGGCTTAGAAGCAGGTGCTGATGACTATATGGTGAAGCCGTTTTCACCGAAAGAATTAGAATCTCGCATTCGTTGTATTCTACGTCGCATTGATAAACCAGGTAGCGACATTACGTCCTCTGGAGTGCTTGAAGTCGGCACTTTACGCATCGAAACCCACACCAGAAAAGTCTATAAGAATAACGTTCTTATTCGACTAACAGACATGGAGTTTAATATGTTGAAACTGTTAGTCAGTCAGTCAGGAGTGTGCATTTCCCGGCTTGAAATTTTGGAGAAAGTGTGGGGCTATACTCAGCCAGATTTAGGAGATGTCCGCATCGTTGACGTACATATCTCGCGCCTGCGTGAAAAACTTCAGTCTCTACCTGAGCAAGCTGATTCGATCGTGACCGTGCGTGGCAAAGGTTACATCTTTCCTCGCGTTGATACTTGATTGTTTAAGTGTCTTGCCCAGCTTTTGATTAAATTACACTACCTTATCCCACCGCCGATTCTGAGTTACGCACTACCACGTTTGGCGATCGTGGGCAATTGCCACCAGGGAGCATGAGGATACTCGTGATGTTCGCAATGATAGCCAAAGTGGTAGCAAGCCAAAAACGATAACAGCACAGGGCGATGAACACTCTGTGCACGAAAAACATTTTGGTAACCGCCTGCTGGCTCTCGGTGCGGTAAGTAGGTGCCAAAGTAAAAAAGCTGCACTGAACTGAGCAACGAAGGCACAATCCAAAACATCACCAGGTTTGACTCCGGTACATGTAAGAGCAGATGCATGATATGGAACGCTACGATCAGCGCTAACAAACGTGTCCAACTCCAATAACGCTGCAAAAAGCGAAAATACCAGGCAAACGGGTTCTTGTGCTTACCATCATGAAAATCGGGATCCAAAGGACTGGCAGGATGATGATGGTGTTGCCAGTGAGCCTTGAACAATTGCTTGTAAGAAAAGAGACCATACAGCAGCAACGCTGCCGAGCCAATAAAACGATTGAGCGTTGGATGCTGAGGCGTAACTACTCCATGCATGGCATCATGAGCAGTGATAAATAAGCCTGCATAGAGAAATGTCTGCCAGCACACAGCCAGAAGCATCCAGAGAGGTTGCTGTTGGCTCGGTGAGGTGTGAAGTAAAAGCGTTAGACTAATTGCCCAAGTTGCCATGATAAGACTGGCGATAAGCAACCCTGGCAGGCTAGAGCTAGCGATTACAGGTGATGCTGTCGGTGCAAGTTGATCGCCACTTAGTGGCAAAGCGGTAGGCATGAGGGCTGTTTTCTCGTTGTTGTAGGGGCTAGCTTGAGAGATGGGAGCTTAGCTCATAGGTCAGCAGCTAGCAGTGGAGACGATCGTTCCTCATGAGTTAAGCCTCTGAACCGAGTCAGAGCCAAAACGGATTCGCATGAACAATGTAACAGAATTGTAATAATTCCGTGAAGATTAAAACTCCCCTTTAGGTAGAAGTTAGCGAGATCGATGCCAGAGTCAGAAAGCGCAAGGGCTGACTGCTTAGGACACTCGTCGTTTGGCTCCAAAAGATGACAAGCTGATGATTAGCTTTGTACTGAGGCATACAGAGCCGATCGTCAGGTGCAAGACGCTCCACAACCAGTGTTTTTTGATCAGTGACTACGGTCGAAAGCGATCGCGAGTGTTGTCATCCTCAACTCGATCGCTACCCTCTTCAAACCAATCATCGGCGCTCTCAGCAGTGGTTTGTGCTTCGTCTGTAGGTTCTTCATCAAGCGAACGAAACGGTGGCACAATGACGCGATAGTCGGCATCAACAACAGGTTTGCCGACAATGGACTCGGCTTTGCCAACACCCGAATCTTGCGGTTCGCGGTAGCTGTAGGAATACACAGAGCCGTTACGAGAAGTCGTTCTCGGTTCTTGTTCGGCTTCATAGTTAGTGCGAACTCTCGACCCGGCAGACCGAGAATCCACAGGCGTGTCGATCGGGTTATCGGTTTCCCAATCGTCACTAGGTTCAGCTTCCCAATCATCAATGGGGTCTGAATTGACGGACGAGCGAACACCGGACGATCGTGCTGCTGGTTCTTCGTAACCCTCCCAGTTGTTCCAATCTGCGTCGTCGTCTATTGTTCTCGCATTTGATGGGCGCGTAGAAGAGCGAGTTGGCTCTGGCGAAGGTGTTGTTGCTTGAAAACCACTCCGACGAGAGGCTTGCCGAAACTGAGACCGTGCTGCACGCACCGCAAAGTAATTGGATAAGCCAAACAAACTGGTAATGAGCAGATTGGTGATGATGCCAGCCGCGATCGCGCCCAAAATCCACAGTGCCAGCGGCAATGCAGGCGTTTGAAAACCCAAAAACGTCAGTTGTAAGGGCGACCAGTTGAACTGAACGAGGAGGAACAAGCCTCCAGCCAGTCCAAGCAACAGAACCAGACGGATGATAGGCATGAGCGCTGAGGCAGTTGTTGAGTATTAACTTTGGTAATCTTTGTGGACGTTCGGCTTTGGGGCGATACTCCTACGCTAACAGATTAGCTTGCCAGCCTACAATGGTGAACTATAGCGATCCTCAATGAAGCGTGAGAAGCAAGATTGATAGCAGCTCTTAGCCATCAGCGATCAGCGATCAGCGGTTAGAGAAAAGCTGGTGGCTGAGCGCGGATCGCTCAATGATTGAGTGCCGCTCACAACAGATTTGGGACTGCTATAGCTGATGGCTCCTTCACAACTAGCTACTTTACAACAACTCGTTTCTAATAGCTGAAAACACCTTGAGTCATAGTCAAGAGAGTGCTGATTGAAAGTGGTAATATCTCAAAGCTTAACCCTGATAGGTAGACTTTGAGGAGAAGGCAGACTGAGGAGCCACAACACCCCCCAAACGCTTTTTCGTTGCTATTCAAGCAGTTTAATTGGTATGAGGAGACGCAGAATGCTTGAGTTTACAACAGTTAGAATCGGTACGATCGCCCTAGCAATCTTATCTAGTCTGACGATCATCGATAACGCTAGAGCAGAACTTAAAAGCACACTGATCGTTGAAATTAATGGCTTCAAAACTCAAAAAGGTGAACTCTGCTTCAAGCTGTTTTCAAGAAGCTTTGGCTTTCCTAATACCGATAAGAACGCCATCATGAAACGCTGCATTAAGGTGGTCGAAGACCCGCTCAAAATCACGCTGAAAGACATTTCATCCGGTAGCTATGCGATCGCGGTTTTTCAAGATACGAACGGCGATCGCGCACTCAATCGCAACACGACTGGTATCCCCACCGAAGGCTACGGGTTTTCTAACAATCCCAATACTCGTCAGGATCTGACCCGCTATGGCGATTGCGTCTTCCTTCTGGCAGGTGCTGAAGAAACCATCAAAATTAAGATGAAGTATCCACCGGCAAAGTAGGGTGTGGGGTGTGGGGTGTGGGGTGAGAAGAGGGGAGTTATGAGTTATAAGTTATGAGTTTTCCCGACTCCCTTCTGCCTCCCTTGCTTCCTCCGCTTCCCCTGCCTCCCCTGCTTCCCCCTCACTCCTCTCCCCTCACTCCTCACCTCTTCTCCCATGCACATCATCCACCGCCACGAATGGGTGCTCACAGCAGAAGAGGCAACTGTCGTTCAGCAAGAACTCCGCAAGGAGATTGTGACGATCGATACTTTCGATACCATTCGCCATGTGGCAGGTGTCGATGTGGGTTTTGAATCTGAGGGAACGATTACCCGTGCCGCGATCGCCGTACTCAACGTGGACAATTTGCAGTTGGAGGATCGCGCGATCGCCCGTCGTCCCACGACCTTTCCCTACATTCCTGGTTTCCTTTCTTTTCGAGAAGTGCCTGCGGTGCTGGATGCATTAGAAAAAATCACGGTGGTTCCCGATTTGCTGCTGTGCGATGGTCAGGGCATTGCTCACCCACGTCGGTTTGGGATTGCCTGTCATATTGGACTTTTAGCAAATGTACCCGCGATCGGCGTGGCAAAATCCTTACTCGTTGGTAAACATGCCGAACTGGGGGACGATCGCGGCAGTTGGCAACCCCTTATCCACAAAGGCGAAACCATTGGTGCGGCATTGAGAACGCGTCCCGGCACCAAACCGCTGTACATTTCACCGGGACATCGGGTGAGTTTGGAGACGGCGATCGCCTACGTCATGCGCTGCACCACCAAATATCGCTTGCCCGAAACGACTCGTCATGCTCATAAGTTGGCATCCGGTCCGGCGATCGATCAGCCCGTTCCACCCGATGCATCGCTGATGCAACAAATGTCTCTAGATTTTGATGTCTAAATTTTGGGAAGTTTGAGTTTAGAGGATAATGACATTGCTGAGTAGAGGTCTGGTTTCTGCCAGATCCCCGACTTCTAAGCTTGGTTCAGCCACAATCAAAACTGCACAAAGAAGTCGGGGATCTATGTTGCTGCTTCACACTTTTAATCAGCAATGATTATCAATTCAAACGTTGCTGCACATGGTCGCTTCTGATTTTCCCGATATTCAAACTCATTGGGCGCGTCCCTTTATTGAAGGACTGGCGCAACGCAATATCATGCGTGGGTTTGAGGATGGATCGTTTCGTCCCGAACGGGCGATGAGTCGGGCAGAATTTGCCTCTGTGCTGCAAGCCGCCTTTAGCCCCGCTGCTACCCGTCCCTACGTGCCGTTTGTGGATGTGCCGACCACGCACTGGGCAGCAGGTGCCATTCGCCGATCGTACGAAGGTGGGTTTTTAACAGGCTATCCGGGACAACAGTTTCGTCCCAATGAGAATACTCCTAGAGTGCAGGCGCTGGCATCGCTCGTGGGTGGCTTGGGCTTGCTATCAGAATCTGCCGTGCCTTTAGCAGAACTTTATCAAGACAGCGCTCAGATTGCGGGTTGGGCGATCGCCGCGATCGCCACTGCCACCGCGAACGAAATTGTCGTTAATCACCCCGATCGACGACGACTGCGACCCACGCAACCCGCTACTCGTGCTGAAATTGCTGCCTTTGTCTATCAATGTCTGGCTGCCCTGGGGAAAGCGCCTGCGATCGCGTCTAATGCGATCGTACGTTGGGTGCAAACGGTAGCCGTGTCGCATACACGAGAATTTCGCGCCGCCTGGGTTGCCTGCGTGTGGAACGGCGATTTTCCCTCCAAAGCCGGACTCTCTACTCAACAGCAGCAGGCAGAACTGATTGCCGTTCTCGATCGCATGCAGGCATTGAACCTGAATGCCCTGATCTTGCAGGTGCGTCCCGAAGGGGATGCATTGTATCGATCGTCGCTGGAACCCTGGAGTTTCTGGCTGACGGGCACTCAGGGCAAACCACCCGATCCCTTTTATGATCCGCTGGAGTTTGCGATCGCCCAGGCTCACCAGCGCAATATTGAACTTCATGCCTGGTTCAATCCCTACCGCGCCCGCACCTCTGAACGCATCGTCAATGTTAGCCCCCATATCGCGGTGGCGAATCCCGAAGTGGTCTATCGTTGGGATAAACAGCTTTGGATGGATCCGGGCGCAAAGGTGGTGCAAGACCGCACCGCAAATGTCATTCTGGACGTGGTGCGTCGTTACGATGTGGACGGCATTCACCTGGATGATTACTTTTACCCGTATCCGATCGCTGGACAAACTTTCCCCGATGCCAAAACCTATCAGGCGTACAAAGCAGGCGGCGGTACGTTGGCTCTTGCAGACTGGCGACGCGATAATGTAAATCGCCTGATTCAACGCCTTGCCACAGGCATTCGGGCTACCAAACCCCACGTCAAATTTGGCATCAGTCCCTTTGGCATTTATCGTCCCGGTCAGCCGCCCCAAATACAAGGACTGGATGCCTACAACCAGCTTTACGCCGACTCTCTCAAATGGCTTCAGGAAGGCTGGGTCGATTACCTCTCGCCTCAGCTTTACTGGCGCATTGATGCAACGGCGCAAAGCTATCCCGTTCTGCTGCGCTGGTGGACGGACAACAACCCCAAACAGCGGCACCTCTACCCTGGCAACAATCTGGGTGCTTTAGGCGGCAACCAATGGGATCTATCCGAAATTCTGACCCAGATTGATTTGACTCGTCAGTTGACACCCCAACTGGCACTCGGCAATGTGTTTTTTAGCGCGAAAGCACTCACCGCAAACCATCAAGGGATTGGCGATCGCTTCCGCACCACCACCTACGCCAACCTGTCTCTACCACCCGCCATGCCCTGGCTCAACACGGCTCCCCCCACCACTCCTACAGGCATTCGCATTAATAATAGGACACTCACCTGGAATGCCTCTCCTCAAGACATTCGCTGCTGGACGCTCTATCAACAGAATGGCGAGATCTGGACACTTCGCCAGGTTCTTCCCGCTGCAACCACAACCGCAACACTTCCATCAGGGGTGTATGCTCTGTGTGCGGTTGGACGATCGACCGTAGAAAGTAAAGGCGTTGTGGTGAAGGTGTGAGAGGGGCGATCGTTCGACATGGAGAAAGAATTTTATTCGCGGAACTCCCGTTTTATTACTGCAACTGAGAGTTAACCCGAAACATTCCAGCTAACATCCAAAAAGGGGACGATTAGCTTGAATTTTTCAGTTTGATTGAGT
This sequence comes from Tildeniella sp., assembly GCF_059505325.1. Lineage (NCBI taxonomy): Bacteria > Bacillati > Cyanobacteriota > Cyanophyceae > Oculatellales > Oculatellaceae > Tildeniella > Tildeniella sp. The sequence goes on from NZ_JCACKI010000053.1 coordinate 52,032, forward strand.
CGCCATTAATTTCACCCTAAATTGCACAAGACATCTTTGCATTAATTATCCAATCATCTCTGAAGATAATGAACAATAGCTTGTTGAAAGAACGAAGTCTTTACCGTTCTGACCCAGTTGCCTATTTTCTGGTTGAAAAGCTTCGTTGCTCGTCTAACAGTATTATAGTGTGGTCAATTACAGTTTCTGTTGTGCTTTCTCTCCTCACTGCATTACTCAGCAATACATTGTGGTCTAAACCAGGACAGGTAGGATTACTACAAGATTGGGTACCCTGGATAGCTGCAATCGTTATCAATCCAGTTGTTTTTGGATATTATCTGTGGAGTTTTCGGGCAACTAGAAATGTAATTCAAAACCTCGAAACGTCTGATGTAGTAGAAATCGACGAATTAGAGATAGAGCCGATAATCTCAACTCTATACCATCAGAAGTGGCGTTCTTTGTTAGCGCTTGCTAGTGGTATTAGTTTTAGCACCTTCGTGTTTTCTGCTCAAACTCATTTAGAAAAAAGTTGGGGCGGTTCAGGTTACCTACCAAACTTAAGTATCTCGGTTGCCACCCTGATAGTTGTCTATGTTGGCAGTATGCTAATTCTCAACCTCATCAATAACATCCAGATTTTTCATAGAATCTTCAAAGAAAAGAAGCTTAACGTCAATCCGCTTCATCCCGATCGCTCTGGCGGACTACGTTCTCTCAGTGATTACTCCCTCAAAACGGCATACCTGATCTCTATTTTAGGAGTTTGGACGGGTATTGTTGGATACCAGATTATTACACAGGGTAGTAAACAAGATTATTGGTACTTGGGTCTTATGGTTTTGCTATACATTGTTCTATCAATTACGTGTTTTTTTGGTCCGTTACTGACCGCCCATAGAGGCATGGAAAAAGCCAAGGAAGATCTCTTACATGAGATTGCCCGACAATTTGAGTCAGATTATTCGCAAATTCGTACTGGCTTGACCGAAGATGCAGAGACGCTTAAAAAAAGAACCGAAAAAATTCGAGAGTTACGTGCAGTTTATACAATGACTGACGAATTCCCTGTATGGCCCTTTAATGTCCAAACTTTTCGCCGTTATCTACTAACAGTCCCTGCTCCATTACTCGCTCCCTTGCTTGGATTGCTTCAAAAAGTTTTGGGGCTTTTGCTGAAGAAATGGGGCATCAGCTTAGGTTAGCGATCGCCACTCTTCCTAATTAGATGAAGTATAGGGAACTTATCTCGCCTTCGAGGGATTGCCTGGAGTTCAGCAGCATTAGGAGAGATGGATTCGAATGAGGACTACACCAACTATCCAAGCGCCAGTTGCGGAAGTACGTGTACATCGTCTGTCAGGCTGGGCAATCACTGGGTAGCGAACGCCAGCGACAGCCTTCAACCAGAACATAGAGCATGGCATTCAGGATTTCCCACCAGTCAACGCTGCGAGGACGACCGCCGGGTTTTGCTGCTGGAAGTAACGCACTCAAAACTTCGTATTGGGCGTGGGTGCGGTGACTGGGATCTGCTTTACTCATCTGGCTCACTCAGGGCTGTAGATATTTGCTATTCGCAGCCTACACTGAGTGAGCTTTTTTACGCCCTTCCTGACTTCTCAAACATCCCCTGAGAAGGAATCGACTAGCTTACAACGGGAAAAGGTTACATTTCTGTGCCCGGCAAAGGGATTTCTCTGCCACTTTCGTACACTGTTTCAATCCAGAGTTCGCGGGCTTCATTGATGTTAGAAACGGCTTCCTCTAAGGTGTCTCCTTGAGTTAAGCATCCCGGTAAATCTTTGATTTCAGCCACATAACCACCCTCTTCAACATCTGGATAGAGTGTGATGGGATAACTTAGCTTCAGATAATAAGCTAAGGCGTTTCGATCAGTTGTCGTCTGTTGATTGGTCACTGCTTTCATCCTGCCACTGCTGTAGATTGAGCAATTCAACGATGCGCTTTATGTAGACTCGTCTAACTTTTTTGCCGCCCTTCTTGGGAATCGTAAAAACCTGTCCCTGGTCATCTTCAAAGGTATGATGACTGCCTTTAGAGCGCTTTTCAACAAAGCCGAATGCTTCCAACAGCAAACAAACATCATTAAAATTTGCTTCGACTGGAAGCGTCAGGAAATACTCAACCAGTTTGCGTAGCTTACTTACCAGATTAGCTCAAACCGGAGATTAGCTGATGCTTGGCTTCTGCAAGCGCTTCGGGTAGCTTGCTGGCATCGCGTCCGCCTGCCTGAGCGAGGTTGGGTCGTCCGCCGCCACCGCCGCCTGTAAGTTTAGCGATCGCGCCTACCAGTTTCCCAGCCTGCAAGCCTTTTTGAATGACGGCAGGGCTGAAGGCAGCAACGAGGCTAACTTTATCGGGTTCGGGCACAGAACCGAGGACAACCGCACCATTCGTCAGCTTTTGTTGAAGTTGTTCCGCAGCGGTTTTGAGGGATTCAGGGTCAACGCCATCGAGTTGGGCAATGAGGATGTGAAACTCGCCGATCGCTTCAGCCTGGGACAGGAGACTATCGGCTTTGGCAAGGGCAAGCTGACCTTTAGCGGTTTCAAGCTGCTTTTGAGTCGTCTTGAGTTCGGTTTGCAGCGCGGTGATGCGATCGCTAATCTCTTCTGGTTTGACCTTGAAGCGATCGCTGAGGTCGCGCACAACAGCATCGCGCAGGTTCAGGTATTCAAGCACAGCGGTTCCTGCAATGGCTTCAATCCGACGAATGCCCGCCGCAACGCCTGTTTCAGAAACGATTTTGAAGAGACCGATTTCAGCCGTATTGCTTACGTGAGTGCCGCCACACAGTTCCATCGATACGCCTGCCACATCCAGCACACGGACTTCGCTACCGTACTTTTCACCAAACATGGCGATCGCGCCTTTTGCTTTTGCCTCGGCGATCGGCATGATGGATGTTTGAGCATGATGCGCCTCGGCAACCCAGGTGTTGACCTGTTCTTCGACCTGTTGAACTTCTTCAGGCGTGAGGGGACGAGAGAAGTGGAAGTCAAAGCGGAGGCGATCGAAGGAAACCAGCGAACCCGCCTGCGAAATGTTATCGTCCACTAGCTTTTTCAGCGCCGATTGAAGGAGATGCGTTGCAGTGTGGTGTGCTTGAGCGCGACGACGGCAAGCAAGATCGATCTGGGCAGTGACGGAATCGCCTGTGTGCAGAGTGCCCCGCTCGACGCGACCGTAGTGGACAAAGAAGGCAGATTCTTTCTGTACGTCTTCAATGCGAACCAACACATCGTCACCAGAGAGATAGCCGCGATCGCCCACCTGTCCGCCCGACTCAGCGTAGAACGGCGTTTGATCCAGCACGACCTGAACTTCAGTACCTGCTTCCACCATTTGTTTGGGCTTGCCGTTCACCATTAAGACCTGTACAGCCGCTTCGGTGACAGGCTGGGTATACCCCAAAAACTCAGTTTGCTCAATGTGGTCTGCCAGTTGATCCAGGGTGCCTTGAGCAGTGAGGTCGATCGTGGTGTGTGCCATTTGAGAGCGTCGCCGCTGCTGCTCCATTTCTGCCTCAAAGCCTTTGGTATCGACAGTCAAGCCTTTTTCAGCCGCGATTTCTTCCGTCAACTCTACGGGGAAGCCGTAGGTGTCGTAGAGCGTGAACGCATCGGTGCCAGAAATTTGTCCACCTGTGCCCATTTGCTCGGTGATGTCTGCCAGCAGCTTTTCACCCCGATCGAGCGTCTTCAAGAAGCTAATTTCTTCTCGTTGCAGCGCGACTTTAATGGTGCGCTCCATGACGCGCACATTGGGATAGGCGGACTCCGAGAGAGCGATCGCAGCTTCGGCAACTTTGGGCGTGAACTCGCGATCGATGCCAATTAAGCGACCATAGCGAATGACGCGACGAATCAGCCGACGCAGTACATAGCCCCGACCTTCATTGGATGCCACAATGCCATCGGCGATCATGTGCACAACGGCACGGACGTGATCCCCAATGACTTTAAGCGCAATTTTGGTCGTTTCGTCCACTGTGGTGTAGTCGAGATTGGCGATCGACGCTGCCTTCTGAATGATCGGCAAAATCAGGTCAGTTTCGTAGTTGTTAGGCACTTTCTGGAGGATTTGCGCCATCCGTTCCAGACCCAATCCCGTATCAATGTTCTTGTTTGCCAGCGGGGTCAGCGTACCTGCGGCATCCCGGTTGTACTGCATGAACACCAGATTGTAGAACTCAATGAATCGGGTGTCGTCTTCCAGGTCAATGTGGTCGTCGCCCTTTTCGGGATGGAAGTCGTAGTAAATCTCGGAGCAGGGACCACACGGACCTGTCGGACCCAACGCCCAAAAGTTATCCTTCTCACCCAAGCGCTGAATCCGATGGGCAGGAATGCCAATTTCGTCACGCCACATTGCAAAGGCTTCGTCATCGTCTTCAAACACGCTTACGACGAGACGACCGGGCGGCAACCCAAAGACTTTGGTAGACAGTTCCCACGCCCACGCGATCGCCTGCGACTTAAAGTAGTCCCCAAAGCTGAAGTTGCCCAACATCTCAAAGAAGGTGTGGTGCCGTGCCGTGCGTCCCACATTCTCAATATCGTTGGTGCGAATGCATTTCTGCGAGGTGGTAGCGCGAGGAAACTCCGCCGGACGCTGTCCCAAAAAGATGGGCTTAAATGGCAACATCCCAGCGATCGTCAGCAGCACAGTGGGATCTTCCGGCACCAGAGAGGCGCTGGGCAAGATCTTGTGCCCTTTGGCTGCATAGAAGTCGAGAAAGGTCTGCCGAATTTGAGCGCCTGTCGTTCGATCACCTTTGGGGGGAGTAGCCATGAAACGTGGTGGGGGTCTGTAAGAAATTATTCGCTGATCTTAATGATGCCGCATGAACCAGCCAATCTCCCACTGCGATCGGGGTTAATTCGAGATTCACTCTATGAAAGAGCAAGCGTTGTTGGAGTCTTGACTCAGCGGCATGGCAGAACGATCGCATTCACTACTCCAGCAATTTCTGTAGCAGGGTGTAAACGTCTTTTTTGTCTCCATCCTTACGTCTACCAATGCCAACCACTAAAACAAGAACTTGCGTTTGCTCAACCCTGTAGACGATTCGATAGCGTTGCCCCACTGCCCTCACGCTACGAAAGCCTGAAAGATTATCCACCAGTGCTTTCCCCTGTTTCTCAGGCTCAACTTTGAGCTGGTCGATGCGCTCACTCAGCTTCTCTTGTTCGCGTCGATCGTTAATGGCAGCCAGCATTTCTAAGGCAAGGGGAGTGAGTTGAATCGTATACTCAACCATTGCTTACAGCCCTAGCTGTGCTTTTGCATTCTCCCAGGAAATGGTATTGCCTTGTTCTGCTTGAAGGATGCCTTGGCGAAGTTTAGCAACGAATTCGGTATCGGTCAGGATGTCGAGGGTTTCGAGTAGCTCGGTGAGATGTGTGTAGCTGAGTGCCGCAATAACAGGCACACCATCTTGAGTAATGATGATGGGTTCATTGGTCAGTTCACCGGGAAGGTTGGGGAGTTGTTGCTGTGCCTGGGCGATCGTCAGTTGTTTGGGCATACCGCAAGAGAGGAGTCAGGGTGAATTCACTCTAACACCCGCTATCAGAGAAGAAGCACTCCTAGTTTAGGACTGTTAGGGGCGATCGCAGGGGATTGTTGGGTTTCGCATCATCCGATGGCTTATAGGTAAGCGCTTGTACGCAGAAACCGGGTTTCTCCATGAGCAGTGATCGCTTAAGCAGGCAGCTTGCGTCCAGAAACCCGGTTTCTTGTAAGGCGATCGTCCTTGTCAACTGCTCTACACTAAAGCTAGCGATAACGGTGATGTAGTAACGGAAAGCGATGACTTCGACAAAAGTTCGCCTCTGGACGGTTGAAGAATACCACCGCATGATTGAAGCGGGCATTTTAACGCCGAGCGATCGTGTGGAGCTAATTGAAGGAAATATTGTTTCAATGGCGGCAAAGAACCCTCCCCATGCTGCTACAAATCTCTGTGCCGCCGATTACCTGAAACAGCTTTTGGCAGGTATGGCACTGGTACGCATTCAAGACCCGATTCAACTGAGTCAGTACTCCGAGCCGGAACCCGATATTGCGATCGTTGCACTCAATGCGCGTAAGTATATAGACCACCATCCAACACCTGCCGAAGTGCTGCTGCTTATTGAAGTTGCTGATACATCGTTACAAGACGATCGCACGGTCAAAGCACCCCTCTATGCCAAAGCAGGCATTTTAGAGTACTGGATTTTGGACGTGAATACCCGACAGGTGTACGTGTTCCGTGATCCATTAGAGGATGGTTACGCGCAGGAAGTTGTCTTAAATGGAGAGAATACCCTGAGTACGATCGCGTTTCCAGAGCTTCCCATCTCTCTAAACCAACTCTTTCCTTGATCACCCGCGCAGAAACCGGGTTTCTTTACAAACATAAACTGGAGCCTTTAGGTTGCATCTAGAAACCCGGTTTCTCTCAAGCTCTTCAACATGCCACACTAGAAGCAAGGATTGAGAGACTCAGGAAGCAGGCAGGATGACGATCGCCACCGAGAAAAAGACCTGGACGGATGAGGAATTTATGGCGCTGTCTAGCGGTGGGCATCGCTATGAGTTGATCGATGGGGATTTAGCCGATAGGGACAATTCGGGCATGGAGCACGGTGGCATTGGCTCCTTTCTGGGAGGGCTACTGGCGATTCATGTGCGGCAACGCAAATTAGGAACGGTTTGCGACTCCAGTACTGCGTTTACCTTAAAGAGCGGCAACAAGCGTTCGCCCGATGTCTCGTTTGTTGCCAAAGAACGGCTTAAAGGTCTAAAGCGTCCGCCGCGTGGTTTCTTTCAAGGATCTCCCGACTTAGCGGTAGAAATTCTCTCACCCAACAATACCGTTGAGGAAATCCACGACAAGATTGTGGAATATTTTGAGAACGACACTCGCCTTGTTTGGGTGATTCACCCGGATGAAAAGTATGTGCTGGTCTACCATTCACCCGAACCAGACCGTTTCTTGCGGTCTCAACATGTATTAGAGGGTGAAGCGATCGTCCCCGACTTTGCGATCGCAGTCGCCGAACTGTTTGAAGAGTGGGACTTTTAAGCAGCGCGATCGCGCTACTGAGAAAAAAGATTGCGAGTTTATACACAGGCAGAAAGCTAGATTGCCTGAGAGTGCTTAACGGTAACTTCACCGTAAGTAACCACAGCTTTACCGTTAGTAACCACAGCTTCATCATTACTAACGATCGCTCCGGCGTAAGTAACGACAGCTTGAGCGTAAGTAACCACAGCTTGTGTGTAAGTCACCTCAGCTTGAGTGTAAGTAACCAAAGCTTCTTCATTGGTAACGACGGCTTGAGCGGACGTTACCAACGCTTGTTCCAAAGCAATATCAGCAACGACGGTTAAGGGCGGTGGCGATCGCGGATGCCTTGTCGAAATGCCTTTGCTGCCGCTAGTGAATTGGGATTTTGCACACAGTCACTCAGCAACGCCATGTCCAGGTTGGGGAGCAGTTCGCTCTGGTCGATCGCCTCATAGCCAAAAGTCTGCGCCCATCGCTCCAGGTTCTCTGTACGCAAGTGGTAGAGCAGAAAGCCGTTGTTTTGCCAGAACCATACTTCCTGTACTCCTAAGCGCTGAAACCGTTCCAGACGATTGATATTGCCGCTCGTCACTACCACTTCAATTGCCAGATCAGGAACCGCTTTATCGGTGCCGATGCAATAGCTTTCATCGGGTTCCGTTCCAACCCGTTTGTCCGCATTGCGAAAAGTCGTGGAGCCAGTGGGGAAATATTCGGTATCCGTTTCCAGAAAATAGCTTTCTAAGAGCGTTCCAATGCTAGTTTTGCCACTTTCATGCCGACGGCTGGGTGCCACAATTTCCAGGACTCCATCCAAATAATTGATGCGATACGCCAGACGATCGCCCATCCGGGTCAGCAACGCTTCGTATTGTGACCAGGGGACGTTGGCAATCACGCGCCGTTCTTCCGGGTCATCTAGCTCTAACCATTGAGAAAGGTCTTCCAGCAGCAGCATCGCCCGTTCCTCATTGCCCTTTCACTGATTCTAATGCGGATTCTAGCCCCTGCCTTGATGCCTCTCGGTGCTGCCACGGTGCTGAGCGAACTGCTAGCGTTTTCAGCTACAGGATAGGATTATCGATGGGTGGTTAGTCAAGACCAGATTCATTGTTAAGGAGCGATCGCCCTGGCGGAAGCAACGATCGCTCCTGCCGAATCAACATCAGGGAGGATAGCCCTTAAAGGAATAGGATGGGAAGCAAGACCTCGCCACACCTATGAGAATCTTAAGTTTTCGGTCTTACCCCTTTCGCATAGCTAATATGCAGCAAGGCGCAGCCAATTATCTCAATCGAGATTTTAGACTGCGAGATTTCAGCCTAATCGTCTAAATCAAGGATCTTAGACGGCAAGAGACTGTCTAAATGCTCTAGCCAGAGTAGTTAGACAGATGAATTCTGGGAATACTGCAAACGGGTGGAACACTTTATCCACAAAGTCAGAGTGTTTAATAGAGGTAGAGCGATGGCAGTTGCAGAAGATTTCAATTTTGAGGCTTCAGTAAAGAATGCTCTTCATGAAGCTTTGAAAGAACGTGGTCATGTGAATGTTTTAATCGCTGGGCGTACTGGTGTCGGTAAGAGTACACTTATCAACGCGGTCTTCCAAGGAAATTTTGCAACTACTGGTCAAGGTCGTCCTGTCACTCAAAACACGAGAGAAATCAAGAAAGAAGGCATACCGCTCTCTATTTTTGATACTCGTGGACTTGAAATGGCAGATTTCTCTAAAACATTAGATGCTCTAAAGTCCCTTGTTAGTGAACATGCGCGAAGCAGCGACTCAAATCAACATATTCACGTTGCTTGGATTTGTATAGCTGAGGATTCTCGACGCGTTGAACGAGCAGAAGAAGAACTTGTAAAAATGCTGGTAGACCGTAATATACCTGTTATTGCTGTCATCACGAAAGCAAGATCTGATAAAGGGTTTCGCGTTGCAGTTTTACAAATACTTCCACTAGTAAGCAATGCTGTTCGAGTCCGAGCAATTGAGGAAGAATTAGATGAAGGTATTGTTCTTCCTTCGATGGGTTTGCGTGATCTCGTAGATTTAACAATGCAAGTTGTTCCAGAAGGGCTGAAGAGAGCCTTCACCGCAGCACAGAAAGTAGACATTGAGCTAAAAAAAACACAATCTCACGCAATAGTAGCAGGAGCGGCAGCTAGCGCAGCAGGAATGGCGGCAGTGCCAATTCCATTCTCTGATGCTGTTGCTATAGTACCGATTCAGGTTGGAATGCTTGCTGGTATCTCAGCAACCTTTGGCTTACCAATTGATAAAAGTTTTCTCAGCACAATAGTGGGCAGCATTATTGCTGGAGCAGGTGGAACACTTGCAGGACGAGTTATTGTGGCTAGTCTTCTCAAGATGATTCCCGGTGCTGGTTCTATAGTTGGCGGAACTATTGCAGCAGCTACGGCAGCAGCACTCACTACAGCATTTGGTGAAGCATACATTGCTGCACTGGATATGTTGTTCGTTGACAATAATGGTGAACCTCCTACTTCTGAAGAAGTGGCGGAGGCTTTCAAGAAGAAGTATTCACAGCTTGCGATCATCAAGAGCGATCACTAGTAGTGGTAGGGCGGGCACTGCCCATTTCTACTTTTGTGCGCTGACTGTAATCGCCTGTTCGTTAGCTACGATCGCTCAAACCTCTGATACTAAAGGCTTCAGATCTGCCAAACGATCGCATGGTGCTGGCAAACCAACGATCGCACTTTAGCAGATGCGGCTGAAACGATAAGGTGCGATCGGTGGGTGAGGGGCGATCGTCATAATTCGTCCACTAGAGTCAAAACACGGTTGTATAGAGCTGGCGATATTCTGAACTCTGATGTTGCAATCAAGCTATCCATTAACGGCTTGACTGCGACGATCAAATGCTTTCGCTTTGCCTCAATCAAAATGCCAAGCAAACCAGTAATTTTGATGCCTAAGCGATCGGCTTCTGCTCTGCCACGACGCTCATCAATTAACAGCAACGCTGCCTTTAGTTCCAGAGAAAGTGCGATTGCTTCAGATTCACCTGGATCTAGCCTCACCTCACTCTGAAGACGGTTAACGATAACCCGGTTAAACACTTGCTTGACTTCTAGCCAGGGAGTCGTTTGCACTTCGATCGTTCCAGGGACAGGTGGTTCAATATCTACCAGCTCACGATAGACTGCCTCAGGCACAATGACTTGATTGTAAAGCTGGGGCAACAGTTGTAAGTGCTGAATGGCTGCCAAATTGGTGATTGCTGACGTATCACTAACAACAATCACAATCGCCCCAACTCCTGCAAGTTCTTGAGGTCTAGCTCCAAATCTTCCACATCATAGTCATAAAGCGGAATGTGCCTCTGTCTCAAAAGCTGACGAAAGGCATTGGGAGGCATCTCTGCTAATTTGCTGGCATAGCCCACTGTCAAACGACCCGTTTCAAACAGGTGTAGCGCAATCTCCTGGCGAAATTCGCTTGGAGTTAGGTGAGATGCTTGCAGGATTTCATCTGAAATAACAACACTCATAATCTTTCTTGATTAACGTACTCTTGAGCGTCAAGTCCTTGCCAGGTTTCCTTACCTAACCCCTCCAGTTCCATAATGCTGCGTTTGGGCTTTACCAGCACACGACAACGCACCATGACCGCTAACGCTTCTAACAGTCGAAGCTGCTCATCTGGAGTCAGAGTCTCAACTTGACGACGGACATCTTGATACGTAGCCATATTCTTTGCTCAATGCCTCTACTGCCAATCATGCCACATTCGCCTTGACAATATGTTTCCATAACATGGATCACTAATCCCTCTGGTGCTAGAGGATTCAGATCTGCCAAACGATCGAATGGTGCTGGCAAAACAACGATCGCACTGTGCCAATATTCAACCAGTTAGGATGGGTTTATCTATTGCAACCTTCTCGATCGCCTAACGCCATGACCGAACTTCTCCAACAAGTCATTGCAGCACTTCAAAAGCTTCCTGCTGACCAGCAAGATGCGATCGCGTCCCGCCTGCTGGCTGAACTGAAAGATGAACAGCAATGGGTAGAACAGTTCAAGTCAACGACAGACGATCAGTGGGATCAGATAGCAGCTATGGTGCGGCAAGAAATTGCCACTGGTGAAACGATGCCATTAAATGAAGTTTTTCCAGTGAAGCCATGAAATCGAGTGTTACGAAAACATTCCGTAAACGGCTTAACCAACTTCCTGCCACTGTTCAAGAACAGGCTGAAAAAGCATATGCGCCTTATCCGCCACATATCCATTACTCCTTCGATTTGCTAGGCTGAACACATTGATTGGGCTAAGCTGACCGATGACCACCACAATCAACCAAGCAACACAACAGCAGCCAGTTAGCGTTGACGAGTTTCTCGACCGCTATGGTAGCGATAACCGCTACGAATTGATCGATGGAGAGGTGTTCGACTTGGAACCAACAGGCTTACATGAAGAGGTGTCAGCCTTCATGACTGCAAAGCTCTGTGTCCAAATCGACGGAACAGGCTTACCCTGGTTTGTCCTTCAGCGAGGACTCTTGCGCCCTGCTAACAGTAGCATGACCGCCTTTCGTCCTGATGTTCTAGTTGTCGATCGCTCTGCACTGGTCAAAGAACCGCTTTGGTCTGACCAATCAATCCTCACACTCGGCAGTTCAATTAAATTTGTAGCAGAAGTTGTGAGTAGCAACTGGCAAAATGATTATGCGCGTAAGGTCGAAGATTATGCAGTTTTAGGCATTTCCGAATATTGGATTGCAGATTACGCAGGCTTAGGGGGCACTCGACACATTGGGAAGCCCAAACAACCCACTCTCTCTGTCTGCACACTAGTGAATGGGGAGTATGAAATTCAGCCGCTTTGGGGCAATCAGCCGATCGTCTCGCTAGCCTTCCCAGATCTGAAACTGACTGCTGAGCAAGTGTTAAGCGCTGGTAGATAAAACGCTAGCATGTCCTTTGGGTGCGATCGCTCAAACCGCTCATACTAAAAGCTTCCGATCTGCCAAACGATCGCGTGGTGCTGGCAAACCAACGATCGCGCTTTAGCAGATGTGGCTGAAACGATAGGGTGCGATCGATGAGTGTGTGCGATCGCATGGTGCTTGCAAACCAACGATCGCACGGTGGCAGATGCGGTTGAAACGATGGGGTGCGATCGATGCCCTTTGTGCGGCGGCGATCGGCGAATGAGTGTGATTGGATGGTGGTGGCAAACCAACGATCGCCTGTGCCATGGAGCGCAGCATCTTCTGGTTTCCACTGCTGCGAAGTGAAGACCGCATTGTGCATGATGTTTTAGAAGCGGCACATTATAACCTTGATCAAGCAGCCGAGATTGCTCATCGTGCCCATCGGTTTGCGATTGGGCGCTACTTGTTTGCCCCCCTGCGACTGTCTCACCCGACCCCCGTACCTTTCACCTGGCATTGGAGAACGCTGCTGAGAAGGAATTTATTCGGATGCATCGGGGCGATAAGTTGTTGGAAAGTGTGGTTGGCTTGGCTCCACTCCTGGGTTTGTTGGGCACCGTCACAGGATTGATCACCACGTTTAATAATCTCAAAATTGGTGGTGGCGTGGCGATCGATACGGCAAAAGCCACCGAAGGGATCGGGGAAGCGTTGACAGCAACCGCTGGTGGTATGTTGGTTGCCATTCTAGCTCTGGTGATCCTGCGAATCTTTCTATCGTTTCAAACGCAGCAGCGAGATTACTTTTCCACCGTTGGCGGCGATCTAGAACTGGTCTATCGCCAGCTTTGGTACGACTCCCAGCATCGATCGAACGGACAGTCCACACCCAACTGGGATAGCAGCACCAGCCTACAATCCTCCGATCGCTAACTTAGATCTCAGCCAAGAAACCCGGTTTCTTGCAAAGATTAATGCGTGAAACCCTTAATCTTTGGTTGAGAAACCCGGTTTCTGCACCCTTATCCTTTCCCTTCATCCTTCCCCCTATGGCACTGAAGCCCCGTCCGCAGCCCGGTATGATTGACATCAACTTGGTGCCCATGATGGACGTGATTTTGACCATTCTCACGTTTTTCATCATCATCTCCATGACCTTCAATAACCAACAAGCTTTAGATGTTGCTCTCCCCAGCACCGATGCAGGCGCGAAAGCGTTGAAATTCCCTGACCCAATGGTGGTGGGGCTAAACGTGAAGGGAGAAATTTTGCTCAAGGGGCGATCGGTTACAGACAGCGAGCTGGCGCAACAGATGCAGACGTATCTGACCCAAAATCCGAACGGTGCTGTGTTGTTAAGAGCGGATCAAAAGGTTTCTTACGAGCAGTTGGCAAAATTGTTGGGGCAGATGCAAAGCGTGGGTGGAGAGAAGGTATCCCTTGCAGTGACGAGTCCGTAGTCTGGTGGGAATCAACAGAATCGTCTACATGTTGGTCTGTGGGAGCACAATCGCCCTTGCTGCCTGCGCCCAAACGCTGGATGCTGACAAGGTGGAAACCGCGATCAAAACAGACTTGGGCAAGCAAGCGGGGCTAGCGGTCAAAGCCATCCACTGCCCTAGTGATATCAAGCAAGCACAGGGACGATCGTTTGAATGCACGGGCGAACTTGAGCCAGACGGTGGCTTTTTTGTGACCGTGCAACAGCAAGACGATCGCGGGACTGTTGTCTGGGACGTGCCGAACTCCTGGCGCTTGCTCAATTTAGCAACGCTAGAGGCTCAGTTCCAGCAAGTGTTGCAAACGCAACATGGCTCCAAACCAACCGTTAACTGTGGTGGACGCTACCGTGCTACTAAACCGGGAGACAGTTTTGAATGTCGGTTGACGCGCCGTACCGTGCCAGCTAAAACTGCGTCAAACCGTGCTGCTGAGACACGTGCTGCGAAGACAGATCCCGCTGAGACGATCGTCATCCAGGTGCAGCCCGAAGGCAACATAACCTAGAAGTGATTGCTCTGATGGATGACACGCGCAAACCCCGCGAACACACGTTGCTAACCACATCAGAACGCCAGGTGCTGCACAAAACCTGGCAGCAAGCGAATGTAATTTCACAAACCTTTTTGCAAAACTGTACCTTGCAAGATTTGTGTCAACAACTGGAAGCGCTCCAGCATAAAGCGCCCATGTATTACATTTAGTCAACGCTGAACAGCGCTAACTCAATTAATCACCAACAACTAGCGCGATCGCCAAACCATCGTAGCCCTTACTGCCAACCGTCTGGACGATCGTTGCCTTCACACGCGGTTCCAGAGCTAAGGCGGCATTAAAGCGGCGAATTCCCTGGATATTCTCATCGGTGCTGTTGGCATCAATCACGCCTCCTTGCCGCACCACATTGTCGGTGATGATCACGCTACCGCGACGGGTTAATTTGAGTGCCCAGGAAAAATACTCAGCGGTGTTCACCTTATCCGCGTCTATAAAGACTAAATCGAACGGTTCCTGTCCTTCAGCAGCAAGTTGAGGCAAAGTTTCCAGAGCTGCTCCCACGCGGATCTCAACCTGCTTAGTCAAGCCAGCGCGATCAATGTTCGCCTGTGCAACCTTCGCATGTTTTGGGTTGGCTTCCAGAGTGATAAGTGTGCCATCAGAAGGCAGCGCTCTCGCCAACCAGATGGTACTGTAGCCTGCCAATGTTCCCAATTCCAGAATTCTACGGGCACCGTGAGAGCGCGCTAGAATGTGCAGCAACTTCCCTTGATTAGGTGCAACATTAATCCTGGGTAAACCAGCGTCAATGGTTGACTGAAGCGTTTCCTCCAGCGCGGGATCAGAGGGAACAAACAGATCGGTAATGTATTGGTCAACTGCAACCCATTGTTCTTGAGTCATCGCTTTCTCGTTTGAATGTTGAGGACTAATAGTTGGGCTTACGCAAGTGCTGGCTGCGCTTCCACTTGCCCAAATGGTCTGCGATCTATCGCAGTATTCTCCAACTGGAGCAGCGCCTGTAGCGCCGACGAATCAAGCGACCAAAAATTATTTGCACGCAATTCTACTCTAAGTCGATAGATTTACCGTATCATAATACGGTATCTTGGACTGACTATTTGCTAGTCAATTGATTTTTGATACTTAATGTTAGATACACAAACAATTCGTGTATCATGCAATTGTGATTCTATGTATGTCTGGTTTCTGTATTGATGGAAAACCTATGAGCACATCACGCAAATTTCGTTTAGGTGCCTTTATTCAAGCGACGGGACATCATGTTTCCGCTTGGCGGCATCCGGATGCTCAAACTGATGCGGGTCTGAACTTCCAGCATTATAAAGCGATTACCCAGACGGCTGAACGGGGGTTATTTGATGCGGTCTTTCTAGCAGACAGCCCAGGCATTTGGGGTGGCACGCCGGAGTCCCAGTTTCGCAATGGCAAGATTGTCCATTTTGAGCCAGTGACGCTGTTCTCCGCCCTGTCTGCCGTCACCGAACAGATTGGTTTCATTTCGACTGCCTCCACCACCTACGAAGAACCCTACACGCTTGCCCGCAAGTTTGCCTCTCTGGACTACTTAAGCAACGGTCGATCGGGATGGAATGTCGTCACTACAGGCAATGAGAATGCTGCTGGTAATTTTGGACTGGAGCATCACCCAGACCACAGCCAGCGCTATGAACGGGCAGAAGAGTTTGTGGAAGTGGTGAAAGGGCTGTGGGATAGCTGGGAAGATGATGCATTTATTCGCGATCGGGAAGCGGGCATCTATTTTGATTCAGAGAAACTGCATATTCTGAACCACAAAGGCACCCATTTTTCGGTGAAAGGACCGTTGAATGTGGCTCGTCCCATCCAGGGCTATCCGGTGATTGTACAGGCAGGAGCCTCAGAAGCGGGACGAGATCTAGCGGCTCGCACGGCTGAGGTGATTTTCACGGCGAATCAAACGCTGCAAGATGCTCAGGCATTTTATGCCGATGTCAAAGGTCGGCTGGCACAGTATGGGCGATCGCCCGATGACCTCAAAATCATGCCTGGTGCCTTTCCCATCATCGGTCGCACCGAAGCGGAGGCGCAAGAGAAGTATGAGTTCCTGCAATCCTTAATCCATCCCGATGTCGCGTGGGACATTTTGAAACGCTATTACAAAGATACTGACCTGACCAACTATGCGCTGGATGATCCCGCTCCCACCTTACCCAGTGATACTAACAACAACAAGAGTCGGCTCAAGTTGGTGAATGATCTGGCAACGCGCGGTCAGCTCACGCTGCGTCAGCTCTATCTCTCGCTGTCAACGGCACGCGGTCATCGCACGATTTTAGGCACACCCGAACGCATTGCTGACCAGTTAGAAGAATGGTTTATTAACGGTGCAGCAGATGGCTTTAATATCATGCCGCCCATTCTGCCAACGGGCTTAGAAGAGTTTGTGAATCTGGTTGTTCCCCTTTTGCAGAAGCGTGGACTGTTCCGCACTGCCTATGAGGGCAGGACTTTGCGAGAAAATTTGGGGTTGCGCCGTCCTGAAAACCGCCTTGCTGCCAAACGGAAAGAGTCACGCCTGGTCGTGGCGTAGCTAAGTCAGGACTTACGCACTTGCAACCGCAAATTGAGATCCTCCCTAACCCTCCTTAAAAAGGAGGGAACCTCGAAAGCCCTTTTTTAAGGGGTTTGGGGATCTCTTCTGCGTAAGTCCTATAAGTTTTGGTGTTGTCGCATTGCAGGATGAATGGAAACGACGGTGTAATGATTTCGTCTGCTTGCCATCCCTCAGTGTGTCAGATCAAATGGTTCGATGTTAAGTAAACCTGTACGTTTTGAGGAAACCATCATGGTTGAATATAGTCGCTTAAAGTCTTCTCGCTCTGCTGCGATTCGCGCCAGACTGGATTATCCAGTGATTGATACCGATGTCCACACCAATGATTTCACGCCTGCGTTTGAAGACTACATTGCGACGTATGGCGGGTCACATCTGGTAGACGAATTACGCAAAGCGGAAAATTCGCGCCTCAACTCCCGGAGTGACGGCAAAGACTGGTATCAACAAACGCCCGAAGAGCGGCAGCGTTATCGCACCCTGCGATCGCCCTGGTGGGCACGTGTGACCCGCAACACGCTGGATCTGGCAACCTATACCTTACCGGAATTGCTGTACGAACGGCAGGCAGAACAGGGATCGGACTATTCTGTGCTGTTTCCCAACAATGCGCTAGCGGCAGGCGGAGCTAAGCCCGAAAATCGTCAGGCATTGCAACGAGCGATCAATCACTATCATGCAGACATTTATCGGAAATATAGCGATCGCCTCACTCCCGTTGCTGGTATTACGATGACCACGCCTCAAGAAGCGATTGAGGATCTGGAGTTTGCGGTGAAAACGCTGGGCTTGAAGGTAGCAAATATTCCCGGTGGGGTGAAGCGACCCATCAAGGCGATCGCGGCTCAATATCCCGCCGCCCAATTCCCTGAAATCGCTAAGTACGCCTCCTACACCGACTTTTTCGGCATTGATAGCGAATATGACTACGATCCCTTCTGGGCAAAAGCGGTGGAATTGGGTGTACCTATCACGACCCATTACGGTAGCCAGGGATGGACGGGGCGTTCTTCCATCACCAACTATATGAACAACCACATCGGTCACTTTGCCGATGGATCACAGGCGTTTGCTAAGGCGTTGTTTTTTGGTGGTGTGACACGACGGTTCCCACAGTTGCGGATTGCCATGTTGGAAGGGGGTGCCGATTGGGGTGCTCATGTTTACATTCATCTGGTCGATCGCTTCGGCAAGCGCAATTTGAAAGCACTGCAAAACTACAACCCAGCACTGACCAACTCTGAAGAATTGTTTGAAATCTTTGAGCAGTACGGTGGCGAAATCACCAAAGGCTATCCCCTGAGCAAAGAGGCATTGACTGAAGCGGTGTTGGGTTCGTCGTTTACCCGCTATAGCCGTCAGCCCAATGCAGACGAACTGGAAGATTTCGCAGCGGCTGGTATTGAAACCATTGAAGATATCCGCGATCGCTGGGTGAATTCCTTCTTCTTTGGTTCTGAGTCTGACGATCGCACGATCGCCACTGCCTTCAACCACAAAGCCAATCCATTAGGGGTGAAGATCAACGCAATCTACTCCTCAGATGTGGGTCATTGGGATGTACCCGATATCACCCTGCCCCTAGCTGAAAGCTGGGAACTGGTGGAAGAAGGTGTCATTTCTGAAGCCGATTTCAAAGCCTATGTCTTTGAAAATCCCTATAAGCTCTACACAGAAGCCAATCCTGATTTCTTCAAGGGAACGGCGATCGAGTCTAAAGTCGCTAAGGTTGAAGCTAAGGCAGATGACAAGAGTCTGGTAACCGCGCAAACCTAGACAGCGCAGACCTCGGAGGTCTCGGCAACTTTCAAACCTACTTCTATGACCTTACCCACAACTAAACTTGGTCAAACTGGCTTAACGGTTTCGCGTCTCGTTCTGGGCACCATGACCTTTGGGTTGCAGAGTGATGAAGAAACCTCCAGAGCGATTCTCGATACTGCTGCCAATGCTGGCATTAACTTTCTCGATACGGCTGATGTGTATCCACTCGGTGGTGGATTGGCAACAGCAGGACGTACTGAAGAAATTATTGGACGATGGCTGAAGGGCAAACGCGATCAGTTTATTTTGGCGACTAAATGTGTCGGTCGTGTGGGATCTTCCCCCTGGGATCAGGGTGCTTCGCGCAAACATATCCTGGATGCGATCGATGCCTCTCTGCGACGATTGGATACCGATTATATCGATCTCTACCAGTTACATTCTGATGATGCCTCGACACCTCTGGATGAAACGTTAGAGGCACTAGATGCGATCGTGTGTGCGGGAAAAGTCCGTTATATTGGCGTGTCCAACTTTCTAGCGTATCGTCTCAGTCGTGCTTTAGGACGTGCCGATGTTCGCAATCTAACACGTTTTGTCTCGATTCAACCCCGCTATAATCTCTTGTTTCGTGAAATTGAGCGAGAACTGTTGCCGCTGGCGCAAGAAGAAGGCTTGGGCGTAATTCCCTACAATCCCTTAGCGGGTGGCTTGTTGACGGGCAAGCACGATCGCGCGGGTGAACCCACTGCCGGAACTCGCTTTACGCTGGGTGCTGCGGCGGAACGCTATCAGGAACGCTACTGGCACGATCGCGAATTCAATACGGTGGAAGAACTCCGCACGGTTGCTGATGCGGTTGGACTATCACTCACGACGCTATCCCTTGCCTGGGTACTCGCAAATCCCATTATTACGGCTCCCATCATTGGTGCGAGTCGTCCAGAGCAATTGGTGGATAGTTTGAAAGCGATCGAAGTCAAACTGGATGATAGTTTGAAACAAAAGCTCGATGACATCACTGCCGACTATCGTAAGGGAGATGCTGTGCGCTAAAGTAAATAATCCCTGCATTGAGAGTTGTCAAGTGATTCTAGCTCCTAGCTCATTAATCACAGATCGGCTGATTCTGCGTCGCCCATTGCTTTCAGATGCAGCAGCAATCTTTGAATATGCTTGTGATCCAGAAGTGACTCGTTACATGGATTGGCAGACGCATACTGATATTCAAGATACAGTTAAGTTTCTTGAAAGTTGTACTCAGCGGTGGAAATCTGGTGAGGAGTTTTGTTGGGTTATCACAACCAAACCTGAAGACCAAGTGATTGGAGCAATTGGGTGTCGCCTAGAAGGATATATGGCGGATTTTGGTTATGTTCTAAATCGAAAGTTTTGGGGGAAAGGGTATGCAACAGAAGCGGCTAATGCTGTTGTTGCATGGATTATGAGTCTTTCTAAGATCTATCGAGTTTGGGCAACTTGCGACACTAAGAATTTTGCATCAGCGCGAGTGTTGGAGAAAGCAGGTTTGTTGCGTGAAGGAAAACTGCGTTATTCAATGATTCGCCCTAATCTATCGCCTATTCCACGGGATACCTTCATTTTTGCGAAAATACGAGATGAAATATGATGATTTCTTGTACATAGCACCAGTAGGGTGCGCTAGGCGTAATCGTAACGCATCAATCCTTTAGCTGCATGAGTTACACCATATAGTCAGAATGAACTTTATTGGCGGATTAATATGAAGTGGGAAAGGGGAGAATTTACAATTGTCGATGACCGAGAAGCTTTAGATATTGAGCTGATCTACAACTTCTTAAGCAAGTACTCGTACTGGGCAAAGAATATACCTAGAGATGTTGTAGTTAAATCTCTCAATCATTCTTTATGCTTTGGACTCTTTAAGAAGCATCAGCAGATCGGATTCGGTCGTGTGGTAACCGATCGTGCTACTTTCGCTTACCTGGCTGATATTTTTATTGTTGAGAACTACCGAGGTAAAGAGTTGGGGAAGTGGTTAGTTGAATGCATTTTGAAGCATCCAGAGCTTCAGGGCTTAAGGCGTTGGATGTTAAGCACTGCAGATGCACAGCAACTCTATCATGAATTTGGCTTTCAACCGTTACATAAACCTGAAAGATTTATGGAAAAGCATAATCCCGACATCTATCTATTTTCATAGTGTGTGGGCTGTGACGTGGTGATTGGTCGTTATTATATTCAACAATGAAAGCAGTTCTTTTTGATTTAGATGACACACTGCTCGATCGCAATGCCTCGATTAAACAATTTATTACGGCGCAATACGGCAGATTATTACATCACTTAAATCACATTCCTCAATCTGATTACGTTGCTCGCTTCATTGAGCTAGATTGTCACGGGCATGTCTGGAAAGATCGGGTTTACCAGGATCTCGTTACAGAATTTGCGATCGAGAACATCGCTTGGCAGGCGTTGCTTGAAGACTACGAAACCCAGTTCCAGTTTTACTGTATGCCGTTTCAGTTTCTCACAGAGACGCTCAGTCAATTAAAGCAACAGGGTTATTTATTGGGTATTGTGACAAATGGACGAGGGCAAATTCAGAATCGATCAATCGATGGCTTAGGCATTCGAGATTATGTTGATGCCATCTTGATTTCTGAGATTGAACAAGTCAGAAAGCCAGAGCCTGAAATTTTCCGACGAGCCGCACAGCGATTGGATGTGGCTGTACAGGACAGCGTTTTCATTGGGGATAATCCTGAAGCCGATATTTTAGGAGCAAAACGTGTTGGAATGAAGACGATTTGGAAACGAGATTCCTACTGGTTGGAGACAACAGATGCTGATGCAATCATTGATGAATTGAACGAGATTCCATCTATTCTTGAGCAGTTTAACTATGTTATTGAGGGGACGGTGCAGTGACACGATGCGATCGCCATCTTATAATCAAAACTCGCGCCTCTCAACCGTTTCAACGCTCTGCCGAAGCGCCTGCTTTACCTGCAACCCCTTTTAAATTTATTTTTTATTTTGTTAATTACTTTCGTGGGTGGTATGTGGCGATCGTCATGCTGGAGGCACTACACGCGACCTGCGGCATTATGCTCCCTTATGCCATTGGTGAGATTATTCGGAGCGTGACGCGATCGACGGGTGATAGCAAACTGATTTTTAATGCGGTCAGCCAACCCCTACTGCTGTTCGCTGCCTTGAGTGTGGGTGAAGTGGTATTCGGGCGATCGTCTGGACTGTTACAGACCCTCCGCCACCCCATTCATCGGCAGCATATTGTGCGATCGCTCTATGCCTACTTGCAGCAGCATTCGCACCGCTACCTGAGCAGCAGTTTTGCCGGGGCATTGGCGCATCGCATCAGCGAAACGTCTCTGGGTGTCACGCAGACGATGCAAATGCTGATTAGCGAATTTATGCCAGTGATCATCGTTTATATCGTGTCCACAACGCTGCTGTATCAAGCCTATCCGCCGTTGGCTGCGTTTGTAGGCGCATGGGCAGTTCTCTTCATTAGTATTTCCTTCTGGCTGGCAACTCGCTCTCGTCTTTACGCACGCAAAGCCGCAGCCGCTAGAAGTGACACTACTGGCATGATCGTCGATGCGGTAACGAACCTTACCAGTAGCAAGCTCTTTGCCCGTTTAGGGTTTGAACGAGGTTATTTGAATGAGCAACTAAGGCGCGAACTCAAAGAGGTGAGAAAGTCCAACTGGTATTCCGAGCGTATCCGCTGGTTTCAATTTATCTCAGCCGCCATTTTGAAAATTGGTACGCTGTATTACGCGCTTTTGCTCTGGAGCCAGGGCAAGATTGCTGTGGCTGATTTTGTGGTGGCAACCAGTCTGTCGCTACTGATCATTAGTGAGGCGCGTAATTTAAGCAAGCGATTTTTGGAATTCTTTGAGCATATTGGCAATGTTAGCAATGGGGTTGGCACCATCATTCAACCCCACGAAATTATCGATCGCGGCACGGCGATCGCCCCTACCATCACTCAGGGACAGATTGAATTTCAGCACGTCAAGTTTGCCTACTCAGACGAGAAAACAGTTTTTGAAAACCTTTCTGTCACGATTCAACCAGGCGAACGGGTTGGACTGGTCGGCTTCTCTGGCTCTGGAAAATCCACCTTCGTCAATCTGATTTTGCGGCTGTTTGAGCCTCAAGCGGGACACATTCTCATTGATGGCATCGACATTCAGGAAATGACCCAGGATGCGCTTCACGCCCAGACCAGCCTGATTCCCCAAGATCCTTCTCTATTCCATCGCACCTTGTTGGAAAACATTCGCTATGGGCGCTTAGAGGCAACAGAGGCAGAGCTGATCGAGGCAGCACAGAAAGCTCATGCACATGATTTTATTGCGCCGATGCAGCAGGGCTATCACTCGCTGGTAGGTGAACGCGGGGTGAAATTGTCGGGTGGGCAACGACAGCGCATTGCGATCGCGCGGGTCATCCTCAAAAACGCACCCATCCTGATTCTGGATGAAGCCACTTCCAGCCTCGATTCCATCACCGAAAAAGCCATTCAGGAGACCCTGGATTTAGCCATGCATGAGAAAACCGTGATTGTGGTTGCCCATCGGCTGTCTACGATCGCCCATCTCGATCGTATTTTAGTGTTTGATCACGGTCGGATTATCGAGGATGGCACCCACGCCAAACTCCTAACACAGAGTGGCGCTTACCACCGCTTATGGATCATGCAAGCAGGTGGATTTTTGCCAGAAGAAGACAGCCCTAGCAGCATAGTGGCAACTGCGTAAAAGTGGATCCCCCTTTGTGAGAAACCGAGGTTCTACGCACCATCTCAGCTCAAACGGCATTGCTTGTGAAGAACCCCGGTTTCTCTATCAGCCTGTTAATTTCCCTACTTATTAGAATACGAAGGTCGTGCGAATGGTGCCAACCCAAATCGTATCGTTAGCATTATTGTGTTCTGGGTTGAGAATGACATAAAAATCGGGAGTAATTGTGATGCCGTTCGCAATTCGGAAGGTATAAAATGCTTCCAGGTGCAAGGAGGTATCAGGATCGACGAGCCTAGCCGATCGCACTCTAAAATCATTGCCAGTGTTTTTAGGCGGCACTCCAATCACAAAGCCGCCCAAATTACCTTGAGCAAACAAATCTGGGAACGCCAGAAAAACTGCACCGTTTAAGATTGTGGCATCACTGCTACCGCCCCGTACCTGATGAGCCTCGGTATAGCCAAACCAACCGCCAATTTGCACTTTAGGTGTAGCTGCCCAATTAAACTGAATCCCAAAGTTATCGGAAACGGTTGCATTTTGCCCGAAGGGGTTGCGAGCAAAGATACTGCCTGTGCCGCCAGTCAGATTGAATCCAGTATTGGAACCGAAGTATTTGCGTCCGTAGCTGAACGCTCCCTCAAAGTCACGCGTGGGTTTAAAGGTCAGTTGAGCAAAGGCAAGATTATTGCCATCAAAAATGCCTCGTCCCGCATCAGGCACATTTGCTTGAGTGTCATCTACGGTGTAGCCCAAACTCAAGCGAAATTGCTGATTAAATTGGTAGGCAAAACCTACCCCAGCACCGTCAAAGCCCGGTCGAAAAAGGGTTGGATGATGGGTGGAAAAGCGAGAAGCCGCGCCATTGGTTCCACCCACTAGCGGGTTGGAGTTAGAAGCATAGGCTACAGGTTGCAACTGCCGAAGCCCAATCCAGACGGTCGCTTTATCCCCTAGTGGAAAACGGTAGTTGAGGGCATCCAGAAACAGACTGCCGTCAGCAAAACTCCCTTTATCAATAGTCAATCGGGTCTGTGCTGTTCCTGTCGAGGCGGTCAGGTTAGGCACATTGTTAGCCCCTAGCCGAATAAACAGTTGATCTTTCCCTGTGAAGCTGGTGGGTAGAGCAAGGCGCACCCGGTAACCTAAGAAGGTTTCTGTGTTGTCGCTTGTATTCACACGGGGAGTGTTGTTTGGAAGCGCCCGATCGCCAAAAGTATCTGCTGCAATAAAGATTACCTCCCCTTGCAATTTGGTGGTGCTAAACTGCTGCTTTTGCAGAGTCGCAGCCCGAGCTTCTAAACTATTCACTCGTCCCCGCAGGGTTGCCAATTCTGAAGCAAATTGTTCTTGCAATCTCTGTAACGCAGCTAGATCCTCTTTCCGCACCAGATCGGCTGTAGAAGACGCAATTAACTCATTCACGCGATCGAGTGCGGCATTTAACCCAGCAGCAAACTCATAGCGGGTGAGCGCACGATTGCCTCGATAGGTTTTGTCTGGGTAGCCTGCAATGACACCGTAACGTTCAACCAGCGATTGCAATGCTTGAAACGCCCAATCGGTCGGTTTTACATCTGATAATTGCGAAACTGATGTCACCTGGCTGATGGCACCGCTGCTGTTTGCAGGCATTTGGTTCGCTGAAGTAGCTTGCTGCATTTTAATCTCCTCCAGTTGCTGCCGTTGCAGATCCGCTGGGGAGACAGATGCTACTGGTGTGGCGATTGAATTAGCTGAAGGTTTTGGTTCACCACTGACATCTGATGCGATCGCTGAAGTCCCTGATGCAAACGCCGAAAGAGCAGCGATGAACAAACTCAGTCCTAACGGTAAAGATGTAAACTGTCTAAATGCTGACGATCTGAAATTAAAGTTCATGACGACTCCTCACAAGACAGGTAAACCATAAAGAAACTGCTCAAAGTCAGCTTTATCAGCCACTTGGGGCAGTAAGATTGACAATGAGAATTCCACGTAGGCACAAGCTAGCGAAAATAACTTGGACTCTATGAAGAAGCCAAATTGCAAAATCAGGACTTACGTAGATTGAGCCAAAATCTGCTCCCCGACCTCCAATACTGGGGGAGCCAATCTTGCAAAGTTCCCCCGCATTGGAGAATTTAGGGGGCGAGTGGTAAGTCCTAAAAATGATGAGAGATGAAAACTGGATCTCTCAGCAATTAGCGATTTCTTGACGACGCACCAAGTCCCTGCACCATGTCAAAAAATCAAAACTACTCAAGCCTTTCAGCATTCAAACCAAGACCGTTCAAATCGAGAGCCAACGATACAACTCGGCAAAACGTTACAAAAAACTGATTTGTAGCAACCAATCTTGTCCAAATGACGGCAGCATCGAAAGGAGCAGATTCAGTGCTGCATGATAACAATCAACTCATGCTGATTCCTGTCGTACCCTACAGAACCCAGCGCTTCAAGATTGTGACCTTTAGAAAGAAAGCGCGATCGATACTCGCCTGAGAGTCGAAAATGTATTAAATCTACGGTAACTCTATCGACTTACAGAGCTATAGAAAAATATATTGGCATAGCCTCTTTAAAAACGCAAGTCTAATGGATACGAAAAACCTCGATTGATGGAAACCGTTCACAGCTAATCTCTAACCTTGACGAAACCGCAGGCTACACATGAGAATAGCTGTAATTCAATATTAGTTAGTTCATCTAACTATTCGTATTGCATTCATTAAGATGCTAAAGAAGTGAGTTTCTTCAACGGAGAAACTCACTGAATAATGTCAGCCCTGTTCCGCCGTGTTGTTTATGGACGTACAAGCTTTATGCACTCACGAGCAACCCTCTGCTTCCAGCTAGGGCAGCAACTACCTGCGTTGCGATCGCCCATTACCGCCTCTATTTCGTTGGGTAAAGGCTGTCTATGATCGGCATCATGACCCAACTGGCAATTCTCTGGCTCATCTATCGCCTGACCGATTCGGTGTTACTGCTCGGCATAGCGGGCTTTTTGAGCCAACTGCCATTTGCTCTATGCCTACCCTATCTATGTCTACCCCATTAATAAGTTCTGTCTTTCTGTTTCCATCTCATTTCGATCGAAAATGGTTAAAAACTAGATCAGAACACTTGCTTTGTAGAAAACTCTATGGAATACTGTCTAAGTACAGTAAATCAATCGACAAGTAGTAGATTACCTTTACTGGTGTTTCTCAGTTCTGCAACGCAAGTGGTGCTTGCCGTTCGCCTAATTTGTCCCTGCACCGGATCAGCGATCGCAGCCACCTGCTTAACTCCATTTAATTGACCGTCATAAAAAACCCCTTGCCAGGATTGGTTAAGGGGGTGTGGAAACAATGTAAGGTCAACGCTCACCTATGAGTTAGCTTGGCAATTGTCAAGCTTACTGGGCTTACTCGCTCACTGAGAAAGTCACCAGATCGTAGAGTTGATTGGCAACTACATTGAGATAGCCTTGATCCTGCAAGGTTTCAGGTGCTACCCGTCCCGCTTTGATACCTGCCTGTACGACTTCCTCTGGAGTAATTTGGTTTGCTTGAGCAGCAAAAATCAAATCGCCACCGGAAGGAACGCCTTGTTGAGCAAGGTATCCTTGTCGAGCTAAGCCTACAAGATCAACAGGCGATGTTTGCTGGATGTTGGCGGCAATCGATACTGCATTTGTTGCCTGTCCAATGGTTGTGGCGCGAACGGTAGGAGCGATCGCGAGCAACAGGGCTGCGGTAGACACGCTACCCCACAATAAAGAGTTCATTTTCATTCAGGTTCTCCTTTTGCCGATTGTTGAAACTGTTTCTTGGGGATGTGCCGTAGTGGAACGTGCAATTCCACCTATTAATACGTACACTTCCTTCTATCAGTTTCAACAATTTTTCTTAATTTGGCATCTGTAAAGTGGGTGAATTTTGCTGAGTTCTTAGCAATTCACAGGCATTTAAAAGCCTTTCTGCCCTTCTTTATAGCCTCATAGGTTGTGGGGATAGAGCGTGTTGATACCCCCGCAAGTAGCGAGGAAATAGCTTCTTTGTATCCTCATAATTTATGAGGTTTAGCTAGAATGCCCACTTCCTGGAAGTGGTTTTCATTGATGCTTCTGAGGTCTGCAACTTTTTCACAGTCGGGGATTTGCATTTCCTCATCAGCCTTTGCAAGGGGTTGCAAGCAGCTAATTAGAAAGCCTCACTCAAAGGTGGGAATTTCCATAGTTTTTTGTCAAACGACTTCATTCCTGGTTTTAACCCATTGTTTTGTTATGACAAGACAGTTTATGACGATTCAGACAGTTGGAATTTTGAGTCCTGGAGATATGGGGCAGGCGATCGCCGCTGTGCTCCAATCCCATTCGTTACGTGTTGTGGCGACACTGGACGATCGCTGCGATCGCACTCGTGCGTTGGCATCTGAAGCAGGGATTCAAAATGTTGGGTCACTGGAACGGCTAGTCTTTGAGTCAGACACCATTATTCGGATTAACGCCATTTCTCCGGGTCTCACCGCCACCGATCGAGCCGAACAATTGGCAGAGCAAAACGCTCGATCGCTCGGTCTTTCTGTAAAGCCGTACAAAGCGGATGCCCTACGCAGCTTTCCGTTAGGGCGGATTGTGCCACCGGAGGAGATCGCTCACCGGGCGTTATTTCTGGTGTCCGATCTGGCGGCTTTCATCACGGGAGCAGAAGTGTTAGTCGATGGCGGTTCCACTCCCGGTGTGTAAGTTCCATCATGCCTTTGAATTCAAGGAGTCATCAATTATGTTAAACCTGAACGCTTTAAATCTGAAAGCAAACGTTGCTGCCTGGAAACGTCCCAATGTGACGCGGCGATCGGCATTATTCTTCCTCGGTTGCTCTCTAGTGTTTTCAACGACTCTGGCTAGCTGTGGTGGTTCATCAACCAATTCCACTCAACCATCAGCCGCATCTCCTAGTGCAAGCCCTATCAGCAGCACCAGTAGTAACGGTAAGAAACTCTTTCGCGTGGTTCGTTCTAAGCAATTAACCGCTCTGGCAGTTCTGGAGAAGCAGGGCACGCTTGAAAAAGCGCTGGAACCGTTGGGATATACGGTGCAGTGGCTGGAGTTTGCCGCTGGTCCCCAACAGTTGGAAGCCATCAAAGTGGGAGCGCTGGATATTGCCCAAACCGCTGAATCTCCCCCTGTCTTTGCCCAGGCATCGGGCACGGATCTGGT
Organism: Tildeniella sp.; assembly: GCF_059505325.1. Taxonomy (NCBI): domain Bacteria; kingdom Bacillati; phylum Cyanobacteriota; class Cyanophyceae; order Oculatellales; family Oculatellaceae; genus Tildeniella; species Tildeniella sp. The sequence goes on from NZ_JCACKI010000053.1 coordinate 80,339, forward strand.
TTATTTGGCAACAATGCCGCGCAATGGTAAACCTGTGGCGTTGTTAATCGCAAACGATTCGTCAGCCAAAAGCATCAAAGATTTGAAAGGGAAGAAAATTGCGTTTCAAAAAGCATCGATCGGTCATTATTTGTTAGTGAAAGCGCTGGAGAAAGAAGGCTTAAAGCTGAGTGATGTGCAGTCGGTTTTCTTGCCGCCAGCAGATGCCAGTTCTGCCTTTAGTCAGGGGAAAGTTGATGGTTGGTTTATCTGGGACCCATTCATTACCCGCACTGAGCAGGCAAAGCTTGGGCGTGTGTTATTGGATGGTGAAACGTTACGAGACACATCAAACTTCTACTCTTCTAATCGGCAGTTTGCTAAAGACAACCCAGAGGCATTGAAGGTGTTTTTCCAGGAGCTAGAAAAGGCAGAAGCCTGGACAAGAGACCATAAAGCAGAAGTATCCCACTTACTGGCTCCGGTGACGCAACTGAAACCCGAGGTTCTAGATATCATGCACGACAAGTATGAGTATGGCTTACGATCGATTACACCTGCCATTATTAGCAAGCAACAGGAAGTCGCTGACCTGTGGTACGACCTGAAGCTGGTTCCTGTCAAAGTCGATGTCCGCAAAGGCTTTTTGACTCCAGAAGAATACGCTAAATTCACGCCGCAAAATGTTCTTGCCCAAAAGTAGATTTTTTGGAAAGTAAGGACGTTCCATCAACGTCCCTACTCCCGAATTCTGCTGTCAATTCTTCTTCTCTCTGTAATCACTTTTTGTATGTCGAGGTCAGTAAACTATGCGTTCACCGTTTAAGCTTTCACGTCGTAAGTTCAATCATTTAGTGTTGCCAGGGGCGATCGGCTTTTCGGCTGCCCTTGCATCAAAGAGTTTTGCTCAAGGAACGGGAGACTACAAGGCGAAAGTCTTGCGGGTTGGCTATCAAGTCTCTGGCGATCTGGTGAAAGTATCGGGTGTTTTGGAGAAAAGGCTTGAACCCCTCGGTGTGAAAGTAGAGTGGATACAGTTTGCTCAGGGTCCACAACTGATGGAAGCGCTAAAAATTGGTCGCATTGATACCGGCTCAGTGGGAGAAACGCCGCCCATCTTTACGCAAGCAGGAGGCGGACCGATCGTCTATGTTGTAGGGTCAAAAACAACGCCAGAAACGGGTAAAGGTAGCGTCATTGCAGTGCCTCCCGATTCACCCATTAAAACGGTACGCGATATCAAAGGGCAGGATGTAATTTTTCAAGCAGCATCCGCGTCTCACTACCTCATTCTGAGAGCGTTGGAAGAGGTGGGGCTAACCATCAACGATATAAACATCAAGAGTCTATCGAATGTGGAAGCGCGTGCTGCCTTTTTGGCGGGTAGAATTCCGGTTTGGGTGACAGGTGATCCACATTATGCGATCGCCCAAAAGTTTGGCAAAATTCGAGTACTCCGGGATTCTGTGGGGATTAATTCCCCCGGTGGCTATTATGTGGCTTACAAGCCGTGGGCACAGGAAAATGTTGGTCTACTGAGAATCCTTGTGGAAGAAGTGGACAAGATTGAACAGTGGGCTGAGAACAACAAAACAGATGCCGCAAAATTGCTTGCGCCAGCACAGAAGCTTGATCTGGATGTCATGCAAGTCATTGTCGATCGCCGCACCTTTGGGCGCAGAGCTATCACGCCAGCCCTCATTAAAGATCAACAACGGGTGGCTGATTACTTTGCTAAGAACGGCGTGATTCCTAAGTCAATCAATGTCAGCGAGGCATTATTAACCGCAGATCAATATGCTGCGCTTACACCCACCACCATCAGCCAAAAATAACGCCACTGAATTAACGATGCAATCCGCCCCCAACCCCCAATTCTGGGGGAGCCGATCCTTAAAGTCCCCCAGGGTTGAGGGATTCAGGGGGCTACTCAAGCAGCACTTTCCTTAAGTCAGTGCCATTCGCTCATAGCATCATTCTCACACCAAAGGGGCATTTCCCTCTCCTTCATGCTTCATTCGATCGCTTGTCATTAATTGCTAAAGGTTTAAATGCGATGCAACCGAATAACGCAGAGCCAATTTCAGCCAGTGATGTTGCAGTGCTTGATAGCCCTGTTAAGCCTACGCCTGAGAATGCTGAAGAGACGGTTTTAACTAACGATACGGTGTCTCCCATCTTTCCAGATCACAGACAAGCAGGCGCTTCCAGATGGCTGTGGTTAGGCTTGCTGCTATCGATCGGCTTACACATCGGGTTGATGCTGATACCGTCTGGACATGAACCGCCACCGCCTCCGAAAACTGAACCAGAAAAGCAGGTACGGATTACTCAGTTAGCCAAGCTGAAGACGGTAAAACTGCCAAATAAGGTTGTGAAACCATTGGCGCGCGTTGTACGCCCACGATCGGCTCCGCTCATTGTGCAACCGCAACCGCCAATCCCGCCTAAAGCCCTACCATCACTGGGCGACCCTCCCGAACAAGGTGATGCCGCCGAATCAAGCTCCTGGGAAGATTTCCCGCTTTACCCTGGTGCTCAACCGGGTTGTTTTGGGTTGCCTTCTTGCTTGCAAACAGCCGATTCATTGAAACAGGTCGCTGATTATTATGCCAAAGAATTACCTGCCAAAAAATATGCGTTGACACCCAAGAGTCAGGAAGCAGGTCGCCAGGTGTTTCAGGTATCGCGCAAGGGAGAGGCACAGTTTTTAAGTATCATCCAAACGGATAAGGGACAGGCGATCGTCTTATCCGATGCGCCGCGATCGCTAGATGACCTGAAAAAAGCGGTGGAAGTACCGCCAGAAGTGGCTGCCATCTTGAGCAGTCTGGCAGCGGAGAATGCAAAGCCAGCCGACTTTGCTCAAGCCGATGTCGCCTATACCAAATCGGCTGAAAAGGGCTACGCATCGGGAGCTGCCATACCGAAACCAGAGGTTGTGAATATCAGCCTGGTGCGTAGTTACTCCTTCGACACGATGATGAGTGAGTTTTTCCGCAGCAATTTGGTGAATGCGGGTTTTGATGTCACTGATCTGCCGGACTTTGGTGGCGGCAAGCTTTACACAGTCAGCAAGGAAAGCAGCACTCTCTTCCTGAGTTTGCTGCCAAGTCAAGATGGTGACAATACATTGATCGTGACCTGGAAAACCCAACCGAAGTAACTACAGCGGTTTCTAGTCGAGTGGAGTACAGTCGCGAACAGGCAGAGGGTAGAGGGCAGAAGTAAAGAAGACTGCGGTTTTCCTTCTGCCCTCTACCCTCTGCCTCAAACTAAAACTTGTACTGCATTTAAGTGAGAACCGCTATCTGTTGTTCAACCTACGGTAAATAAAGATGTCTGCATCAACGTCTACTTATGATCCAACCCTCTTTCAAGGTGCTGCCTGGTACTATGCCCGCTATCGATCGCGCTATCCCCAGGCATTGTTTGATTTACTCGCTGCTCAGTTCAAGCTGGATGGCACCGGACGCTTACTCGATCTTGGCTGTGGTGCAGGACTGGTAGCGATTCCATTCAGCAATCGATTTACTGAAGTCGTGGCAATCGACCCGGATGCAGAGATGCTCCAAGCAGCAGAAGCAGAGGCACAGGAAACTGGGGTTACTAACATTCGCTGGCTTCGCGATCGTGCCGAGTCGGTTTCAGAGGCATTGGGTCAATTCAAACTGGTGACTTTTGGGCGATCGTTCCATTGGATGCAGCGGGAACTGCTTCTGGACAAGCTTTACCCCCTACTCACAGATAATGGCGGCATTGCCATCTTAAAAACAGGTGACGATCCCTGGCATAGCGACCTGCCCTGGAAGCAAACGGCGATCGCCGTCGTGAAGCGCTGGCTAGGAGAAGAACGCCGCACTGGGCAGGCAGGTCAGGGCGTGTGGAAACCGTTAGCAGTGCCTCATGAAGAAGTCATTGCAAATTCACCGTTTCCCCGTCAAGAAACCTTTGAAGTCACCTTTGAAAAATCGTGGACGGTTGATTCTTACCTGGGTTATCTCTACTCCACCGCGTTTGCGTTGCCATCTTTTTTTGGGGACGATCGCGAGAAATTTGAGGTAGATCTAAAGCAATCACTTCTGACAGTTGAACCATCGGGGCACTTTACTGAACAGCTCACTGCCGGAGCGATCGTCGCTTGGAAAGAAGCTTGAAGACATAGATTATGACTTAAACACATCAGAGTGAATGGGATAGTTGGTTTTCTTCACTTTGTTGTTGTGTACCAAACCACCATACGCTTCCGATCGTACGCGCCGATGCACATAATACTTTTGCCAGTAAGAAACCCGAATTGCGTGAGGTTCAACCAAACTAATCAACGCCTGAGCATACCCTGAACCAAAGGTTCCGGAACCGCCCATTTGAGTTTTTGACTTATTGTAAGGATTACTGGGATTGTACGGTGCGCCAACGCCACCCGCTAGAGGGTTATCCTTCTCTAGCTTCGCAATTAAGATCTGTGCCGCATTGGTATAAACGGGGGGTGGAGCGTGGGCAATTTCACCCTGATCCCGACCATTGATGAAATAACGACGAACAGGGTCAAATTTGATGATGCGACCAGACTCGCCGCCATTTTGCACCAGCAGCCACTCATCATGGTTCACCTGAAAACTGTTTTCAGGGCTGGCTACAGGCACCCGATGAAGCTGGGCATAACTCTGCGTCCCAGCAGGCACGGGGCGCAGTAAGAACTGGGAGACATAAGGACCGGTATCGGCTCCAGGCACCGTGTGGTAAATAACTCGACCAGCGCTATCGGTATAGAACGCTGTACCACGGAACAACAGTTCAGGCGTAACGCGCCCCTTCTCTTTCGAACCTCTAAAGTCTGATAACCGATTGAGATCGTTAACGGCTGCCAAAATAAGTGGCTTGTTGGTGTTGTTGCGATACTCACTAAAGGGCACATCCTGCAACAACCCCTGCCACGCGATTTCAATAAGCTCAGCCGCCTGTTGAGCACTATCGAGCGTTGGAGGCACTGGAATTGGTAAATGGGCAGGATTTAGCCCCGTTAAACTCACTGCCAGTGGAGTCAGCGGCTGCACCAATTTCCGCTTGCCATCCAGGATGATCTTCTCATAGTTCTCAGGGTCGCCCGATCGCAGCGCATCAATAAACGATTGGTAGGCTTTGAGATCTACCTCACCTAGTTCGTTATGGAGTAAACCCCGTGTATCAGTAGCAATTTTGTTGGCATATTTTGCCTCATCCCCATTGGTTGGATGCTTGGCAGTAGCTTGTTTTAGACTCTCTGCACACGTGACGCGGACTTTATACGCCCTGGATGGAAACTGATCACCCGCATAAGCTGCAATCACCTGCGCCTAAGCGCTGCTGTCCTTTGCTTTTAATTGCACCCATCTAATTATAAATAATAAGTCCCTTCCTGATATTGGAAAGGGACTTACTGGGTTGAAAGATTTTAAATGGATACAGAGAGGACTGACGCAAGCGTCAAATGCTTTAACCAAAAGTTGTGGCAAACAAGATTGGCTTAAACCTCCGAGGTTTTGACCAGTGTGTGTAAGTCTTGAAAAATTTTGATGCTTACTTCACTAAGTGCAGAAGATCACGTAGGACGCTAACGCCTGCTAAATCCCAAAGCAGGTAAGCACTAAAGCCGATCATCGCCAATCGTCCGTTCCATAATTCAGCCTGGGGATTGAAACCGAAGATGAAAGCGTTGCGATCGATGCCGTTGTATTCCTTAGCCGTAGAGGGTAAGCCAGTCGTTTTGTTCGCTTGCATTGTTTACATTCCTTAATGATTGATTCCCCTTCATCGTATTTGCAGGCTTCGCTTTGGTTGTCTGTCTTTGGAGGGATCTATGGACTAATTAGTTAAACACACGCTGGCAAAGACCTATGAAACAAAGGCGCTCACTTTCACAAGAGGAGGCGGTATCCAGCGTCCAGCAATAATTCTCGCTTTCAATCGTTAACCGATATCGACTACCGCTAAGGTGTGGAACGCTTGCTATAGGTTAGTCATGCTCATTTCTTCTACCTAATTTGGTAGAACCACCTTCAGTCTTCCGAATGAATAGATCTCCCCTTTTGACGCTACTTATACAACTTCTACAACGTCTACAAAAAACAAACTCTTACTTATACGCAATTTCAAACATGCGGCTGTCATGCTGTGGGAAAGCACAAAAGTCGCCCAACTGGTTCATTCGTGACTAATCGACACAAAGACGATGGTTGGGAGTGCCTACTAGTGTTTATTGATTGGTTCATTGCATCCATCGATCGTTCACGTTCAATCTCAAGGAAATCACCATGTCTCACTTCAATAGTCTCCGCAGTAAGCTGACTGACATTGCCATTTTGCAAGACTCCCTCCATCAACTGGGGTTTATTGTTCAAACTAATGCAATGGTGCGTGGCTCCGGCTATCAAACCGTTCGAGCTGACATTGTTGCCGTGCTCGAGGGTGGCTATGACTTGGGCTGGTCTCGTAACGAGGATGGTTCACTTGATTTAATTGCTGACCTCTGGGGCGTGGCCAGAAAGCACGACATGTCTAAATTGCTTAGCACAATCAATCAAAAATATGCCGTGTATCAGACTCTGGCAGCCGTGCAGCGTCCTGGCTTGCAGAACGCTACAGTCAAGCTGGTGACGCAATCCTAGTCTTTGTGTATTCCCAATCAAGGTCTGAAGCTCGGCGTTTTGCTGATCTTTAGACCACCCTGCCGCTTGAAACAGACGGTACAATTCACAGTCCAATACTTGCCTGCCAACCAATCTTCAATACCTATGACTACCAATCCAGACCGCCATCATGATGATGTCATGAGTGCCAGCGCGGTTGCTGAAGCGTCTCTGCTTTTGACTAAACTGCGAGGGGGACTTTGGAACTTTGGTAGCTTCGCCTGGATATTTGCCCTTACCGATCGCAGTCTTGCCATCTTTGCGGCTGGCGATTGGTCTGCGATCGCGCTTGCTCAGATGTTTAGCGACAGGAGCGGTGGAACTACGACCCATCTATGCGGTGGTTGGAGCGATCGGCTGATCTGAACTTGACCACAATCACTATCAAGGTGAAGACAGGAGCAGCGGTAGAACCTTTGACTGCAAAAAGCCCACACATCCTGCATTCCATCGTTTTCAGCTATCTAGCTATGGCTCTCTTTCACTTAGGACCTACGCGTAAGGTGTTTAGATCCCCGACTTCTGATTAAACCTCAGTCACAAAAGCCTAATCCATCGTAGAAGTCGGGGATCTTTGCGTGAGTCCTATCACTAAGTTGTTTTCGTTTTCAAGTAATTATTATGCTCATTCCACTTTTGCTTCACGTTGCGCCATTTATAAAAAACGCTGTTGCTACAGGTTGTTTGCTGGTTCTAGTCAGTCTCTTGTGGTCGATCGGGAAAACTCTCATGCGAGGTCAGACAACGCTGCAACGTTTGCACCAGATTCCATGCTACCGCTGTATCTTTTTCACGGGTGATTATCGTCTCAAATGTACCGTTCATCCTCACAAAGCACTGAGTGAAGAGGCGATCGGCTGTCTTGATTACGAATCGGCTGTGAGACTCTCATCAACCTACAGGAGAAGTTGCACCAACGGCACGGCAAAGCGAAAGGCAGTACTTTAAGTTGTGGCTCAGGGCTAGTCATTTGACATTGCCAGCAAGCGAAAGTTGTGGCATCGGATGAAACAGCAGATCTGGACCGTTGCGAAGAGGCAGAAGGCGGAAGGAAAGTTGAAAAATATGTGGTTCGCGCAGACAGCGCTATACCGTTGCGAAGAGGCAGAAGGCAGAGGGCAGAAGGAAAGAGAAATGCGGCTTCCCGTCTGCCTCCTGTCTTCAGGCACAAACACTGACCTCGTTTAAATAAGAACTGCCACACCAGTTCTAACAACTAACCTCCTAGCTCACTGGAGGCACCTGCGGCAAGTTTGGGTCTTGATCCAGATTGCCCATATTGGGAATATCAACATTGCCCGTTGTGAGAAAGCGAAATGTTTCTTGATACAGGCTTTGCCAGAAACGGTTGCTCATGTTCTGGCTGACTTCTGTGGGATCGACCATTGGATGCGGCACCAAATCCATTGCACGGTAGAGATAGTATTGGTTACCGTCCTGTTCTGCGCCTGTCTTCTCGTAAAAATCCTGATTTGTCTTAATGTCAGCCGCATCTTCGTTTTCGGTTAGCACCATGAAAATGGGCACTTTTTTCAGCGAATGAATCGACGCGGGACTCATCACCACACTGCCGCCAAAGCGATCGGCTGCCGTAAAGCAGCCTACCGGAAACATCAGATTAGGGTCCCAACCCATTTCTTTAATATCTAACGGTCCTGCAAGGTTGACATACTGCCGCCGCTGTTCGCCATACACTTTCAACAGGGGTGCATAGACAACTGCCTTCTGGACGCGATCGGGGTTTGCTGCTGCCAATGCCAACGCCACAGCCCCACCAACCGATAAGCCCACTGTGTAGACCGCACCGGGAATGGGTTCTATGTCCGCCAGACGTGCTTTTGCGTTCGTCAGATAGTCCAGATGAGACGAGATGAAATATTCGTCAAAAGCAGGATCATCGGTAGTTTCGATCGACTGCACAATCTCCAGCAGACGTGGCTCAATACTGACCAACCGAGATACCAGCGCTGCCTGCTGCAACGGATTGGGTTGGGCAGCAAGATTGGGATTGCTGGCAATGTTACCAAAGTAGGTCTGTAGCACTGGATCTTGTGCCACTTTTTCTTTCAGCGGATCGGCAATTTCGGGTTTGAGGTCAACCTGTGCCCAGTTCTTCGCAGGGCGGATGAGCGAATGTCCTGCGATCGACGCTTGATAGACATTAAACCCGTTACGAAACAGGTAATCTGCCAACCGCCACATCTGATGCGGCTTGGCGCTGAACCCATGAAACAGCAGCACTGTACCTAGAATCGGCTCTCCCGGTTCATGAAACAGGTAGTAAGGGTATGCGCCCTCACGCCGATCGGGATTGCTGTCGATGCTACCGATGTAGGCAGCGATCGCCTGCTTTGCCTGGTCAAGTTGCGTCGCCGTTGGTGTCACAGATTGCAAACTCATGCACAATACTCCTGGGGACTAGAAGGATGAACCGCGTTGCTTCAGAAACTCTGCCTCTGCTGGCGTAGACGCACGACCGAGTATAGAGTTGCGGTGCGGAAAACGCCCAAACCGCTCAATGACCGCTAAGTGTTTTACAGCATAGTCATAAGTACCAGCCGCATCAGGACTATTCCGCAGAGAGTAGAATAATTCAACCGCTTGTCGCTGATGCTCTAGATTTTCGCTGTGTTCCAGCGGCATGTAAAGAAACCAGCGCTGGACAACAGGCAACGACTGATCAAAGCCTTGCAAAATTGCCTTCTGCGCGATCGCCAGTGCCTGAGCATGGGAAGGTGAGGGGTGAGGGGTGAGGGGGTAGGAGCGATGAGTAAAGGCTGATCGCTGATCGCTGATAGCCGATAGCCGATAGCTGACTGCTAACTCCTGACCACACTTTTAGCCTTTAGCCTTTCACATCAAAATTCCCCGACCTTGATGATAGCCCTGACGAGCGATCGCCAAAGACCTCCACCAACAACGGGGAACTTAATTTACTAATGACTAGGCTTGTTTCAAGACATTGCTTGAATAATGTAGTCGAAATAAGGCGTTGCTTCTGCCGCATCGTCAGCCGAAAGTAGCTCCAGAGAAGCCGCTTTTAGACAACGAATTGCTTCTGCCATACCAGGAACGGGTACACCTAAAGCGTTGTACATTTCGCGTGCGCCAATCAACCCGATTTTTTCGATCGGCTCTTTATCGCCTGACAAAATGCCGTATGTTACCAGACGCAAGTACCAACCGTAGTCACGCAGACAGAGGGCACGCTGCTTATCGCCGTAGGCATTGCCACCGGGAGCGATAAAGTCTGGGCGCTTTTTCCAAAGCTGCTTACTTGCTTCTTGAACAATTTTTTTCTCACTTTCCGATAGCGTGGCAGCGATACGGGTACGCTGCTCGCCAGTTTTAAAGAAGCCTTGCAAGCCCTGAAGTTCGCCCAAGGTGGGATAACGCAGTTCATCGTCGGCTTGCAGAATGACTTGGCTAACTACACTCATAATTATGGCTGTCTCTGCGGATATCTCTCTGTAGTTTAGCGACTCAAGGGGACGGAGCGAAAGGGAAAAGAAAAAATTGCTGAGTGAGAGTTTACAAACGTTAACATTCAGGGCATTCGATCGCTCCTCAGCACTGGTCACTCACTCAGCATCATGCGTGGCGATTAACTTCTTCCTGGAGCCATGCGTCAGTCGGTTGACCGTCTTTACGACGCAGCTCAATCTCCACTGTCATCACCTGACCCGAACCAGGAGGCGCTGGCTTTTGGTTAAACAGAATGTCGTAAGCACCAGGATCTTCGTTGCGTTCCTTTAACCAGTCCTGCACCTTGAGAGGGGCAAAAAATGACTGCCCCTGCTCAAACATGCGAGTGACCTCCATCTGGAGTGTAAAAGGGTTCAACCGAGGCATCGTTGTAGCCGCTCAAGTACATGTCCATTTTAGCTCATAGGCTAAAAACTCTTTCAAAAAGCCCACAGGCTAAAGATTCTGGCGTTGCTGAACAAAAATATGAATTGTCAAATCTGCCCTCACCCTAACCCTCTCCCAACGGGCGATGGAACTCGATTCGATTCTAGCTCCCTTCTCCTTGGGGAGAAGGGCTGGGGATGAGGGAAATCATACTTGCATTCAGCAACGCCAAGATTCTTTCAAAAAGCCCACAGACCACACGCTCTTCTAAAACGTCTGCGTCTTGGAATTGTCTGAAAATAAGCCCAGCAGTGGACCCAAGATCGCACCAAAAACAAAGCCCCCTGCGTGAGCCCAGTATGCAATGCCGCCGCTCTCCATTCCAATGTTCATCGGCGCTTCCAGGCTGGCTAACCCGTAAAGGGCTTGCTGCAAAAACCAAAACCCCAGAAAGGCAAAGGCTGGTACACGAAACGTCCAGAAGAAAAAGCCGAGAGGAATCAGGGTTAGCACTTCTGCTTTGGGAAAGCGCAAGATGTAGGCACCCATTACGCCCGCGATCGCGCCACTTGCCCCCAATGATGGAATGGCTGAGCCGGAGGAGAAAAACCATTGCGTTAGCGCTGCCAAAGCACCACACGCAAGATAAAAGATTAAATATTTAACGTGTCCCAAACGGTCTTCGACATTATTGCCAAAGATCCAGAGAAACAGCATGTTGCCAGCAACGTGTAAAAAGCCGCCGTGCAGAAACTGAGAGGTGAAGAGGGTAATCCATTCTGGCAATGGTTGAACGGCTAATTGACCAGAGAAACTAGCCGTTAACTCCCTAGGAACGACTGCCCAAATGCGAAAAAACTGCTCAAGCTGGGGTGGCGATAGACTTAGTTCGTAAAGAAAAACCAGAATATTCGCAGCGATCAACACATAGGTTACAACCGGAGTAATGCTCGTTGGATTATTGTCACGAAGGGGAACCACCGATTTTTCCTTCTTTGTAGTTGGCTAGAAGCGAGAATACTACACTTCGTTCCCAATGAGAGCTGATCCAGGGACAGATTGTTAAACAGTGCCCCTGATGCGCTCAGGAAGGCTCAGAAAAAGGCACGATCGTTCCGTTAGCAACATTTCAGGCTAGACGATCGCCCAGTTTACATTGAAATTTCCAGCAGACAAGTCGCGCAAGCCACCGATCGTCTACCAACCTTTCGTCTACCAGCCTTTTTGAGATTGCTCTAGAACGTAGGTTGCAACATCTTCAATTTGCGTCGTATTCAGCCGCCCACGAAAGGACGGCATCGCGTTTTTACCCTTAGTTACCTGATTTTTAATCGCGTCTAAAGAAGCCATACCGTACTGCTCCAACGCTTCTTTCTTCAGCGTCTTTTTCGCAAGGATGACATTGTTGCCACCCATGTGGCAGGCAGCACAGTTCGCATTGAAGAGTTTTGCACCGTTTGCAGGATTACCTGCCTGTGCTGGCGCTGCCAGACTAATGAGCAGCACGATCGCCAGCAGGGCTGTGAGCAACAGTCTCTTCAAACGGTTTTCCTTCCAGTTAGGTGTTTTTGTAGGAGTTGAGGTGCCAAGCAACAGAATGTTTTGACAGAGCGGGGTGATGTTCGATCGGGCAGCCATAAAACAGAAATGGAACTATCTCCAGTCTTAGCAGATAGTTCCATTCAATTTGTCAGTTAGCCTGCAACGGTCAGCTTACCGACCATGCCAGCACCCCGGTGAGGCGCGCAGAAGTAAGAGTATTCACCAGCCGCGAGGTCTTTGGGGATGGTCAACTCATAGCCCTTGCCAGGAGACATTTCGAGCTGAGGATGAGACAGAGACTTGGCGAGTGCCTTATCTTTCCCAGGAATCGCTTTGTCATCAAAGATGACATTGTGGGGAGGCACTTTGTTGACAACCCAATTGACTGTGTCACCTGGTTTGACGGTCAGGTTAGCAGGTTGGAAAACCAACAGCCCGTTATCAGCGCCCATTTTGACCGTGAAGGCTTCGGCAGCAGCCGGAGCAACAGACACGACAAAGCTACCAATAACGAGTAGGGCAGCCATCAGGCTGAGGCAAAGACTTTTCGTCACAGAATTGATTGATTTCATAGCTCTCTTAGGGATTTAAGCGCATTACACACTTACGATCTTAAACCATATGTACGACAGCGCGTCGAAGAATCCAAACGGTTATGCAGCGCAAGCTATGAGACTTTGACAACGACCGATCGCCTACTTCTCTGGAAAGAGCGCGCCGCCCCATCCTGGTGCTGTTTGAGCCGCCCTCAACACGAAGCCAGCTAGGCTTTCAATCTGCGCCTGAGACAGCCAGCTTTCAGGAATTTGGCGGCACCAAAACGTTTCTTCAGTACCGTTGTAGGTCATGGGTTGCCTGAGATAAGCAACCAAACTGCTGACGGTATCGCGTCGCGGCGTTGCGCCCTGTAAGTCTGCCAACGAGAGGGATACGGTGGGGTCGGGCAACGTCGCCCCCCCTACATGACAGTTGAGACAGTTACGTTCAAAAAGCTGTTTGCCAGCCGCAAATTCGTCTGCCGGAAAGAGCCGCGTTTTGCCTTGCTCATCTAAGGCTAGAGGGACTGGTTCAGTGACACGCAAGTAGCGGGTTACGTAGGCATCAGTCGCCGCATAGGCTGGGGAAGCGATCGCTAGCGGCAAAACCATAAACAGAGCGAGAAGGAACAGGCAAACCCTAAAAAAGCGATGCTGCATAGGTAACGGCTCACTCAAACTAAAAAGACCCAAACGATCAGATTGTAGACTTTTGTTAAGCTTACAGCCCGATCACTCAGGTCTTTCAGTAGAAGCATAGGGACTTTAGTGAACCTAAGCTACTTAGTAATAGATCTTGCCGCCGCCCCACTTGTCGCCAACCACTTTCGGTTGCAGCAAAATGTGACCTGCGATCGCTACCAGGTCATCTTCTGTCAGGTTACGCATTTCAGGAAAGTTATCCTTGCTCTTAAGGCTAGGATGCACTTCAGCGATGGATTGGGCACCATCGTAGGTTGTGGGGTCTTTCATGTAGTCTACCAGTGCGTCCACGGTATTGCGGGGCGGTGTTGCCAGCGCCAGCGATTCTGGCTCCAGACCAACGTTCGGATCTGTCTTGGTGACACCACCTGCATGGCATTGGGCACAGGCGTACTGAAATAGACGTTTACCTTCTTTGACCTGTTTGAGGCTCAGTTCCACCGTTCCACCATTAGCGTCGAGCGGAATTGTTCGAGTGGCTGGATCTAGTTCAGCCGCCGAGACGCTGCTGACAAACGTCTGAAAAGCGAAGAATACAGTGGCTACAACAAGCCAAATGTACCTTTTAAGCATGGTTCTCCTTACTGTGGCTCAGGTATTTGGGTTATTAAGATGCCGGACTCAGTTAGCTTTATCTGGATGCCTCAGAACATGCTTGAAGCAGCATTCCAGGCGGTAGCCAGGTGTGTTCAAAGCACAAGGTGCCAGGGAATGGAGAGCGTTACCGTCACATTCGCCAAAGCTAGACGAGTCTGGAGTTAAAATGAATTCCCTTCTGATTGTACAGGCGAAGCGTACCCTCTATAGAACGGTCAAAGTTCTTCACAAGTGCTGCTATCGCCGGGTTTATCAAGCCCCTCACAAATTGACGTTTTCTGGAGTGGTGACGCTGAGCGATCGCACACCTGACAGGTGAACAGGTAAATGAGTCGGCGCAGAAGGCTGATGCAAACGAATGAGTTGTGCCAGAGTTTTCTTGAGCTGAGTACGCGGCACGATCGCATCGACAAAGCCATGTTCCAGCAAGTATTCTGCCGTTTGAAAATCATCGGGCAGCTTTTCGCGCAGCGTTTGCTCAACGACTCTACGTCCAGCGAAGCCGATCGTCGCTTTGGGTTCTGCCAGGATGATATCTCCCAACATGGCAAAACTGGCGGTGACTCCTCCCGTTGTGGGATGTGTGAGTACGGGAATATAGAGCAGGCGAGCCTCACGATGGCGTTCTAGAGCACCAGAAATTTTCGCCATTTGCATCAGGCTCAGCATCCCTTCCTGCATTCTGGCTCCGCCTGACGCACACACGATAATGACAGCCAGCCGTTCACGAGTGGCACGTTCAATTAGGCGAGTCAGCTTCTCGCCTACGACAGAACCCATGCTGCCACCCATAAAGCGAAAGTCCATCACGCCGATCGCGACTGGTAACTCATCCAGTTGACCGACCCCAGTTTGCACAGCATCGAGCAGCTTGAGTTTGTCTTGCGTTTCGCGGAGACGATCGCTGTAGGGTTTACGATCGCGAAACTTCAACGGATCCGTTGCAGAGAGACCTTCATCCAGGGCAATCCATGTATTGGTATCGACCAACTGACGAATCCGCTCATCGCTGTAAACGCGGATGTGATGATTGCACTCTAAGCAAACCATCTGGTTTGTTCGCAAATCTTTGGTATAAGTAAGCACACCGCATGACTCACATTTTGCCCAAAGCCCATCGGCAATTTCTCGTTCTTGCCGATCTTTACTGATGGGTCCAGCTTTTTGCCGATTGGCAAACCAGTCAAATAACGACATGAGCGCGGTAGTTCCTTACTAACTCGCTACCTGTCCATACCTCAGCCAAAACCTCAGATATGCGATCAAAAGCCGAACAGATAGCCTGATTTCCCCAAACTCCATCTTGCCAGATTCTGACCCTGCCAGAGCCTAGGCGCTTGCTAAAAAATAACTGCACACTTTTGGATTAGCGATCAGCTTTTCGCTGACGGCTACAGACCATGCTGCTATTTCTGTACAACTCCTAAGCGCTAAGACTGCAATCAAAACCATTTAGTTGCTGACCGATCATAGCAGGTTACTCAGACGCTTCTGTTGCCTCATCAACAGCGCTGAGCAAGCGAATGGCTAGCTGTTCATCCTCGGCTTGCACTTGCACCGCTGCCGGACTACCCTGTCCCATGTAAGATTCGATACCTAAGTCAATGATTCGGGCTGGGATTTCGTGCGCGGCTAAAACTTGCTGCATGAACTCAGCTTCCCAACGCAGGCTAGTGGTTTTTACGGTAGTCCAAAACGTGCCTTCGATTTCACTGTATGAGTTTCCACTGGCTTGAAACTCAGTTGAGTTGGCAAAACCAAAGGCTGATGCTAGCGCTTTGGTCACTACGGTACAGAGCTTAATCAATGTATTCAATAGCACGACGTTAATTTTGGCGATCGTTGGGCACTCTAGAGTGGAGGTCAAGATTAGCACGATGATATGAATGGCATCACAATTTCAGGTTTGGTGGGTTCCTCTGAACACGATGCGATCGCAGATGATTCGCTTAAAGACGAAGATAACGCAGCTTGGGTGATGGAGTTGGAGCCTAGTGTACGCGACGAGTGGATCGAGCGCATTGGCTGGATTCGCCTGATTGATCGACTGGCTGAAAATGAGCTAGTGGATTCTGGCAGTGCAGAGTTCCGCAAGTTTTACGCTGGTTGGAAGTGGCTCTTGCTCTGGGGTCGGGTCAAGCCAGGATGCGCTTATCGAGAGGTGCTGACTCGGATCTGTACTCAGTGGTTCGGGACGTTTTCTACTCCAGTCGATCGGCTCTCCATTTGGTCGTGGAACCGCTACCTAAAAGCGATCGAGCGCTATCACGGACATGCGCTCACCATTGAAACACTCGATCAGTACGAGACCATGCTAAAGGATTTGGGTGGGGCGTATTTCCAGGTTCTACCATTCTTGTCTCAAGCGCACTGGCAAGCTGCCTGCTATTTTGGTGCCCTCGATCAGTTCTTCAACAATTTGCGCGACATTCAAGAAGATGCTCAGCAAGGAATCTGCTACATTCCCGCAGACGTGCTCGCCCAGTTTGGAGTGACGCGAGAAGAAATCATTCAGCAGACTGCCTGCCAGAACCCAGGCTACACAAAAATGATGCAGTTTTTGCTTGATACCTATCTCACCGGGTTACGGCAGAAAGCGTATCCGCTCATCATGGCAGAGCATTTGCACCCTTCATGGACAATCCTCCGCGATTGGTCAGTGCACCGTTACCACCGCATTGAGCGCGTCTTCCGCGACTGCAACTTTGACTACACTCAGTTTCCCAAGTTGTATTGGTCTGAAGTGCAAAAAGAACTGCCAATGATGATTGATCAGTTGCGGCAACAGCCACCCGATCACCGCTCAGTCAAGCGCTTTCTCGATCGCAATACCTCGACAATGCCGCCATTCTTGCGGGCGATCGGGCGCAAAGTTGCCAAGGTTGCTAGCAAAATTTTGAATCGTCCGTCTTTCTCCGGACAAGAGTCGAGCTAAGGTATAGCAAACGCTCTGTCTCTGCGAGGGGCAGTCTAAAAAGCATCTGCGGGATGAATGCTCATGAGTCCGCCGTTGAACCAACTGCTGGGACGTGCCGTCGCGATCGCCGCTGCTGCCCATCAAGATCAGGTGGACAAAGCGAACGCGCCCTATATTTTGCACCCACTCCGGCTCATGCTACGGGGGAAAACGACCTTGGAACAGCTCGTAGCGGTGCTGCATGATGTGGTGGAAGACTCCGACTGGACGTTAGAGCGACTTGAGGCTGAAGGCTTTCCCACCGAGGCGATCGCAGCCTTGGACTGTCTGACACGACGATCGGATGAAAGCTACGACGAGTTTATCGATCGTGTGCTGACCAATCCCTTAGCGGTACGCGTCAAGCGCTACGACCTGGAAGACAATATGACGCTCACCCGCATGACAGTTCTAACGGACAAAGACGTGGAGCGTCTGCAACGGTATCACAGCGTCTATCAGCGGCTTCTAAAAGCAATAGAGCATGAAGAAAGCCCCTAACCCTTAAGCGCAGAGTCTCGCGGCTTCTGACTTCTGACTTCTAACACCTTCACAGCAACCCGATCGCGTGTAGCGGTCCACGCCCCGTCAAGATTTCTAACAGCACAGCCAGGATGCCTAGCATGGCAAGGCGACCGTTCCAAACTTCTGCTGAAATGGTCATGCCCCATTCCCAGCGCTCTGGCGGATACATTTTCACTTGCTTCTCTGGATGCATCACTTCAGCCAGCTTCAAATGCGGCGCATCAAGCGCTTCTACCACCAGATTTGCCAGATCATCAATGAAACCAGGATGCGTGTTGAGGGCAGGCACACGATGGAAGTTTTCAATGCCTGCTTCCTCAGCTAGTTCCCGGTACTCCATGTCAATTTCTTGCAGCGTTTCAATGTGTTCGGAAACGAAACTAATGGGCACGACGGCGAGATCTTTAACGCCCTGTTCGGCAAGCTCCTTCAGTGCGTCATCGGTGTACGGTTGGAGCCATTCTACCGGACCGACACGGCTCTGATACGCCAGCACGTGCGGATTGGGTCGGTTCAGCGTTTGCATAATGAGCGCTACGCAGCCTTCAATTTCGCGCTGATAAGGATCGCCCGCTTCTTCAACGTAACTTACGGGAACCCCATGAGCACTGAAGAAAATGTGCACCCTGTCTGGTTCGGGAAATTGATCCAGTTCGCTGGCAATCAGGTCTGCCATTGCCTGGAGATAACCTGGGCGATCGTACCAGGAAGGAATCGCAGTGTAATCAATTTGCGCCAGATTGGGATCTTCTTGCCAAATTTGCTCTAGCAGGCGAAAGCTAGAACCACTGGTGCTAATGGAAAAATGCGGGTAAAGGGGCAGAATAACCAGACGTTCGACGCGATCGCGTTTGATGCGGGCGATCGCTTCTTCAGTGTACGGATGCCAATAGCGCATACCGACATAGACATTGGCATCATGCCCTTTGTGCTGAAGCTGTGTCTGAAGCGCCTGCGCCTGCTCTTCTGTGATGCGCCGTAAGGGGGAGCCACCGCCAATCTGCCGATAGTTCTCTTGAGATTTTTTGGCTCGTGTCGTTGAGATCAACCAGGCAAGCGGACGCTGTAGCCAGGGAAACGGTAGCCGAATAATCTCCGGATCGGAAAACAGGTTAAACAAAAAGGGACGAACGTCTTCCAAATGGTCTGGTCCGCCTAAATTCAGCAGCAATACCCCAAATCGACCCATAACAGCCACAGCTTTTTCTTGCTCTCAGGTTTGTTACTGATTTTAACCTTATGTTCTAGAGGAGGGTTAGGGTAAAAACCAGACATTGCATCTTTTCCTCGAAAGTTCGTCATAGAACGTTAGATTTAATGGTCAGAGCAAACGCAACCAACTTACTCAGGCAGCGATCGCTCCTTTAAGATGGGTAGCGGGAAGTAGCGCACTGCTGACCTGTAACCAACTCTAGCTTTGCTATGACTGATGCTAATGCTGCGATCGATGTCCGTATCGCTCAAACCAATCAGCGCTTAAAAGCAGCACAGATGGGCTTTCAGATTGAGCGACGGGGACAAAAACTAGGGCTGCGAGGTATGCTGCCACCACGCCCCGGCAGTTTACGGCTCAAGCCATCACAACAGCGCCTCAGCCTGGGACTACCAGCCACACCTGCTGGCTTGAAGCAGGCAGAGCAAACGGTGAAGGTGATTGCGGCACAGATTATTCAAAACTCGTTTGACTGGCGGCAGTACGACAACGGCTCCGGTTGGGGACGCTTAGACCAATTGGGACTGGCACAACAGGTACAAGCGTTTGAGCAGCACTTTTTCACAGAGCTATCGCGGTTAAGCCATTCCGCCTCCGCTAAAACGACCTGGGAGACTGCTTACGCGCCCTATTTGCGGAAACTGGAGGCGATCGCACAGGCAAACCCTCAACTGAGTTTCGTCGAAGCTATCTATGCCACAGTACGCGCCACAGAGGATCATTCTCGCAGCCGTCAAATCTGCTGCACAGCTCTAAGCGCTCTGGCTAAGTTTCTGAGCGTTGAGTTGCCGATCGATTTGAAAACCTTCTGGGGAAGCTACGGTCTGAGTCAGATGAGAGCACGCGCACTACCGTCTGACGAATTAATCGCTACAACCTGGGCGACTATTCCCAATCCAGGTTGGCAATTTGTCTATGCGGTGATGGCAACCTATGGCTTGAGAAATCATGAAGTGTTCTTCTGCGACTACTCTATGCTGACCCAAGGCAAGTCAGAAGCCAATATTCGCGTCCTTGATAGTACCAAAACGGGGTCTCACGAGGTTTGGCCCTTCTATCCAGAGTGGGTCGATCACTTTAATTTGCGATCGATCCAGCTACCCACCATCCAAACCGATCTCAACCAAACTACCCTCCAGCGTATCGGACAGCGCGTTACCTCCCAATTCCGTCGCTACGACTTGCCCTTTTCACCGTATAACCTGCGTCACGCCTGGGCAGTCCGCACTATTCACTTTGGCTTGCCCGATACTGTAGCCGCCCGCATGATGGGTCACTCTGTCGCCGTCCACACCCGCACCTACCATCAGTGGCTCACCCACCGCGATCAGCAGCAGGCAGTGGAGACGGCGCTGAGTCGGAGTCGGTTGGCTGCGCCGGGGGTGGGGAGTGGGGAGTGGGGAGTAGGGAGTGGGGAGTAGGGAGTAGGGAGTAGGGAGTGGGGAGTAGGGAGTAGAGATTTTAGATAGCAGCTTGTAGATTGAGAGTAGTAGGCTACCGCTTCACCTTTTCACTCCTTACCCCTCACTCCTCTCCCCTCACCTCCTATGGCAACTATTCTCAGAGACTGGAGTTATCAATATCAGTGGGTTTACGATAGCTTTGCGCGGTTGGCGGCGTTGAGTGTGGGTGGAGAGCGACGCTTTCGGCAATTGGCATTGGAGGGAGTACCGATCGCCCCTGAAACTACCATCCTCGATCTGTGCTGTGGCAGTGGGCAAACAACGCAATTTTTAGTGGAGCGATCGCGCCATGTCACTGGGTTAGATGCCTCGCCGCTGTCGCTCAAACGCGCCTACAAAAATGTGCCCCAGGCAGATTACGTAGAAGCCTTTGCAGAAGCGATGCCCTTCTCAGATAACCAGTTTGATGTGGTGCATACCAGCGTGGCACTGCACGAAATGGAGCCACAGCAACTTCAGCAAATTCTCAAGGAAGTGCATCGCGTCTTACGATCGGGCGGTTACTTCACGCTAGTTGATTTTCACAAACCAACGAACCCGCTTTTTGTACCCGGACTAGCGCTCTTTCTGCTGCTCTTTGAAACCGAAACCGCATGGGCGTTGATTCGTACCGATCTCGCTGCACAACTCGAAGCAACTGGCTTTCAGCTTGTGAAGCAAACACTCCACGCGGGTGGTAGCCTTCAAGTGATTCAGGTAAAAAAGTTGCCCTAATCTGCTGTGTCGTGGGAGGTGCAATGACCAAGAAAGAGTTGCGACAATCGCTGTTGCAAACTCGGCGATCGCTCACGCCCGACCTTTGGCAAGCAAATAGTCATCAGCTTTGTGAACATCTGCGATCGTCTGCTCTTTTTACCCAGGCTCAGACGGTGCTTGCGTACTTCAGCATTCGGCAGGAACCGGATCTGCGTACACTCTTTGGAGTTGAGAAAGTCTGGGGCTTTCCGCGCTGTGTGGGCAAAACGCTGCACTGGCATACCTGGCATCCTCAAGCTTCACTGCCACTTCAATCTGGCGCTTACGGCATCCTGGAACCGCATCCAGATTCGCCCATCATTGAGCCGAAACAAGTGGAGCTGCTGTTGGTGCCTGCGATCGCCTGCGACACCCGTGGCTACCGCTTAGGCTACGGCGGCGGCTTTTACGATCGGCTGTTAGCATCCCCAATGTGGGCAGAAAAACCGACGATCGGCATTGTCTTTGACTTTGCGTATCTGCCTACACTGCCTGAAGATGCGTGGGATCGACCGCTCACAGCTATTTGTACAGAAAAAGGGCTGTTCTTTTCAGACCAGCGTTCGTAGAATTTCTGAAGCTAGACTGCATTGGTTGACCATTAGAACTTGACATTCTTCCTAAAAACTAGAGATACTGGAAAGCTGACTGTCTATTCCTGCTCGGATCAGGTCGGACACACTAAAAGCCTGCGATTACTTTCGTAGGCTACCTGTACGGCAACTCTTAAGGTGTTTTCATGACTTCTTACGCAATTATCGAACTGGGCGGCACACAGTGGCGCGTAGAGCCTGGTCGGTTCTATGACATTAATCGTCTTCCGGCTGAACCCGATACTCAGATTACGATCGACAAAGTGCTGTTTGTTCAAGATGAGGGTGAAATCAGCGTTGGGCAACCGCTTGTTGAGGGAGCAACGGTCGAGGCAACAGTGCTACAGCATTTGCGCGATCGCAAGATTATTGTCTACAAGATGCAGCCCAAAAAGAAAACCCGCAAAAAGCAAGGGCATCGTCAGGAGCTAACTCGCTTGATGATTGATAGCATTAATGTGGGCGGTTCTAGCTCCAAGGCAACCAAAAAAGGTGCGCCGACAGCGGTAGAACCCGAACCTGTAGCAGCGGTAACGCAAGAGACTGACGACGTTTAGCCGATCTGATGAGGCTCGGCTTCATGCTGAGCGATCGATCAATAGTTAATGTGAATTAGACTTCTGTTAGAAACAAGAGAGACTGAGGGGACTATGGCTCACAAAAAAGGTACAGGCAGTACACGCAACGGTCGCGATTCTAATGCTCAGCGCTTGGGCGTTAAGCGCTACGGTGGACAAACCGTGAAAGCAGGCAATATTTTGATCCGGCAGCGAGGCACCAAAGTTCACCCTGGTAACAATGTGGGTCGCGGCAGTGATGACACTCTGTTCGCGCTCATCAACGGCATTGTCACTTTTGAGCGCTACGGCAAAAGCAAAAAGAAAATTAGCGTCTATCCTGTTGCTGAAACAGCCGTCGCTGAACCTGTAGCAACAACCGCATAGTTACAACAGAACTCACGCGCTAGAAGTCGAAAAAGGCGGCAGCTTTTGAATTTTTGGCATGATTTCTTCACTGCACAAGGCTACGTTTCTCAAGCATTTTTAAGCTCTCAATCAGTAGCCATTTCTTCCAAAATTTGGCTTTCGGTTGAGAGCTTTTTCGTGGTTTTTGACTCAAGAAACTCTGCCACCTCGGAACTCATAGCCTTTGACAAGGTAATAGTTTTTAATCCAGATACCGAAGCGGAAGATCGCGATCGTCTTTCGCTCTGAGGTGCGATCGAACTGAGCCAGTAACTTTGGTTGTACCGGATGCCAATCATCCGACAAAATCAACGCATTGCGACCTTTGAAGGCTGCATCATCGGTATACCAAAAGTCGAATTGGTCAATGCGATCGGAGATTGCCATCACATTTTTATCATTCAACTGATACGCCAATGCTGAGGCAGAGCGATAATCTGTCGTGGCGAGAAAGCGATCGATGCCAACCGCTTCTGTCTGCATTTTAACTACATCTGCAACCTCATTCCAACCAAACAACATCCGCGAATCTGGGTCAGTTTCCCGATCGAATAAAGCAGATAGTGGAAAAATGCTGTAATGCACAACTAACAGCGTTGCAAACAGCAACCCGTAGAACTGTGCAGCGAAGAAAAGGGGCTTGTGGGATAAGAAATGAAGAGGGTTTTGAGTTTTGAGTTTTGAGTTTTGAATAGTGCTTTGTATCGTATTACTGAGGAGTTTTGAGTTTTGAGTTTTCAATTCTGACTGCTGACCGCTGTAGCTTGCTTCTCCGAAGGAGTTCGCTAATTGCTCCTTCTCAAAAACTGCTGGTAGCAACGGAAACAGTAACAAATACGCTGTGATATTCCAGTAGTATAGTGCAGCAGAAAGTAACGAAATTCCTGTAAGAGTAACGGTAGAGATGATGAACACCCAAAACGCAACTGTGGGATAAATGGTACGTGTGCCAAGCGATCGCCTAATTCGTTTCACCCCTTGAAAGAAGCCGAAGCAAAGCATAGGCGAAACCAGCAGAATCGAAAATAGCACAAAGTTAAAAAAGGGTGAGAACTTAAGGCTAAAATTACCTGTGCCAACGCTACGATCGACATAGTAGCGAAACGACTGAAAATCATTAGAAAGATTCCACAATACGATGGGAATGAAGGCAGTGAGTGCGATCTCTGCTGCTAAATATAACCGTCGATCGCGCCACAAGGGTCGTAAACGCTTATCTGCTACCAACGTCGCTGCAAAACCCAGGATGACGAAAACCGCGTTGTATTTGGACAATATTGCTAGTGCGATCGCTCCTGCTGCTGCATATAAACGCCAGCTTTCGCCTTTTCCATCTGCTATATAGCTATCCAGAAAACGAATGAGTTGGTATGCAGAAATTAATGAAAACGTAATCAGTAAATGGTCATGCCACGCCAGCGTTAAAAATAAGAAATAGAGTGGAGATGCCAGTATCAGCAACACAATTAACCAGAGCGATCGCTGTATTTTATTGCCGTAAAGATAGCGAATAATCTGATAGTAAGTATAGAAAAAAATTGCATTACTCAATACGTTAGGCAGCCGCAACGTGAATGTAGAACGTCCCAAAATGGCGGTAAAAAATCCTTGAACCCAGGCTTCTAACGGTGGATGATCGTAATAAGAAAGTGCTGGATGCTGTCCCCAAAGCCAGTAATACGCCTCATCAGGATTGGGGAAAGTGGCGAACCAAAAGACCAATCGCAGCAGGATAAAGGCAATAAGAAATGGCAAGAGCGATCGTGGCATGAGGAGAATGTTTGTTGGGTTGTGTCAGACTGTCAAACTAAGAGGACGTTTGAAAAGGTTTGAGCAGTCAGATTTTATGCCAACCGCCGCACCATGATACGGATCATCGCCAGATAAATCAAAGTCTCCGCTGTTTCTGGCAACCACTCATAGTCTTTGACAAGGCGGCGGCAGCCCATGAGCCAGCCAAAAGTCCGCTCCACCACCACCTTTTTGGGAGCAACACGAACCCTTTGGTTTACTCTGAGCGCAAGACGACCTGTACGCTCCAGCGGCAAACAGCCATGACCCACTGCGGCAACGGCGTACCATACTGTGCAAGGTAATGGAACCATTCATACCAGGCAAGCCGCTCAAGCAGAGTGGCAAAACTGGCAACAAAAGGGCTTATTCTTGTTCATGCTGCCCAAGTATTGCTCTGAGATGAACGATATTGAAACCGAGTGGCATCAACTCAAAACCCAGTAAATTGCAGGACAGATGTTTGACAACGAGTATTACCTGGTAATGGCTGTCATTGATGGCATGGCAGCTCGCAGTCAAACAGATGGGCATATACTGAAACGTTTTAAGTTTAATTCCGCCTAGCTACTTATTGTCCATTGAAGCATTGTTTAGTTGAAAGAAATGCCCGATTAAATACAGCGAACCACACAAGACGGTGAGGGGAGTATTTGTTTGAGACTGCATTCTGGCTGAAAGCTGAGACGTTGAACTGCTGTCTGTGGCGGCTGCTAAAGCGGAAAGCACGTCGGGGTAAGTTTGACAGGTTGCGAGATCGGGGCAAATTTCGTGGGCGATCGCCGCTAGTGCTTCAGGATCAGCGGTACTGTGGTCGGGAACAGGCACCAGGTAAAGCCGATCGCCCGCTCTCAGTAATGCTTTAAATACATCCGCATGGTCTTTGGTGGAAAGCATTCCCATGACCCAATGAATCGATGTACTGCGGTCAACGCCGATCGCGGGGCTATCCACAAACTGCCGCAACACTTTAGCGCTGGCGGGATTGTGTGCACCATCAATCAAAAGCTGATGTCCTTCCCAATGGAACCATTGCAGTCGTCCTGCCCATTTTGTTTTAGCAATGCCGTTTGCGATCGTCTCGTCTGACACCTGCCATCCTTTTTGGCGGAGGCTCTGGAGGGCAGCGATCGCGAGTCCGGCATTATGACGCTGAATGTCTCCGAGAAGGGGCGATCGATACTTGAGCGCTTTAACGACAACCACACTATCTGCTGCAAACGTTGGAGAGTCTGATTCAACATCGTATGCCTCGGTGCCCTGATATTCTGCCCAACCGTCGCCTAGATCCTTAGCGGGTGGCGGATACAGAGTGGGACAGTTGAGTTCGACAATACGGCGATGAATGACCGCAGCGGCTTCGGGCGGCACCTGCCCAATCACCGCAAGGCAGTTAGGTTTGAGAATGCCTGCTTTTTCCCAGGCAATATCTGCCAGCGTGGGACCTAAGCGCTGCCAATGTTCGCGGCTAATGGAGGTGATGATACTGGCTAACGGGCGATCGCACACATTCGTCGCATCCAGTCGTCCACCCAGCCCAACCTCCATCACGGCAAGATCAACCTGCTGTTGTGCGAAGTGTAGCCATGCAGCAGCCGTAAAGATTTCAAACTGGGTGGGGGATGGTTCAAGCGATCGGCTAGCGGTAATGACTTGCTGAAGTACCTGTTCCAAATCGCTAGTAGCGATCGGCTGTTCCTTGATGCAAATCCGCTCTTGCCAACTGACCAGATGCGGTGAGGTATAGCGTCCCACCCGATAGCCTGCTTCCGTCAGCACCGCCGAAAGATATGCACAAACGGAGCCTTTGCCATTACTGCCTGCCACATGCACGATCGGCACCTGCTCATGAGGATTGCCCAGCACGGCTAAAAGCTGTTGAGTCGATTCCAGTTCCAGTTTGACCCCAAACCGGGCAAATTGTTGCAGTGTTGCGTCGATATCCAAACTTTCTGCGCTCTCTGCGTCTCTGCGGTTCTACTATCTTAGGCTGTACCGCAGAGGCGCGGAGGACGCGGAGGGCAGGACTATTTTGGATCGACGATCGCGCCCATAAACAACACGGTTCCAGTCTGGTTGTCACGAATAGCACAGAAGAAGGGACGATCGACCACCATTTGAAACGGTTCGTTCATGGGCATGGAGGTTGTGACGATGCCGATCGAGGTCGCTGCTGCTGCTTCGGTGCCTTCTTCGTTCACGTCCACAAAGGTTTTGTGCTTCACCTGATCAATCTTGGTGGCTACAGTACTCAAGTTGTCAAAGGTGGCTTTGTTGGCATCAAAGGCGATCGGCATTCCCAGAGCGGACAATGCTTTTTTCAGTGCCACATCATATTCCAGCTTGAAGCGAGGCACCTGCACTGAACCCGGTTGCTTTCTAAATTGCCCCATCCACTGCTGCCAGTTTTCAGCAGTCAACGTTTTTGAAAAGTTAGATAAGTTAGATGACTGCTTCGGCAAGAAGATGTACATACTCACCTTCTGTTTGCCGTAAGGAAGGCTGACCGCTTGAAACTGGTCATTTTCGTAGTACTTATAGCTGCCAGTTTGCGCCATCATGGGGTGGCTTTTCTGACGACCCTTCGACATGTAAAAGGGTTTATTAGTGGTGTCGCTCTTATCAAACGCCTTTGTCCAGCTTCCTTTGAAATAAATGGCATTAATCAAGAACATTACATCATCGGGCTTCAGGCTATCAACAATTTGGCTAATTTTGCCACGAGTATTTTCTTTTACCCAGTTGTTGATAGTGGACGTGGCATTAGGAGCCGCAAAGTCTAAATCTGTGACCTGTGCGCCGTAAAATTTCTGATTGTGTTGCATGAAGGTCGGCTGAAAAGGAACGCCCTGCCGCGCCCAGAGCGAATTGGCGATCGCCAACTGTACCCCACTATCAGGATGCTCCAGCAGTGCTTTCAAATTTGCGTTTCCCTGATTGAGTTCATTTAAGCTCATCCCCTGAAGCTCAAGGGTTTTTGCCATCTGCTGTTGCGTGGCACCAGTGGCACCGTTGTAAGCCATCGACAGCGCGATCGCCACACTCGATGGTGAGACAAACACATTTTTGCCGCGATCTTGCTTCAGCAACTCTGAAAACAGCTTGAACCCAAAGGTCGTATTCGCAGTGACAAGCTTTGGATTAACGGTTTGAGGCTTCTGCATGGCGATCGGCTGTAGTTGTGTCGGCTGAGGAGTAGCAGTTGCCGGATTCACACTCGTTGCCTTCAAACATCCCATCAGCCCAAGCAGAATCAAACTGCCGATCGCCACCACACCTGTCCGTCGTAAGCCATACTGACTCATTTCCGCACTCCTGACCAAACGCTACATGATGCTTTCTACACTTCCACGATCTCATGTTCGGGATGGAAGGACGCGATCGTTGCAGATTTGGTAACTGAAGAAACGATGACCTGGCACAATCCCAATCAAACCCAGGCTTTGCAGCAGACTCTCTTATCAATTTGTCATTTCCTCTCTGGGTAAGGTTCCTGTTGAGCGGTTACCAGTGACCTTTGCCTCACCACTAAGATCTCTCGTTAGTCCGCTCCAACCGGGTTATTATGCCGTGCAGCTTCAAGGAGCTTTAAATAGATTGACAATTTCTAGCCCATCAATACTTGAGTATCCAAGATTTTCTGTGTAAAGCGTGTGAACATTTGCTTCTAAGCCAGCAGCAATAATTATTGAATCCCAATGAGATAGAGTAAAACGGCTCATCAAAGTCTCCGTACGATTAATCACGCTCCATGTTGGAAGTGCTGTGTACCAAACCTGTTGCAAGTCACGAATAGACTGATAGGCTTGCGCTCTGTCGTATCCCAACGATTCCAATTTGCGACTGGCTGCTAAATACTCATGAGAATGCGATCGCCCAACCTCCAACCTCCATCATTCAACCTCAGAGCGCGACCATTCGACTTTCAAGTGCGTATAGCCTTCGGCATTCAAGAAAAGCGAAGCTTTCCAAAGGAGTCGTTGCTAGTTAAAACACGATCGTTCCTGTTTCAAGCGCGTTAGCGAAGCTTTCCAAAGGAATCGTTCTTATTTGAAGTGCGATCGTTCTTGTTTGAAATGCGATCGTTGCTACTTCAAGTGCGATCGTTGCTACTTCAAGCGCGATCGTTCCTACTCTGAACACGATCGTTCTTATTTGAAGTGCGATCGTTCTTGTTTGAAATGCGATCGTTGCTACTTCAAGTGCGATCGTTCTTGTTTGAAATGCGATCGTTCTTATTTGAAATGCGATCGTTCTTGTTTGAAATGCGATCGTTGCTACTTCAAGTGCGATCGTTCTT